>CAXUFS010000262.1:0-3862 GCA_964250315.1 uncultured Kineosporia sp. | reverse complement strand
CTTGTCCCAGGGGCGCGATGCGGTCTTGGGATCGTCGTTGCGGGTGGACAGCGCCTGCATGGCCGCGAATCCGCCGATCGGCAGCGGGTGGATGGCTGCCTCGGTGCCGCCGCACACCACCACGTCGGCCAGCCCGCGGCGGATCAGCTCGGCGCCCTGCGCGATCGCCTCGGACCCGGACGCGCAGGCGGAGACCGGCGTGTGCACTCCGGCCCGGGCGCCCAGCTCGATCCCGATGTAGGCGGCCGGGCCGTTGGGCATCAGCATCGGGATGGTCAGCGGCAGGATCCGCCGCGGACCTTTCTCGTTCAGCGTGTCGTAGGCGGTGAGCAGGGTCTGCACGCCGCCGATGCCGGATGCCACGCACACCGCCAGCCGCTCGGGTTCGACCTCGGGCGATCCGGCGTGGGCCCAGGCCTCCCGGGCGGCGACCAGCGCGTACTGACCGCTGGGATCCAAACGGCGGGTCTCTGGCCGGCTCAGCACCTCCGACACCGGCTGGGCCAGCGTGCACGCGAAAGTCACCGGCAGCTGGTATCGCGCGAGCCACTGCGGATCGAGGGGCCGCGCACCTGAGACGCCCGCGAGCGCGGCGTCCCAGGTGCTGGCGACGTCCCCGCCCAGCGGAGTGGTGGCACCGAGGCCGGTGATCGCGATCTGCCGGGAAGCGGACATCTGGATCAGCTCTTGCCCGCGGTCTGGCTGGCGTTGCTGATGAAGGTCACCGCATCGCCTACGGTCTTCAGCTTGCTGACCTCGTCGTCCGGGATCTCCACTCCGAACTGGTCCTGCGCGTTCACCACGATGGTCATCATCGACAGCGAGTCGATGTCGAGATCCTCGGTGAAAGACTTCTCCAGCGTGACGTCGGTGGCCGGAATCCCGGTCTCCTCGTTCACCAGGTCGGCCAGGCCGCTGAGGATCTCCTGCTGGCTGAGGGCCATGGGTTGCTCTCTCCTTCTGATCGGGCGTTCTTGCTTGGATGGTGTTGCTGCCGCACCGGGAACAGCGCGGGGGTTCAAAGGGGCCGGAAGGTCAGGGCAGGCGGACGACCTGTGCGGCGTAGCTCAGGCCGGCTCCGAACCCGATCAGCAGGGCCAGCCCGCCGGAGAGGTCCGGATGCTGCTCGAGCAGGGCGTCCATGGCCAGTGGGATGGAGGCGCCGGACGTGTTGCCGGCCACCACGATGTCCCGGGCGATGGCGACGCTGGACGGCAGACCGATCTGCTTGGCCAGCGAGTCGATGATCCGCACATTGGCCTGGTGCGGGATGAAGGCCGCCAGATCACTGGCGGCAACGCCGGCGGCGTCCAGGGCCTTGCGTGCGATCGGCGCCATCTCCCACACCGCCCAGCGGAACACCGCCTGGCCCTGCATCCGGATGGTGGGCCAGGCCGGCGGGTCGTCCAGCTCCGGTTCACCGGTGTTCATCTCGGCGGTGATCTCGGCGCTGACATCGGAGCCGATGTCGAAGCCGGTGCCGAAGCCGGGCCCGGGCGCCGCAGCGGGCGGGAAGGCCGGCCCCCCCGCGACCAGATGCGAGCGGACGCCGGCGTAGGAGCCGGAGGTGATGTGCTCCCAGCGGGAGCCGTCCGATCCCCAGACCGTCGGGCCGATCCCCGGTTCCCCCTGTTCACCGGTGGAGGACACCACCACCGCGCCCGCGCCGTCGCCGAAGATGAACGCGGTGGAGCGGTCGGCCGGATCGGTGATGTCGCTGTACTTCTCGGTACCGACGACCAGGATGTTGGCCGCGGTCCCGGCCCGGATCAGGGCGTCGGCCAGCGCGATGCCGTGCGGGAACCCGGCGCAGGCTGCGGCGATGTCGAAGGCGGCGGCCGGGGTGGCTCCCAGCCGATGCGCCAGCGCGGCCGCGGCCGCGGGCATCTGCTGCAGGTGCGAGACGGTCGCGCCCAGAATCGCATCGACGTCGCCGGGGGCGAGTCCGGCCCGGTCCAGCGCGGCCTGGGCGGCGGGCACGGCCAGGTCGATCACCGTCTCGTGCGGTTCGGCGAAGTAGCGGGTGACGATGCCGGTCCGTTCCCGGATCCACTGGTCCGAGGAATCCAGCACCTGGCAGATCTCGTCATTGGTGACCACCCGCGGCGGCCGGTAGCTCCCCACCGAGACGATCCGGGCGTAGCCGCCACCGCGCGACGGCGTCAGGGCCGGGCTGGACGTGCTGGGGCTGGTCACGCGGTGGCTGCCTCGGGGAGCATGCGTAGCAGAGGCTGACCGGGTACCACCGGATCGCCCTCTTCCACCAGCCATTCCACCACGGTGCCGCCATGGTTGGCCCGGACCGGATGCCGCTCGCGGCGTCCTTCGATCAGTGCCACCTGGGTGCCGGGACGCAGGTAGGTGCCGTCCTCGATCGAGGCACCGCCGGCGGTGGTCCGATGCACCATGCCCTTGGTGGGCGAGACCAGCAGCCGCCAGGCCGGTGCCTGAGCCATCTCCGCGGTACCGCCGTGCCGCCGGACCAGATCGCGGGCCGCATCCAGGTCATCCGGCGTCTTCAGCGCGACAATCTCGACGCCGGGCAGGGCACGCTTGGCCAGCCCGGCCAGAGTGCCGGCCGGCGGGATCTCGATCAGGCCGGTGACACCGAGGTCGGCGAAGGCCTCCATGCACAGGTCCCAGCGAACCGGGTTACTGATCTGGCTGACGATCCGGCGGATCACTTCGCGGCCATCGTGGATCACCGTTCCGTCGCGGTTGGAGACCAGCGGTACCCGGGCGTCGTGGGTGCTGACCGAGCGGGCCAGCCGGCGCAAGGCTCCGGTGGCCGGAGCCATGTGCCCGGTGTGGAATGCACCCGCCACCCGCAGTGGGATCACCCGCGACTTGGCTGGGGCGGCCTGCTTGAACGCGGCCAGATCGCTGAGCAGACCCGCGGCGACGATCTGGCCTGCCCCGTTGACATTGGCGGCGATCAAGCCATGCGCGCCGATCGCCTGGGCGACCTCCTCGGCGTCGCCGCCCAGGACGGCGCTCATCCCGGTGGGCTGCGCCGCGGAGGCCTCAGCCATCGCCCGTCCGCGCTCGCTGACCAGCACCATGGCCTGCTCGGCGCTGATCACTCCGGCCGCGGTGGCTGCGGTGATCTCGCCGACCGAGTGGCCCGCTCCGGCTCCGACCGCGGAATAGGCGTCTACCGGATGCGGGAACAGCTCCAGCAGGCTGACCAGGCCAGCCGCCACGATCAGGGGCTGAGCCAGTGCGGTGTCCTGAATGGTCTCGGCACTGGACGTCGTGCCGTGCTTGATCAGATCGATACCTGCAACGGCTGACAACCAGCCGAGCCGGTCGGGCACGTGGGTCAGCTCGAGCCAGGGAGCGAGGAAGCCCGGGGTCTGGGCGCCCTGTCCGGGAGCAACAACAACAAGCACCTCAGCAGGCTCACCCGGACAAGCGTCTTCTCGCAGCCGTGCGGCCGACGGAGAATTGGGCCTGGTTCTTGTAGCTATTCTACAAATGCCGCTACTCATGAGTAAGGCGAGGGCGGGACGATGCCCAGGCGGCCTGCGGTGATAGCTATCCGTAACGTGTAGGCCTCGCGCGAGATGGTGGGGTTCAGCCCGGTGATATCGCTCACTCGGGCCAGCCGATACCGGACCGTATTGGGGTGTACGAACAGGGTGCGGGCGGTTCGTTCCAGTGAACCGCCGCCGTCCAGGTAGGCCGCTGCGGTCTCCAGAACCTGGGGGGACGCCGCCAGCAGCGGCTGGTAGATCTGCTCCAGCAGGGCTTGCCGGGCGCTTTCGTCACCACTGAGCAGCCGTTCGGGCAGCAGTTCCCCGGCGCTGACCGGCCGGGGCGCCGCGGGCCATCCGGCCACCGCCACCAGCCCGGCCAGGGC
>CAXUFS010000261.1:0-3866 GCA_964250315.1 uncultured Kineosporia sp. | reverse complement strand
TGCCAGTGACCAGTGCGGTGATCGCGGTGCCAGCCGGATCGGGCAGCTGGGCGGAGGCGACGTCGGCGATCGGCTGACCGGGGGTCAGCGGGGTGGGCGCGGGGATCTGGGACAGGCCGTCGTTGACCGCACTCAGCGCTGCCTGGGCGATGGCAGCCCAGTCCTCGGCGTCACCGGACCGTGGTCCGGGCACCATAGGCGAAGCGGAGAACGACATCTGACTGAATCCTTAGGCTTGGTGGCCGGCCCGGGCGCTGATGGCGCTCATGGCGTGGCCACAATCAGGGCGGCGAGCTTCTGACCGGATGAACCTGGTACCGCCATCGCGAACGTGCTGGCTGCTGCCGTCACGGCCAGCGGGCGGGAGGTCTTGTGCCCGAGGTTGATCACATCCCCGATCGAGAGCCGGCCGATCTGTGACGACGGGAGCCGGATCGGATCGAACCGGACCGACACGTCCACCTCGACGTCGGTGAGCCGCTGCTGGGTCCGGGCCGCCGCCATCGATCGCAGCTGGGCCTCGTTGGCGTTGTCCTTGCGCCGGGCGACCACCTCGAGGGCGGGGGCGAGCATGGCGTAGGGCAGGCACAGGTCGCAGCTCGCCACTCGCTCACCAATGGTCAGTTGCATGCGCGAGACGACGACCGGGTCCGTGGCGGCAGCGGCCTGGACGAACTGTGGGTTGCTCTCCAGGGCCAGCAGCGCGGGGGTGGTATGCGTGATCGGCTCCAATGCGTAGGACAGTTCGCGCAGCACGCGTGCGAACAGATGCCGGACGAGTGCCTGCTCGATGTCGGTCAGCGGGCGGCTGGGCTGATCGTCGCCGCCGGGACCGCCGAGCAAGTGGTCGATCATGGTCAGCAGGCTGGTCAGATCGATGCTCAGCAGGGCCTTTCCCTGCAGTGGTTCCAGGGACATCACAGCAGTGACGCTCGCTTCGGGCAGTCCGCTCAGGAATTGGTCGTAGCTCATCTCCTCCAATTGGTTCAGGCTCAGGTGGGACAGGGCCCGCAGGCCGGTCGTGAGCACGGTCGTGGCCTGCCTGCCGAAGGTCTGCATCGCGACCTTGAGCAGGTGGGAGTCCTCGCGCGCCAAGCGAACGGGCCTGCGGAAGTCGTACGTGCGAGCCTCTCCGCCACGCTGAACGCCGCCGCGCGTCGTCGCCTGATCGGAGTAGCCCACAAAGTGCCACATCGGAAAGTGACGGCCGATTCTTTAACCGGCGGGGCTGTGACCGTGCTCCCTGGTCAGTGCAGGCGCACCGACCAGCGGCCGGGCTCGCCACTGGCCAGCAGGGTGCTCAGCGGCGGCACGTCAATCCGCCAGAAGCTGCTCGGAGGCGCTTGCAGCGCGTGCACCGCTACGGCCCGTAACAGGGCGGGGTGGGTCACCGCGATCACCCGGTCCTGGTCTCGCTCATCCAGCCATCGGCCTGCACGGCTGATCACTTCAGTCAGGTTCTCGCCGTGATGTGGCCGGGCGTGCGGGTTTTCGAGCCATTCCTGGACGCCGCCGGGCTGTTGAGCGGCCAGCTCGTCCAGCGTTCGGCCGGTCCAGTCCCCGGCCTGCCAGTCCGCCAGTGCCTGATCGGTCGCGGGCTGGCTGAGTTGCAGGAGCTGGGCGGTCTGACGGCAACGCATTTCTGGGCCGGTCAGCGCGGTGGCCCGGCCGGGGTTCAGCGGAAGTGCCACGGCCAGCTGCCGGGCAGCCCGCTCGGCGCCCGGTTCGAGCGGCTCGTCCTGGGGGAACCGGGCCGCCCGGGTGGCTCCGGTCGCGCCGTGGGCGATCATCAGCACGCGGGTGACGGCCACGCCGGCTCACCCTATGCGCTGATCGCGCAACTTCTTTCATGATCAGCGCCAAAAGGGGGCTAGCGCGCAGGTTTGGCCATGATCAGCGCATCGATTGCCGCACCGACGTGACGCAGGCCGGCGCTCCGGCCGGTTCCGGATGGCCCTACTGCATGACGAATGTGGCGGACTCCGTGCCGTCCAGTGATCGGTAGTTACCTTCAGGGACTTAACAGCAGGTCAGGGCCTTGATGCGAGGCCGGTTCATGACACCGGCTGCGCCTAAGGTCCGCCGAGTCAGTGCACACATCGTGCACAACGTGCACAGGCTTTAGCGGATCTCCAAAACCAGGTGGCCCCCGGCGGGTAAGCACACCAGCCGAGGGCCTGGACCCGGAGGAGACCCGGACCCATGAGCATCATCCTTGAAACCCGTATCTATTCCTCTCAGCCGCCCTCGCACGCGCCGTGGTGCGCCGCGCCAAGTCGTCGCCATAACGGCCCCTGCTACTCGGAGCCGATCGAGACACCGGTCGGCGGGGTGTGGCTCAGTGACCGCCCGGGCGGCGCGGCGATCATCGCGGACACGCCTCCCACCTTGACCATGCCGGTGTCGGTCGCGGCGGTGTTGATGGCGGCGCTGGCGGAACTGCTCGCGCAGGCGGGACTCCCGGCCTGTGAGCCGGTCCCGTCGTGGTCGGCGGTGGTCGACGGTCTGGACAAGCGGGACCTGCTCGCCTTGGCCGCCGCTGTGACTGCTCGCCTGGCCGGTGCCCGGTGAGTGCCCAGAGAGGCCCGCTGCGTGCCGATGCGGGCCTGATCGATCTGTCCGTCGTCCTGCTTGCGGTAGCGGTGCTGGCGGCCATCGCAGGGGCTTCCGGCATCTGGGCCGGGGCTGGGCTGGCCGGGCTCCTGCTGGCGGCTCTGGCGCCCGTCCTGGTGGTCGCTGCGGTGGTCATCACCGTGTCGGGCGACCGGCGCCGCAACCGGTTCGCCGCCGCCGATGGGGACAAGGCCATCGCGGCTGTTGTCCCAGCCGAGGCGGCGAAAGGCGACCAGGCCGGATCCGGGGCCGTGGCCGCCGCTTTCGCGGTCAGCACGGCCGGTGAGGCTGAGCGGCTGGCCGATGCGGGTGATGCGGCTGTCGGCCTGGTCGCTGTGTTCGCGGCCGTGGTGGTGCCGATCGCGCTGGCGGTGGCCGCGTTGTTCCCGCAGCTGACCAGTCAGCCTGGAACTCCGCTGAAGCCAGCCGATCGGGTGGTGAAGGTCGAGCGGGTTTGTTACTCGACCGGGACCGCCTCGGACGTCACCACCTGGGGCGACGGAACGCTGACCGCTGTCGGCGAGTACCCCTGCCGTTGGAGAGGGGCGAACCGGTGAGCGCGGTACGGAAGCCGACCCCGGCGCAACTTGCCGGGGAGGCCTTCGAGGCGATCCGGGCGATCAACCAGCAGACGATCAGGAACAGTCTCGACGGCTACGAGTGGCCGTCCGACGTGTTCGACACAGTCCTCCAGTCGGCCCGGACCGTGCAGGGACTTCAGCAGGCTTTGGAGCAGGCCGGGCGCTGGCTGCAGAAGCGCGGCCACAAAGGCCTAGTCGGGGTCGACGCGGAGGGGCGGCAAGAGGATCTGCCGCGATCCCTGGCCGGGCTCATGACGGCCCGGGACGCGGCGGCCCTGTTGTACTCCGAGCTAGACGAGGTGGCGCAGCGCACCGCGCATCTGACCAGCCGCGAGCCCGTTGGCGGTGGTTCCCGGTGAGCGACTACCTGACGACTCGTCTCGGCCGGGTCGGGTCGTGCCTGTGGCTGTACGCGATGAGCGCTGTCATCGTCCCGCTGGTCGTGTTAGGCGGCTGGCACCCGCTCGCCACGCTGGCGGCGGATGTCTTGTTGAACGTGGTCCTGCTGGCCCGGGTGCACCGTGATCTGCGGGCGTTCCCCGGCGCGTGGGACCGTCTCGCCCCCAGGCTGCCGGTCGTCGCCGCCGGCTGCGTCCTCGCCGGGACACTCACCAGCCCGTTCAACCACAACCACGGCCTGCACCCCCTGTTCTGGGTCGCGCTCCCGCTGAT
>CAXUFS010000260.1:0-3868 GCA_964250315.1 uncultured Kineosporia sp. | reverse complement strand
GTTGTCGAACTTCGACTTGGTCACCGAGTCGTTGACGTTGATCGCCGGGAACAGCAGGGTGCCCGCGCGCTGCATCTCGTAGAGCCGGTGCACGCCGGTGGTGGTCTCCTCGGTCACGCCCTTGATGCTGGCCGCGATCGTGGTGAACCGCTTCGGGTCGTTCTTCAGCGACTCGCGCAGCACGCCGAGGATGACGGCGTACTCCTCGCTGTCGTCCTGCGTCGTCTCCGGGACCGCACCCGCGGTTTCGAACTCGGCGCCCTTGTGCACCAGCAGCGTGACGTCACCGCCGTCGTCCAGGATCATGTTGGGGCCGTTTGACTGGCCCCAGTCGAGCACCTGCTCGGTGCACCACCAGTACTCGGCCAGCGTCTCGCCCTTCCAGGCGAAGACCGGGACACCCTGCGGGTTCTCAGCCGTCCCGTGCGGGCCGACCACCGCCGCCGCGGCGGCGGCGTCCTGGGTGGAGAAGATGTTGCAGGAGGCCCAGCGGACCTGCGCCCCGAGCGCGGTCAGAGTCTCGATCAGGACCGCGGTCTGGACGGTCATATGCAGCGACCCGGTGATCCGGGCGCCGGTGAGCGGCTTGCTCTGGCCGAACTCGGCGCGTAGCGCCATCAGTCCGGGCATCTCGTGCTCGGCCAGCCGGATCTCGTGACGGCCAGCTTCGGCCAGGGCGAGGTCAGCGACCTTGAATGCGAATGACATGTCAGCCTTTCGGTGATTTGGCATGTGGGGAGCAGGCACGGAACAACCGTGCTACTCGACCCGGCACGGCCCCTCTGGGCCAGCGGCATCACCTGCGCCGGAACCGGGCCAGTTTAGCAAAGCCCGGCCGGTCACGAGAGGGCCAGCCGGGCAGCGCAGGCCAGCACTACCAGATATCCAGGCAGGCCGGTGATCTGGCGGGCCCGGGCAGGCAGCCGAGCCGCGGCCAGCGTGCCGAAGCCGGCCAGCACCAGTTGCCAGGCGATGGACGCCGTGAACACCGCGAAAACGAAGGCGACGGCCCGCTGGGCACCAGCGAGCGCATGACCCAGACCCGCGGCCAGAGCGACGAAGTGGATGGCGGTGGCCGGATTGAGCGCGGTCAGGCCGACGAATCGACCGGCCACCCGCCACAACGGCCGGCGTAGTGCCGATGCCGTCATACCCTCATTGATCAGGAGCGTGCCGATCGCCCCCAGCGGCATCGCCACAGCGAGGCCGGCGATCAGCCCGGCCAGCGCAGCAGCCATCACGTCGTCCACCCGGTCAACCTGGCGGAAGCAGATGCCGGAGGGCCACCGCATCTCGACTCGCCGCGCCGAACCGGCCAGTGGTCAGTCGAAGGGGGTACCGGTGAGGCGCTGGTAGACGTCGAGGTATCGCTGCCGGGTGGCGGCCACGATCTCGGCCGGGATCTCCGGCGCGGGCGAGCGCTTGTCCCACGCGGTGCCGCTGGCCCAGTCCCGCAGAAACTGCTTGTCCAGCGAGAAGTTCGGGCCACCGGGAGCCCAGCTGTCCAGCGGCCAGAACCGGGACGAGTCCGGGGTCATTACCTCGTCGGCCAGGGTGATCACACCGTCCGCGTCCTGCCCGAACTCCAGCTTGGTGTCGGCCATGATGATTCCCCGCTGGTGAGCGATGTCAGCGCCCCGCCGATACACCGCCAGTGTCAGCTCGCGGATCTGCTCGGCCACCCCCGGGCCCACCGCCGAGGCGGCTTCGGCGTAGTCCATGAACTCGTCGTGCTGGCCCACCGGCGCCTTGGTGGTGGGGGTGAAGATCGGCTCGTCGAGCCGGGAGCCATCCACCAATCCCGGCGGCAGCCGGACGCCGGAGACGGCGCCGTGGCGCTGATACTCCCGCAGCCCCAGGCCGGTCAGATAACCGCGGGCAATGCACTCCACCGGCACCATGGCCAGCCGGGTACAGCGGATCGCCCGCCCGGCGAATTCCCCCGGTACGTCGGTGGCCGAGATCACGTGACTGGGAACCAGGTCGGCCAGCTGTTCGAACCACCACAGCGACAGCGCGGTCAGCACCCGGCCCTTGTCCTGGATCAGCGTGGGCAGCACCACGTCGTATACCGAGACCCGGTCGGAGGCAACCATGATCAGCTCGTCGCCGTCGGCGTAGAGATCACGGACCTTGCCCTGATGGATCAGCTGCACGGCGATCACCCTAAGGGGTGACCGGCTGCTCTCCGGCCCGGGCGATATCGGGTTCGAGGAAGATCAGCCGGGCGATGGGCACGGCCCGGCGCACCCGGGCTTCGGCCAGGTCGATGGCTTCGGCCACTTCCTTGGCCGACTCGGTCGGGATCACCGCGATCTTGGCCGCGACCAGCAATTCGTCCGCACCGGTGTACATGGTGCGCAGGTGGATCACCGATTCCACCCCCGGCCCGGCCAGAGCCTGCCGGATCGCGATCACCATCTCCGGCTCCGCACCCTCACCCAGCAGCAGCGACGACGTCTCCACGGCCAGGATGATCGCCACCGCCACCAGCAGCAGTCCGATCATTCCGCTGCCCGCGGCGTCCCAGCGCCCGTCGTCGGTGACCAGTGTCATCCCCACCCCGAACAGGGCCAGCACCAGCCCGGCCAGCGCGGCCGAGTCCTCCAGCAGCACCACCGGCAACTCCGGGGACTTGGCATCCCGGATGAACCGCCACCAGGACTTGTTGCCCCGCAACGGATTCGACTCACTGATCGCCGTCCGGAAGGAGAACGACTCCATTCCGATCGCCGCCACCAGCACCGCGATGGGCACCCACTGCCAGTCCTCGATCGGCTCCGGGTGCTGCCACTTGTGATACGCCTCGTACAGGGCGAACAGCCCCCCGATCGAGAACAGCACCACCGACACGATGAACGCGTACAGGAACCGGGCCCGGCCGAAACCGAAGGGATGATCCTCGGTCGGGCTCCGGCTGGCCCGCCGTCCGCCGATCAGGAGCAGCACCTGGTTGCCGGAGTCGGCCACCGAATGGATGGATTCAGCCAGCATCGAACTCGACCGGGTCAGCAGAAAAGCCAGAAACTTGATCGCTGCGATCCCCAGGTTCGCCGACAACGCCGCGATGATCGCCCGGTTGCCGCCGCCGCTGGACACTCAGTGGGTCCGGTCGCGCAGATCGGCCAGGTGCGGCGAGGTGAGCGGATCGATGCCGCTGGCCAGAGCCAGATAGACGGCAGCGAAGTCGGTCCGGGCGACCAGGTCGGCCAGCCGCTCCAGCGGATGGCCGGGGTCGGCGGCGATCTCGGTCACCCGGATCCCGGCGTCCTGCGCGGTCAGCTTGACCGCATCCGCCGTGCGGCTGGTCTCCAGCCAGGACCCGTCGGGATGCTCGGGACTGGGCTGGGCATCCCGCAGCAGCACCAGCCGCATCCGCGGACCCGGCTCCGGGTCGCCGAATTCGGGATCGGCGAACAGGTCATCCGGCCCGGCGGCCAGCGGCCCGTCGAAGGTGGCCACCACGTCCCCGGCGTCGTCCGGCAGGGCCCCCCGCATGGCCGGGATCCGCGCCGTCCGGGCCAGCATCGACACCGCCCGGGACGCCGCCACGCCGGTGACGTCGCCATCACCCAGCACCACCGGCATCTGTCCGGACAGTTCCAGCGCCAGGCCCTTGGCCGGATTGACGAACGCGTCGGACGAAGGCCGGAAGGTGTCGGCGTGCATGTCCAGCCGGGTGGCCACCCGTTCCATCACGGCCGGACCGGCGTCAGTCAGGCCCAGCTGATAGGCGACCTGGATCACCGGGGTGACCAGCGCCCACAGCGCCAGCCGGGAGGAGCGGCCCGCCGCGGTGGTGGCGGGGGGGACGGAGACGTGGACGCCGCCCGTGCGCTGCGAGACCTCGGCCAGGGGCGAACGAGGC
>CAXUFS010000259.1:2520-3876 GCA_964250315.1 uncultured Kineosporia sp. | reverse complement strand
GTGGTGTCCCGGCCAGGGCCGCGGTGGCCCGCTGCAGCAGCGCGACCGCCTGGGCATGACCAGGAGATCGGGCCAGCCCCTGGCCGACCTGCCCGAGCGCCTCGGCGGCCCGGCCCGATTCCAGCAACAGGCCGGCCACGTGCAGCCGGAGGGTGTCGTCGTCCGGCCGCGACTCCAAGGCGGACAGCAGGCTGGCCAGCAGATCGTCCGAGCTCATCCGAGCATCCTGTCAGCCGATGCGCTGGATCCGGGGCCAGAGCTGACTCCAAGAACCGTGCGGGCCCGTGCAGAGCTGGATCGGCTGGCCGTCCTCCTCGTCATCCACTCCGGTGGAGATGGTGCCCAGCTGCTGGCACCGGCTGAACCAGGCACCCAGTTCGGTGTCCCGGTAGAACTCCCCAACCGCGATCACCGCGCTGGTGCCAGACGGCGGCGGACCCCATTCCCCGAACCCGTTGTGACCGGAGAAGACCGGTGGCAGAACGGTTCCCGAGCGGCGAGCATGCTCCAGCGCGCCCGCCTCGCCGTAGTTCAGGGTCAGCACCACCAGACCGGGCCGGGCACGGCCTGCGGCGAGGCGGGCGACCTGCGCGGTCAGCCGGTCCCAGCCCACCGTCTCGCCGGTGTCGGGGTTGACGGCGTTGGCCACGTCGAAGACGGCCGAGCCGGGCGGGGCCACCGGCAGCGAGATCAGCGCCGTGCCCAGCGCGTGCGCGGCCACCAGCCCTCCGGCCAGCGCCCGGCGCCCGCGCGAGGCGCCGAACCAGCCCAGCAACGGCGGCACCCCGGCCGCGAACACCGCGGGAACCAGCGAGTCGGCGTAGTACGGCTTGCCCCCGATCAGCGTGATCGCCACCAGCAGCAGCAGGTACGCCACCCCGATCCAGCGGAACGGCCGCAGCCGTTCGGATCGCAGCAGCGCGAGAATCCCGCTGACCAGGACCACCCCGAGGATCGGGCCGATCATGACCAGCTGGAACGGGATGATCTGCCAGCGCGAAGCCGAGGACGTCGACTGGCCGGCCGCGATGTTGGCGGCGACCTGTAGCTGAGGCCAGCCGTGGGCGGCCTGCCAGATCAGGTTCGGTGCAGCCAGCCCGGCGAACACCAGCCCGGCCAGGTAGGGACCGGGCGTGGCCAGCGGCGGCCGGGGCCCGGCCAGCAACAACCCGGCCAGGCAGCAGGCCAGCAGGATCGCGGGCAGCGTCTGGCACTGCATGGCCAGCCCGGCGGCCAGCCCAAGGCCCAGCCAGTCCCGCAGCCGGCCGGTGCGCAGCGCGACGATCAGCAGCAGAATCGCCGCCGCGGTCAGCAGGTAGACGAAGGTGGAGGTCGAGAAGAGGGGGGCCCGGGGCC
>CAXUFS010000259.1:0-2510 GCA_964250315.1 uncultured Kineosporia sp. | reverse complement strand
CCGCCGGGGTAAGCTGTTCTCCCAGGGGGGTGGGCGTCACGCGGGGCCCCAGGCCCACCGCGAAGGCACACAGCGCGGACACGATCGCCGTCCACAACTGATCACGGCGATCCCCGCCGAACTCCCGGCAGGTGGCGGCCCCGATCGGCACCACGCCGGCCACGGCCAGCGCGGGCAACAACCGGAAGGGCCACAGCCGGCCCTGTACCAGCCAGTCCCAGGCCGTGGCCAGCAGCGGGACCAGGGGCGGCTGGTCGGGATATCCCCAGGCCGGATGCCGGCCCGCCTCGATGAAGTAGTACTCGTCTCGGTGGTACCCGTAGCGACCGGCGAAGATCATCAGAACCGCGAGCAGAACACCGGCGACGAGCCAGGCCCCGCGAGACAGCCGCACAGCGCGATTCTGCCGTGCCGCGCCTGGTCAGCGCACGGATCGCCCGGGTTCGCCCTCCGCCGGCCGCTAGGTCAGCCAGTAGGTCAGCCAGTAGGTCAGCTGCGGTGCGAGGGGCGCATCATGGGTACGGCGCGCTCGGCGTCGCTGGCCCGGGCGCATGGCCAGACCGCTCCGCAGACGGAGCAGAATCCCCCGGCGCTGTTGTGCGTGAACCGGCCTGCGGTGCTCTGCGCCGTCAGGAGAGGTGCCCGGCCAGCTGTGGCCGAACCGTTACTCGCTGCAGGCGCGGAGCTGCTTTTCGACTGCACGTTACTATCCAATCACATTCAGTCACAGAGGTTACTGAGATTCGCCGTGACGGAGCTGATTTCATCACATCGGAACAATGCCAGGCACACTGAATACCTCACCCGAACAACTGAACTTGACCACCCGGTGCCCGCACCGGCCGGGCGAGCCGGGTGCACAGCGGCGATGGGCGCGGAGCAGCCGTTCGATCACCTGGCAGAGTTGCCCCTGTGCGTCGAAGCCAGGTGCAGCGATGGGACGGCTTGGACCAGGTTCCGGCCGATCTGGGCCGTACCGTGGTCACGATCGGCAACTTCGATGGTGTGCACCGCGGGCATCACGCCGTCCTGCGGGCCACGGCCGGCCTGGCCCGCAGCCAGGGCCTCACGTCGGTGGCGATCACCTTTCAGCCGCACCCGATCGCCGTGCTGTTCCCCGAGCGAGCTCCCCAGCCGCTGACCACCCAGGCGAGCAAGGTGGCCCTGCTGACCCAGTTCGGGATCGATGCCGTGCTGGTCCAGGACTTCACCCTGGAACTGGCCCAGCTGTCGCCCCGGGAGTACACCGAGCAGGTGCTGGCCGGAGCGTTGCATGCCTGCGACCTGGTGGTAGGGGCGGACATGCGCTTCGGGTACCGCAATTCCGGCGACGTCGGCACGTTGCGCGAACTCGGGGCCGAGCTCGGCTTCGGAGTGCACGTGGTGGCCGACCTGGGCCGGGCCGGGGAGACTCGCCGCTGGTCCTCGACCTGGGTGCGGGAGCTGGTGGCGGCCGGTGATGTGGCCGCCGCAGCCGAGGTGCTGGGCCGTCCGCACCGGGTCACCGGCACGGTGGTGCACGGCGATCATCGCGGCCGTGAGCTCGGGTACCCGACCGCCAACCTCGAGCCAGGAATCGTGGAAGCGGTCCCGGCGGACGGCGTTTATGCGGGCTGGCTGCTGCCCGAACAGTCTGAGCCAACGCAGCGAGCGGCCGGGCAGCGCTGGCCCGCGGCGATCTCGATCGGTACCAATCCCACCTTCGGCGGCAGTTCCCGCCGGGTTGAGGCCTACGTTCTGGACCGGACCGGGGTGGACCTGTACGGCCAGAGCGTGGCGCTGGAGTTCATACAGCGACTGCGGCCGACCCTGCGTTTCGATGGGGTCGAGCCGCTGATCGAGCAGATGGCCCGGGACGTCACCCAGTGCCGCGAGGTGCTCGGGGTACGCGCCCCGGCGTGAGCCCGGGCTCAGCCCAAGAGCTCAAGCTGGCGACTCAGGCTGTCCCTCGCAGCGCCAGCAGCTGCGGCGCGGCCGCGGTGAACTCGGCTCCGAACTGCAGCTTCTGCACCCAGGACGGCGGAATGGCACCGGCACCGTCGCGGCAGCCGAGCAAGCCTCCGGCGATCGCCCCATTGGTGTCGGCGTCCCCTCCGAGCCGGACGATGTCGGCCAGCACGTCCGGGAACGGCCGGGCATCACCCAGGGCCGCCACGGCCAGGCTGAGTGAATCCAGCACATAGCCGCCGCCAGCGTCCGGCAGGGTCGTCTGCCCGGTCGCAGCCATGGTGGCCGGGTCCAGGCCGGCCCCCTGCCAGATCGCGTCCTGCACAGCGGTGGCCGCCAGCTCGGTACAGATCTCCAGGCCGCAGCACACCGCGTCCTCGACACTGGCGCCGTCCACGAGCTCCGCCGCGATCTCCACGTAGGCGGCGCAGGCGGCGGTGCAGCGGGGATCGTCGTGAGTGATCGCGGACAGCTGCTGCGCCTCGGCGATCCGGGCCGGGCGATCGGCCCGGGCCAGCGCGGTCGGCAGGCCCAGCCCGGAGGTGTTGGCCTCGTCGACGACG
>CAXUFS010000258.1:0-3886 GCA_964250315.1 uncultured Kineosporia sp. | reverse complement strand
GGGGGGGGGGGGGGCCGGGGTGGCTGCCCGTACGCCGCAGGACGAGGCGCCGATCTCGGTGTACACCCTCGCCGTGCCGCACGAGACGTCGGCCGGCCTGGGCAGCCGCTGGTGGCCGGAGTGCCGGCTGCGGTTCGGCGCCGCTCAGGGAGGCGCTCCGGCTGATGGCCGGGTCGTGATCGGGCTCGGGCACGCGGATGTGGACGCCGGCCTGTCGATCCCCCGGTCCCGGCTCAACCTGGCCAACGTGCTGGACGACGCGGCCTCTCGGCAGCTGCCTGGTTTCGTGGTGGGCCCGCCGCCATCCGCCGATCCGGCCCGCAACGCGATGATCGAGGACCTGTCCAGCACGCTCGGCGACGTCTGCCGGCGCCGGGATGTGCCCTTCGTCGACACCTTCACCCCGCTGCTCACTCACGAGGACTGGCTGACCGACCTGGCCGCCGGGGACGGTGAACACCCTCGGCAGGCGGGCTACGGGCTGATCGCCTGGCTGGTCCTGCACAACGGCTGGTACGAGTGGCTCGGCGTCCCCCGGCCCTAGAGCCGATGCGCCCTCCGTCCGCCAAGATCCTCAGCTCAGCCCACAGAAGTGCGGCGCGAAGCGCACCTGCGCGGGCCAGGCTGGCGATCTCGAGGGGAAGGTTGATGGGAAGGTGGCCGGTGGAAGCTGGGTCAGACGGTGAAGACGATCTTGCCGGTGTGTTCACCGGAGAGCATGCGCTGAAAGCCCTTCCGGGCATCAGCCAGCGGCAGTACGCAGTCGATCGGCGGGTGCAGGTCCTTCAGGACCATGAACTGGATCAGTCGCTGCAACTCGTCCCGGGTACCCATGGTCGAGCCGATCACCCGCAGCTGCAGGAAGAAGATCCGGTTCAGTTCGGTCGCCTCCGGGTTCGGGCCGGACGTGGCGCCGCTGATGACGATCGCCCCGCCCGGCCGCAGCGAGCGCACCGAGTGGGTCCAGGTGGCGGCCCCGACCGTCTCGAGTACGGCGTCCACCCGCTGCGGTAGCCGGGCACCGGTCTCGAACACCGCCTCGGCACCCAGCTCCAGGGCGCGGTCGCGCTTGGCGGTGTCCCGGCTGGTGGCCCAGATCCGCAGGCCCGCCGCCGAGCCGAGCACGATCGCCGCGGTGGCAACGCCGCCGCCCGCACCCTGTACCAGAACGGTTGCGCCGGGCGGCAGCTCGGCCTGGGAGAAGAGCATGCGATAGGCGGTCAGCCACGCCGTGGGCAGGCAGGCCGCTTCCTCGAAGCTGAGCCCGCCCGGCTTGGGTACCAGGTTGCGAGCCGGGACCACCACCTGCTCGGCCAGCGTCCCCTGGTACCGCTCGGACAGCAGGGAGCGCTTGGGGTCCAGCGTCTCGTCACCTGGCCATCCGGGGTCGCTGATCACGGCGTGGACGACCACTTCATTGCCCGCCTCGTCCACGCCCGCGCCGTCACAACCGAGGATCATCGGCAGCCGATCAGCCGGCAGGCCGACCCCCCGCAGACTCCACAGGTCGTGGTGGTTCAGGCTGCCCGCCTTCAGCGCGACCTTGACCCAGCCCGCGGGCAGCTCTGGTTCCGGCCGCTGCCCGACCACCAGGCCAGCCAGCGGATCGTTCTCATCGACGGCAGCGGCGAAGGCGGCAAGCATGAGCCAGACGCTAGTACCCGGCCTCAGCGCCGGGGCAGGGTGTGCTCCCCCGGCGTGCTGCGCAGACGACGATCGCGCAGGTCGATCGCCGGGTCGCCGTCGGCGGAGCGAGCCGCGACCGGCTCGGGCTCGGCGTCGTCCAGCTCACCCGGGTGAGCCGTGTCGTCTTTCCGAGCCGGATCGGCAACGGCGGACGCGTCGTCGAGGGGTTCCTCCAGAGGATCAGTGAGCGGATCGGGCCCCGGAGCCTCACCGGCGAGTTCGTTCGCGGGCTCGGCATCCTGCGCCTGGTCATCGTCCTCGGCCAGTTCGACGTCCTCGACCTCGGGCAGATCCTGCCCCGGCGCCAGCACCGCTTCGACCACCTCGGACAGGGATCCGGCCGCGGTGTCCCGGTCCAGCAGGTCGGCCAGCACATCGCGGATCTGGCCCAGCCGCAGCACGGCCTCGCCGTGGGTCGCGGTGAGCGTTTCCAGCCGGTGATTGGAGACCTCGTTGACGGCGCCCGCGCGGCGGCGGGCCTCGTCCAGCAGGTTCTGGGTCTGGCGAACCGAGGCCAGGCGGAGCCGGTTGGCCTCCTCCCGGGCGGTGGTCAGATCCCGGTCGGCCTCGGCCCGGGCCTGGGTCAGCTCCAGCTCAGCGGTCCGCCGAGCGCTGGTGATCAGCTCTTCGGCCTGAGCCCTGGCCTCAGCGATGGCTCGCTCTGCCTCAGCGCTCGAATCCGTCCGGAGCTGGGCGATCTCGGCCTCGGCTGTGGCGCGTTCCTGATCGGCCTCCTCAGCGGCGAGCTTGAGGATCTGGGACAGCCGCGAGCTGACCTCCTGATGCAGCGGCTTGGCCTGAGCCTGCTCAGCGCGCAACCGGTCGGTCTCGGCCCGCGCCTCATCGGCGTCCGCCTTGGCCCGATCCACGTCGGCACGGGCAACCTGGAGGTGCTGCTCCAGGGTGTTCAGCAGCTGGCCGCTGCGAGCCATGTACTCCTGCACCTGGCCACGGTGGTATCCGCGCACGGCGATGTCGAAGGAGTCTTCTCGATGTGATGCGGACGTGGCGGTGAGATTCTCGTCCATGAGCCTTCGCTGGGGAAAGAGATCCGATATGACGTGGGCGACTCTTCCGCCGAACAACCCCCCGGCGCAACCCAGTCGACCCTGTCACTCGCTTGCGGGCCATCAATCACTACTTGCAGTGACGACTCGTGACGGGAACAGCCCAATCAGAACGGATCTAGGTGACAAAGTGTGCAGGCGTTGACCACCGCCCCCTGGGCGCATGGGCCGTCGATGTTCGGCTTCAGCCTGGTGCGGGTCCGCGGCCGCTCCATGGAGCCGGCCCTCCGCGACGGCGACCTGCTGCTGGTGCGCGGGGCGCCGCACCGGGCCCGGCTGGGGCACCTGGTCGTGGTCCGGCTGCCCGGCCGCCCGATCGCGGTGAAGCGGCTGGTCAGCTTTCAGGACGGCGGCTGGTGGGTGGAGCGGGACAACCCGGCCGAAGGAGTGGACTCCTGGCTGCTCGGCGCCATCGAACCTGCAGGTCAGCTGGCGGTGGTGCTGGCCCGATGCTGGCCGCGGCCCGGGCGCCTGCACCCTCGGACTGACAAGCATTCGCAGTAGCGGGCGACCTCAGTCACCTCGTCGCGCCACCGAGCCGGGCCGGAGTAGCGTTCTTGTGGTGCCGGAGATCCGCACCCTTCCCAGAGCAAAGGAGTGACGATGCTTTCGCGTCTCCTCGATATCGCCCGGGTACCTGAGGTCAGCGCCCACTGCGACCTCCCCTGCGGCGTGTATGACCCGGCTCAGGCCAAGATCGAGGCGCAGTCGGTCAAAGCGATCATCGAGAAGTACAACGGTTCGGACGACGAAGCCTTCAAGGCCCGGGCGATTGTGATCAAGGAAGAGCGCAGCGACCTGGTCAAGCACCATCTGTGGGTGCTGTGGACGGACTACTTCAAGCCCCCGCACTTCGAGAAGTATCCCCAGCTGCACGAGCTGTTCAACAAGACCACCAAGCTGGCCGGCGGCGGACCGGGCGGGACCAAGAGCAGCTTCGACGTGAAGGCGGCCGACGAACTGCTGGCCGGGATCGACCAGATCGCGGAGATCTTCTGGGAGACCAAGGCCGCAGCCTGACCTCGCACCTGCGGGCCCCTCTGCAACCATCCGGCCGCCGGCTGTTCTGGGCCCGCCCCCCGCCCCCCGCCGCCGCGGTGGGGGGTCTCCGGCAAACCGCCCCCCCCCCCCCG
>CAXUFS010000257.1:0-3913 GCA_964250315.1 uncultured Kineosporia sp. | reverse complement strand
GCGCTCCGGACCAAGCCGGGCCTGCCCCGGATCGCCTTCGCCGGGGCGTTCCTGCCGGTCCCTGGCGGCTACCCCCGCGAGCGCCGCGGGGCGCCGCGGGGTTCCTGGCGCGAGACCCGGGCGGCCGGGGACGCCGCCGACGCCGCTGGCGAGCAGGTGCAGGCCGGTGCCAGCCTGCTCAAGGTGGCCCTGAACCCGCTGGCGGGGCCGATCCCGAGCCGCCCGCAGCTGACGGCCATCGTCGCCACCGGCCTTCCGGTGGTGGCCCATGCCGAGGGCCCGGGCATGACCGAACTTGCGCTCGACGCCGGCGTGGCCCGGCTGGCGCACACCCCGTGGACGCACCCGCTTGATCCGGGCGTGATACGCGCTGCTGCGAGCCGGATGGTGTGGATCAGCACGCTGGCCATCCACTCCGGCCGGGCCAGGGTCACCGCGCTGAGCAATCTGCGCCGGTTCCTGGACGCCGGCGGGCGGGTGCGTTATGGCACGGACATGGGCAACAACAGCCGGGGGCCACAGCCGGTGGGCGTCAATCCAGCGGAGATCCGAGCCCTGCAGGAGGCTGGGATGAGTGTGGATGATGTCCTGGGCGCGATGACGCAGCCGCCGCACCAGCCGGACGGTCAGCCGGATCTGGTCCCATGCCTGGTGCCGGGAGGGCTGGACCGTGATCCCAGGCGGTTCGCTGGCTCGCTGGCCACAGCTGCGGCGGGGAAGCGGGCATGACCGATCCGTTCGCTGATCAGGCCGCCGCCCTTGACCAGGCCGACCCGCTGGCCCGGTGGCGGCAGGAGTTTCTGATCCCGGCCGGCAGTGACGTGCTGGCCTACTTCGACGGCAACTCGCTTGGCCGTCCCCTGAAGCGCACCGCCGCCCAGCTCGACGAGTTCGTCCAGCAGGGCTGGGCCGGGCGGCTGATCCGGGGATGGACCGACGGCTGGCTGGAGTGGCCCGAGCAGATCGGCGATCGGCTGGGAGGGGCCGCCCTCGGCGCTGCGCCCGGTCAGGTGCTGATCGGGGATTCCACCACCGTGCTGCTCTACAAGCTGGCTCGCGCCGCCGTGGACGCTGCGGCCGCCGCCGATCCGCGGCGCCGCGAAGTGGTGGTCAGTCGCGACGACTTTCCGACCGACCGCTACGTGCTGGAGGGGATCGCCGCCGAGCGCGACCTCACCCTGCGCTGGATCGAACCCGCCCCCGGCGGCGGAATCACGCCGGAGCAGGTCGCGGACGCGGTGTCGCCGAGGACGGCGCTGCTGGTGCTCAGCCACGTCGCGTACTGGTCGGGCTGGCTGGCCGACGCCGTCCCGATCACCAACGCTGCCCACGCCGCTGGCGCCCTGGTGCTCTGGGATCTGAGCCACTCGGCCGGTTCAGCCGAGGTGCAGCTGGACGAGTGGCAGGCGGACCTGGCCGTGGGCTGCGGCTACAAGTACCTGAACGGCGGACCCGGTGCGCCGGCCTTCGGCTACCTGAACCGCTCTCACCAGGATCGCCTGCAGCAGCCCATCCACGGCTGGCTGGGCCGGGCCGACGCGTTCGAGATGGCCCAGGGCTATCAGCCGGCTCGTGGCCTGCGCAGCCTGCTCAGTGGCACACCTCCGATCCTGGCGATGGTGCCACTGCTGGCCGGGATCGAGCTGATCGAAGAGGCGGGCATCGGCGCGATCCGGGCGAAGTCGGTCCAGCTGACCGCCTTCGCGGCGCAACTGGCCCAGGCCTGGCTGGAGCCGTTGGGTACCCGGATGGTTTCCACCACCGACCCGGAACGGCGCGGCGGCCACATCACATTGCAGCGCACTGGTTTTCGCGAATTACTGGGCGAGCTGTGGCGCCGTGGCGTGCTCCCGGATCATCGCAACCCGGATGCGCTGCGGATCGGCTTGGCTCCGCTCAGCACCAGCTTCGATGAGGTGTACACCGGAATGGCCCTGATCCGTGACGCCATCCGGCGGGCCGGCTCCTGAGAACGCCCAGCCACGGGCAGCGACTCGCCCCTTCCCGCGACGGCGGGGAAGCGAAGTATCCTGCGCGCTATGGCCCGCAGCACAGACCGTCAGGACGCCGCCGTCCCCAAGGGCCGGATCGCTCAACTCCGCGCCGTCTTCACGATGACCCGCAAGGCCGACCCGGCGTCGGTCTGGTGGATGTTCGGTGCCCTGATCGGCTGCATAGTGGCCGGCTACCTGATCGGGCTGGCCTTCAATCACGAGATCTACTTCAGCATTCTGGGGCTGATGGCCGGCGTTCTGGCCTTCGTCATCATCCTGGGCCGGCGGGCCGAGCGGGCGGCCTTCCTGCGGATCGCCGATCAGAAGGGCGCCGTGGGATACGCGCTGAAGGGGTTGCGCCGGGACTGGACCGCCGAAGAGCAGCCGGTGGCGGTCGATCCACGCACCCAGGATCTGGTCTTCCGGGCCGTCGGGCGCCCAGGCGTCGTGCTGGTCACCGAAGGTCCGGTGCCCAGGGTGAACCGGATCGCCGAGAGCGAGCGCAAGCGATTGATCCGGATCTTCCCCGACGTCCCGGTGACGGTGGTCAACGCCGGGGATGCCGAGGGACAGATATCCCTTCGCGGGCTGTCGCGGCATCTGATGCGGAAGAAGCCGGTGCTGACCAAGACCGAGGTGGCCGAGGTGTCCAAGCGGCTGCGCGCGCTTGGCGCTGCCCGGGCGCCGATTCCCAAGGGCATGGATCCGACCCGGATGCGGCCTGACCGCAAGGCCACCAAGGGCCGCTGAGGCCGGCCCCCGCCTGGCCGCTATCGGAGCGGGCCGCGAGCCGTCACCAGCGGGCCGCGACTGTGCCCGAGGTCAGCTCGTGCAATCCGCGCTGATCGCGCTGCCACAGCACGCTCAGCGCGGGAACAGCCAGAGCCAGCAGCACCCCGCGGATCGCGCCCCGGAGCAGGCCCGGATGCTGGCCGTCCACCGTCTCGACCCGGATCCGGAGCAGGCGCTGTCCCAGGGTGGCACCGGCCGTGCCGACCAGCAGAATGTTCTCGGCACCGATGATGACGCTGGTCCATAGCGAACCCGGCGCATGCATGGCGGACGAGCCGAAAATGGCCCGGGCGATGATCAGGCAGAGCACCCAATCGATCATCAGGCTGGCGAAGCGGCGGCCCAGGCCGGGCAGCGAACCGGGGCCGGTCCGGGGCCGGTCGAGATCCTTACCGGCGTAGTCGCTGGCACCGGCTGGCGCATCGCTGGACGCCGCAGGCTGCGGTTCCTGCGGGCCTGATCCCGGCAACCAGGAGGCGACGTCTCGTCGATCAGGCACCATTTCAGACTACGCTGACCGCTTGCGCCCCTATGAGAGTGGCGAATTCATCCCAAGCCGTCCAGCAGGCAAGATGTCCCGCACGGTTGTCACATGCCTGTCACAAACGGGGTCCTTCACAGGTGCGGAGAAGCCCTAGGGTTTGCCGCGATCCCGACTGTGCTCCCAACGATGCCCCGAACGTGGAGGTTGGATTGTTCAACAGCGCTGATGAGGTAACGAAGTTCATCGCTGACAACGACGTCAAGTTTGTGGACGTCCGGTTCTGCGACCTCCCCGGAGTGATGCAGCACTTCAATGTGCCGGCTGAATCCGTGGGTCAGGACTTCTTCACCGAAGGCCAGATGTTCGACGGATCCTCGATCCGCGGCTTCCAGGCCATCAACGAGTCCGACATGAAGCTGATGCCCGACCTCGACACCGCCTACGTCGATCCGTTCCGTGCCGAGAAGACGCTCAACATCAATATGAGCATCGTCGACCCCTATACGAATGAGCCGTACAGCCGGGACCCGCGGCAGGTGGCGGCCAAGGCAGAGGCCTACCTGACCTCGACCGGTATTGCGGACACCGCCTTCTTCGCCCCTGAGGCCGAGTTCTACATCTTCGACGACGTGCGATTCGAGAC
>CAXUFS010000256.1:0-3941 GCA_964250315.1 uncultured Kineosporia sp. | reverse complement strand
GCGGCATCCCGCGCGGTGTGCGCCGCCCGCCGGGCCGGGCCTTCCAGCGCCTGCGTGGCCTGCATGGAGACCGCCGGGGCGGGGCCGCCATTGACCCGGGTGATCGCTTCCCGGCGCAGCTGGTCAGCCTCCGCGGCCCGGATGTCCAGGATCTCCGGTGGCAGATCGGCCTTGACCTCGCGCAGCTGGGCCAGGAAGGCGTCGGCGTCCGGGGGCCGCCGGTCGGGGTCCCGGCTGGTCGCCCGCAGCACCAGGTCGTCGAACTCGTCGGTGACCCCGGCCGAGATCAGGCTCGGTGCGGGTACCGTCTCGTGCACGTGCCGGTAGGCCACTCGCAACGCGTCGTCACCAGTGAAAGGCTGCTTGCCCGTGAGCATTTCGAACAACAGGATGCCGGCCGCGTACACGTCCGCCCGGGCGTCGGCGATACCCCGGCTGACCAGTTCGGGGGCCAGATAGGCGACCGTGCCGATCAGCTGGTCACCCGATCCGGTCATCGGCGCCGAGGCGGCCCGGGCCAGGCCGAAGTCGGCGACCTTGATCCGGCCGTCGTCGGTGAGGATGACGTTCTCCGGCTTGACGTCGCGGTGCACGATGCCGGCCCGATGAGCTGCTCCCAGAGCGCCCAGCACCGGCTCCATCACCGAGATCGTCTCGCGCGGGGTGAGCGCACCGCGCTGCAGCAGGATATCGCGCAGGGTCCGGCCGGGCAGGTACTCCATGGCCAGGTACAGCACCGGCCCATCCGAGCCCTGGTCGAAGACCTGCACCGCGTTCGGGTGGGTCAGCCGGGCGGCAGCGCGGGCTTCCCGGATGAACCGGGCGACGAAGGCGTCGTCGGTGCTGAGATGCTCGTAGAGAACTTTGAACGCGACCTCACGGTCCAGCCGCCGATCCAGCGCCAGGTAGACGTTGGCCATTCCTCCGTGAGCGATCCTCGACTCGATCAGGTACCGGCCGTCGACCTCCCGGCCGACCAGTGGGTCCTGCAGAGTCGCGTCCACATCGGCGAGTGTACGACCGGCCGAATGACCGAGAGCTTCGTCGGTGCTCATCGTCACCGGTACCGGCGGACGACCGGCTGCGCGGCGAACTGGACGCCCACATCGAATGGCCCGGCCCGGGCGGCCCGCCGACTCAGCACGACGACAGAGGCTACACAACCTGTGAAGGACAGAACCGGAGGTGAAGGGTGCGTGCTCTCGTGGCACGCTGTGCTGGTGGCTGATGATCCATGGTTGCCCCTGCCGGATGTCGCCGATCGGCTCGGCACCACGGTGGGCAAGGTACGCCGGATGCTGCAGGACCAGGTTCTGATCGCGGTCCGGCGCGGTCAGAACAATGTCTGGTGTGTGCACGAGGACCTGATCAAGGATGGCGCGCCGCTGGCCGAACTGAAGGGCACGCTGACCGTGCTGGCCGACGCCGGGTTCAGCGACGAGGAGGCAGTCGGCTGGCTGTTCCGTGATGACGACAGCATCCCGGGCACTCCGGTCCAGGCTCTGCGGGAAGGGCGGAAGACCGAGATCCGCCGCCGTGCCCAGGCGCTGGCCCTCTGAGGATCAGCTGACGCGCTCCTGCCGGCGCGCGGCGCGAGCCCGCCGCAACCCCGGTACCGCCACCTTGAGCCGCCGGTTCAGCGGGACGCCGACCCGCTGAGTGAGCACCTGGTAGCCGGACTTCTCCACCGCGTCCAGGATCTCGCTGTAGAGGATGAACGCCGTTCGCACGCAGTCCCGGCTGGTCGGGTGCAGCATCTCGATGCCGGGTTCGGCGAACGCGTACAGCGCCCGGGTGCGCTCGATCTCGAACGCCAGCAGCTCGCGGATCATCGGTGTGACGATCCGGCGTTCCAAGATCTCCCGGGTGACTCCGAAGGTGTCCAGATCCTCGGCAGGCAGATAGATCCGGCCGCGCCTGAGGTCCTCGCCGACGTCCCGGATGAAGTTGGTCATCTGGAACGCCTCACCCAGCGCCCGGGCCCGGGACCCCGCCTCGGGGCTGATCGGCTCCAGAATGGGCAGCATCTGCAGCCCGATCACCGAGGCCGAGCCATACATGTACTGCTCGAGGTCGGTGTAGGCCTGATATCCGGTGACGGTGATGTCCATCTGCATGGATTCCAGGAACGCCTCGACGTGGTGACGCGGGATGGCCCAGCGCCGCATCGTGTTGATCATCGCCAGCGCGGGGGCGTCGGCTGGTTTCGGGCCGCCGGACAGCCCATCCAGGAACCGGTTCCCCCACCCGGCCAGCTGGTCCGGCTGAGGATCGTCCAGCGAATCGACGAATTCGTCGGCATAGCGGGCGAAGCCGTAGAGCGCCCAGACGTGCGGCCGTTTGGCGGCCGGTAGCAGCAGAGAGGCCAGGTAATAGGTCTTGCCGTGCTCGGCGTTCAGCTTCCGGCAGGTCTGGTAGGCGTCGCGCAGCTGGGGGTCGGTGATGCCGGCCGCGTCCAGGATCCGATCGCTCATCCTTGGCATCTTGCCCCATCTGGGCGCACAGCAGCGGCTGAAAACCGGGCCGGTGCTCGATCACCGGTAGGCGCGGGAACGGTAGCCCGGTTCAGGGCCGGTGATGCGTTCGGCCGCCAGCCGGCCGGAGATCAGCACCATCGGCACCCCGACGCCGGGCCGGGTGCCGGAGCCGGCGAAGACGATGTTCTGGCCGGTCAGGTTTCCCGGGCGAAACGGGCCGGTCTGGGTGAACGAGTGCGCGGCCGCGAACGGTGTTCCCGCTTCCATCCCGGCCCGTTCCCAGTCCGCTGGGGTGATCACGTCCTCGACCTCGATGGCCTGCCCGAATCCGGGGTAGCCGCTGCTGTCCAGCGTCGACAGCACGTGATCGTGGTAGGCCGGGCCGATCCGATCCCAGTCCAGCCCCGATCGCTGGTTCGGGGCCGGGAACAGCACGTAGTAGATCTGCCGGTTCGGGGGCGCCAGCTTGGGATCGCTCAGTGTCGGCTGGCTGACCAGGAAGGACGGATCACTCATCGGCCGCCCATCGGCCAGCTCATCGAACACCTCGCGCCAGGCCCGGCCGAAGTGAATGTTGTGGTGGGCGGTGGATTCATAACCAGCCCGCGACCCGGCCAGCAGCAGATAGCAGGATGGCGAATACCGCAGCCGTCGCACCTTCAGCGGCGTCCGGCCAAGCAGTTCGCGGTAGGCGACCGGCAGGTCGGCCGTGAGAACTACCGCGTCGCAGGGGATTCGTTCACCGGTTGCGGTCAGCACCGCTACCGCGCGGTCCCCCCGGCGCTCGACCGAAGTCACTTCGGTGCCGAAGTGGAAGTCCACCCCGTGCTGGCTGGCCGCGGCGGCCATCGCGGCGGGGACGGCGTGCAGGCCGCCGGCCGGGAAGTACACCCCGGCGACCGAATCCATGTAGGCGATGACCGCGTACAGAGCCAGCGCCCGGTACGGTGACAGCCCGGCGTACATCGCCTGAAACGAGTAGATCCGCTGCAGCCGCTCATCTTTCAGGTAATGCTCCACCGCGGGAGCCATCCGCCGGAAGCCGCCGATGATGGCCAGCTTGGCCAGGTTGGGGGTGATCAGGCCGAACGGTGAATCGGTGTTCCGGTCGATGAAGTCCTTCATCTCATACCGATACAGCCGGGACACGAAACGCACGTACTCGCGGAAGCCGGCCGCCTCCTGCCAGCCGCAGACCCGTTCGATCTCCTCGGCCATCTCGTCCGGGTCAGCGTGCACGTCGATCCGGGACCCGTCCGCGAACCGGGTCCGGTAGATCGGTGCGACCGGGCGCAGGTTGAGCCACTCGCCCATCTCTTCACCGAGTGAGTCGAAGCAGTCGGCGATCAGCTCGGGCATAGTCAGCACGCTCGGGCCCGGGTCGAACCGGTAGGTGCCGCCGCCCGGACCGGTGATCACCCGCTGCGCCGCCCGCCCGCCCGGCAGCGGCCCGCGTTCCAGCAC
>CAXUFS010000255.1:0-3949 GCA_964250315.1 uncultured Kineosporia sp. | reverse complement strand
GTGCTCGCCGCGTTCCTGGAGTGGCGGCAGGTGGCGGTGCTACGGGCCTACATCCGGTACCTGCGCCAGATCGGATCCAGCTTCGGGCACAACTATCTGAGCGACTGCCTGGTCGCTCAACCCGCGATCGCGGCGATGCTGATCGAGCTGTTCGAGACCCGGTTCGATCCGGAGCTGGGATTGGACCCCGGCGCCCGGGCCGCAGCTGAAAGCGCTGTGGCGCAACGGATCCGGACGGCACTGGACGACGTCCCCAGTCTGGACCAGGACCGGGTGCTGCGCGCCCTGCTGGCGATGATCCTGGCCACCAACCGGACCAACCACTTCGTCCAGCACCAGCCGGAACTTCCTTCTGGCGACGGGCCCGGCATCGAGCCGGCTTTGGCCCTCAAGCTCGATCCGCACGCCGTTCCCGAGATGCCTTCGCCCCGGCCAGCTTTCGAGATCTTCGTGTACTCCGCCCGGATGGAGGGGGTGCATCTGCGGTTCGGACCGGTGGCTCGGGGCGGTCTGCGCTGGAGCGACCGGCGGGAAGATTTCCGCACCGAGGTGCTCGGACTGGTCAAGGCGCAGCTGACCAAGAACGCGGTGATCGTGCCGACCGGCGCCAAGGGTGGCTTCGTGGCCAAGCGGCTGCCGGATCCAGGGCAGGACCGAGAAGCATGGCTGGCTGAGGGCATTTCGTGCTACCGGAGCTTCATCGGCGGCCTGCTCGACGTCACCGACAACCTGATGACCGGCCCGGACGGCACGCGCACCGTGGTGCCGCCGGAGCGGGTCGTCCGGCACGACGGTGACGACACGTACCTGGTCGTCGCCGCCGACAAAGGCACGGCCGCGTTCTCTGATCTGGCCAACGAGGTGGCAGCCGGTTACGGCTTCTGGCTCGGGGACGCATTCGCCTCCGGTGGCTCGATGGGTTACGACCACAAGGCGATGGGGATCACCGCCAAAGGTGCCTGGGAGAGCGTGAAACGGCACTTCCGCGAACTCGGCCAGGACGTGCAGACCGAGCTCACCACGGTGGCCGGTATCGGTGACATGAGCGGTGATGTGTTCGGAAACGGGATGCTGCTGTCTCCCGCCCTGCAGCTGATCGCTGCCTTCGATCACCGGCACGTGTTCCTCGACCCGGCTCCGGATCCGGAGACCTCGTTCGCTGAGCGAGCGCGGCTTTTCGCCCTGCCGCGATCGTCCTGGGCCGACTATGACCCGGCCCTGATCAGCGAGGGCGGCGGGGTGTACCCGCGATCCGCCAAGTCGGTGCCGATCTCGGCCCCGGTGGCCCGGCGACTCGATCTCCCGGACGGCACAATGGCTTTGACCCCGGCGGAGCTGATCCAGGCAATTCTCAAGGCGCCGGTGGATCTGCTCTGGAACGGCGGAATCGGAACCTACGTCAAGGCTTCGGGCCAGAGCAACGCCGATGTCGGCGACAAGGCCAACGACTCCGTCCGGGTCAACGGACGTGACGTCCGGGCCAAGGTGATCGGCGAGGGCGGCAACCTGGGGCTGACCCAGCCGGGCCGGATCGAGGCAGCCCGCGCCGGAGTCCGGGTCAACACCGACGCCATCGACAACTCGGCCGGGGTGGACTGCTCCGACCACGAGGTGAATATCAAGATCCTGCTGGGGCAGATCGTCGCCTCCGGCGACCTGAGCATGCCCGGCCGGAACACGCTGCTGGCCGAGATGACCGATGACGTGTCCCGCCTGGTGCTGCGGGACAACTACGAGCAGAACGTGCTGCTGGGTAACGCGCGGATGCAGTCCGAGGTGATGCTGCGGGTGCACCGGCGGTTCATCCGCTCGCTGGAAGAGCGCAGCGCGCTTGACCGGGCGCTGGAGTATCTGCCGGACGACGCCACGCTCGCCGCGCTCGGGCAGGACAACCTGGGCCTGACCAGCCCGGAGTTCGCCGTTCTGGTGGCCTACTCCAAGCTGACCCTGACTCACGACATCGCCGGTACGGCCCTGCCCGAGGATCCCTGGCTGGTGCGGGTGCTGCGCCGCTATTTCCCGCCGGTGCTGGCCGAACGGTTCGGTGACCGGCTCGAAGCCCACCCGCTGCATCGGGAGATCATCACCACCTGCCTGGTCAACGACATGGTCAACCGGGGCGGGATCACCTTCGCCTTCCGGGCGATGGAGGAGACCGGTGCCCCGGCTGAGCAGGTCACCCGGGCCTACATCGTCTGCCGGGAGATCTTCGGGCTGGACTCGTACGTGGCCGCGGTCGAGGCCCTGGATGGTGTTCTGCCCACCGTCGAGCAGTCCGGGCTCTATCTGGGGTTCCGGCGGATGCTCGACCGGGCGGTGCGCTGGTTCCTCTACGCCCGCGGCGATGTGATCGACATCCAGGGCGAGATCGATCGGTTCGGCCCGGTGATCGCCGACCTGGCGCCGCGGCTGCCGGAGCTGGCGCTTGGCGAGCAACGGGAGGCCATTCGTCAGGACCTGGAACGGCTCACCGGGCTGGGCGTCCCGGACGACCTGGCCCGCCGGGCCGCCGGTCTGCTGTCCAGTTTCATGCTGCTGGACGTCGCCCAGATCGCCCAGCGGGAGGGCGCCGAGCCGGATCAGGTGGCCGAGGTCTACCTGGCTGTGGCTGACCGTTACCGGATCACCGCTCTGCTGCAGGTGATCAGCGAACTACCCCGCTCAGACGAATGGCAGTCGCTGGCCCGGGCGTCGATGCGGTACGACCTGTACGCGGCCGTGGAGGCGGTGACCGTGGCCGTGCTCGCCACCACCCAAGACCAACCCGATGACGGGTCCGGCGCCGCCCGGCACCGGATCGCCGGCTTCGAGGCCACCCACAGCGCCGCCGTGGACCGGACCACATCAACCATCGACGAGGTCCTGCGGCTGCCGGAACCCGATCTCACCGCGCTGGCCGTGGTGCTGCGCTCGTTGCGCGGGCTCACCCGGATGAGCTGATCAGCGCGCCTGCCCAGCCTCATCGTCCTCACCGGGCTGATCGTCGTCCTCGATGATCAGTTCGGCCCTCGGCGGTACGTCCTCGATGCTCGAATAGGTTCGGATCTTGCCGTCCGGGCCCATCCCGATGGGGTCGGAGTACTTGTCCGGATCGGTGACCGGCACCGACCTCCAGCCGGGCCGTTTACGGGCCTCGGCGCCCTCGGCCTCCATTCGGGCCAGGACTTCGCGATCCTCATCGCTCAGCCGGTCGTTCTCCTGTTCTCCGGTCATCGTGGCAACTCCCGCAAGAAGATCTCATAGGTTCCGGTCGCTGGATCGAACACCCGCTTCAGCACTTTGAACGGCGTCCCGCGGTCGAAGAGGACCTCCGCCTCGGTGGACACCTTCGAGAAAGCGGATACGTCCTTGCCGGTCACCGACTGGATGGTGAAGTACGTGTTGCCGGAGAACGCCTGACCAGGATCCACGGATGTGCTGGTGAAGGCGGGCTCGGTGACAACCTCGCCCGGCCGATAGACCGCAGCTTCGCCCGGATCCAGGTGAGTACCTCGATACACCAGGCCCTGGTGTGGCGGCAGCTTGGCCAGGTCGTCGGACACGGCCTGAACTCGCTGGGCCATCCGTGCATCCATCGGAGCTCCAGACCGTAGCGCCTGATTCATGCCGCGGTAGCCCATGCCGGTGTAGTCGGACAGCCCGGTCATTGGGTGCAGCCGGGCCGCCACCCGAGTCGATGCCGTGAGAACTCTTTCGGCCACCGGGACTTCGCGGGCCATCCGGCCCAGCATGCCCGCCACCCGGCCACCCGCGCCGACGCCGGGCAGTACGCCGAGCAGGTCCAGGCCCAGGGTGCCCAGCCCGATCTCGCCCCGGGCGTACTTGACCAGCCCATCGCCGGCCACCACCGCGCCGGCCACCGTGGCCGCCGCCATCAGCCCCCAGCCGACGGGCCCGCTGACGAACAGCGCCACCACGCCCACCACCAGGGCGATGCCCTGGCAGAACT
>CAXUFS010000254.1:0-4004 GCA_964250315.1 uncultured Kineosporia sp. | reverse complement strand
CGTCGGGCGCGGCCGCAGGCCGGCGCCCGGCAGGTGACGATCGGGCGGGGCGGGGCGGTGGGGGGGCCGGCTGAGCACACGTTCGCCTCACTGGTCGGCCTGGAACTGCGGCCCCGGCGGCTGCGCGAGGCGGCTGCGGTCTGGTCGCAGCTGACCCAGGGCCGGGGGGTCAGCGGGCGGGACGCGCTGTGGGAGCACCCGGACATCGTGCCGGGCGAGGCCGCCTTCGCCGATCCAGCCGGCTTCGCCCACCCGGCCGATACCGGTGACGTGATGGACGCCGAGATCGCCCGGCTGATCGAGGGCGAGGACAAGCCGGATCAGCCCGGTTCTCAGCCCGAGTGAGCACCCCCTCCTGGTCACCGGCTCCGGAGCTGGTGGAGGACGCCGCTCGTGCCATCGGCGCCGCCCGCTGCCCCGACCCGGTGTCCCGGTTCGAGCAGCTGGCCTGGGCTGCCCTGCTCGCCCAGACCGGCCCTGAGCTGCTTACTCGTCAGCATGCGCCGATGCACCTGACCGCCTCGGCCGCTGTACTCGATCCGTCCGGCGGGCAGACCTGCCTGGTGCTGCACCACAAGCTGGGCGTATGGGTGCAGCCGGGCGGCCACCTGGAGGCCGGGGATCGGTCTATGGCCGTGGCGGCCGGGCGCGAGGCCGAGGAGGAGACCGGGCTGACCGGCTTGGTGCTACCGGTGCCGGTGCAGTTGTCCCGGCATGTGGCTCCCTGTCAGCCCGGGGTGGTGGACTGGCACCTCGACGTCCAGTTCCTGCTGATCACGCAGCTCAGCTCGCCCCGGCCCAGCGATGAGACTCCGGCCGTGCGCTGGTGGCCGGTCGATGCTCTGCCGGGTGACATGGCTCCCGGTGTGACCGGCCTGATCGGCAGTGCTCGCCGTCAACTGGGATCCGGCTGATCCGGCTGATCCGGCTGATCCGGGAGCCCCCGGATCGCGGCCACTCCTTCGAGGAAGCCCCGGGCCCGCTCCGTGCGCGGGTACGACTGCAGCAGGGACCAGAACCGTTCGCCGTGCCCGGGCTGAATCAGATGGGCCAGCTCGTGCAGCAGCACGTAGTCGATCACCCAGGACGGCAGGCCCAGCAGCCGGGTGCTGAGCCGGATGCTGCGATCGGCCGGCGTACAGGAACCCCAGCGCGTGTTTTGGTTGGTCACCCAGGCGACGCTGACCGGCTGGGCGAGGCCCCCGAGATAGCGCTGCGACAACCGGCGAGCCTGCTCCATCAGTTGCTCGTCACCAGGTCTGCGCCGCCGGTCCTGGGCGGCCAGGCGGGCCAGCATCCGATCCACCCATTCGCGCTCCTGGGACCGGCTGAAGCGGGCCGGGATCAGGACGACGGTGCGGGTGCCCTCGCGGTAGGCCGTCACCGTGCGCCGGCGTCTGGGGCTTCGCCGGATCTCCACCTCAGCCGATGCGGCAGCGGCTTTGTCACCGTCCGGCTCAGAGCTGAGGTCAGGCACATCCGAACGCTACCCGGCCCGGACGCCGGGCGACCCGCAGCGAAATTGTCGTGCACAGGCTGGGAGCTGAGATCGCGCAGCTCAGAGCCGGTGTTCGAGGCGTCCGACCGGCGCTCGTGCACCGGTCGTCCACCGGCTGAGCCTGACCGTCCACAGGAGCCAGGGATGCCGTCCCCACGGCGTCCACAGCGCCGTCCACAGGGCACGAAATTCGCCGGCGGGAATCGGTTGACGCTGCGGTCAGCAGGCTCCTACCGTCATCGGCGAGGCCCTGGGCCGGAGTCAGCTGCGCTGGGGAAGGCGCAGCTAGTCACCGGCCCGGGCCTCAATCTGTTGGGCCGCCTCCCTCTCCATGATCAGCGGGCCAGCCCGGGATTGGCAGCAAGTGCCTCACTTTGCTGGGCTGAGCCGCTGATCATGGAAGGGAGCGCGCAAGGAGGCCGCACGAAGCGTGCAGCGGGGGCTGGGCGACGCGCCGAGCCGGGATGCGCACGAGCACGATCGCCGGGCTGGGCTAGGCTCGGCCACTGATCGGGCTCCGCCACACCAGCTAGACCACGGTTGCATCAGGAGCGGGGGCCCGTGCTGAGCGCGATGCGCCCGCTGCCTCCCGTCCCGGGATGCCGGGCCCACACACGAGCGATGACAGGAGCAACGATGTCCGACACGTACAGCGGCGAGTTCTACTGCGTGAAGTGCAAGGAGAAGCGCCAGGCCGAGGGCACCATCGTCGAGACCAATGGCCGCCGGATGGCCAAGGGCAAGTGCCCGGTCTGCGGGACGAACCTGAACCGGATCCTCGGCAAGGCCTGAGCCGGAGCCCCTACCCGTCGCAGCGGTTGTCCCCCGCCAGTGGGCACACGCAGCACCAAGTCGGCGGCCCGGGCCCACGGTTCACAAGAACCTCCCGGGGCGCCGGGAGCAGAGGGGGATCGCCATGTACTTGCAGTTCAAGCCGGGCCTGCGGACCATCTGGCGGGCGGCGGGCACCGTCCAGATCGGCCTGTCCGCGCAGCGCGGCACCATCCTGGACGGGCTGATCGCCGCCGACTCCCGGCTGATCGAACAATTGCGCTCCGGCTTCGACACCGCCACGCTCGATCGGCTGCCGCCCAGCCGCAAGGCCAGGAACAAGCGGCTGATCCAGTTGCTGGACGACGCTGGTGTCTTGCTCAACCACCCTCGTTCACCCGGCCATGGGCGTGACCTCGCCGGAGCCGACCGGATGGAGCCGGATGCGGCACTGTGGTCGCTGATCCATCCGCAGTCCGGTGACGGCTGGCCGATTCTGCGCCAGCGCCGGCGGCAACGGATCGTGATCGCCGGAGCAACCCGTCTCGGCGTCACCTTGGCCGCGACCCTGGCGGCGGCTGGTGTGGGCCAGATCAGTGTCCTGGACGCCGGGCGAACTGGTCCGGGTGATCTCACTCCGGCCGGAGCGGGCCGATCGGACGTTGGCCGGTTACGGCAGGACGTCGCCGCCGACGCGGTGGCTCGCGCGGGAGGACGCGCGATACCAGCACCCGAGGATGGAGCGTTGCTCTCAGGTCCAGCCCCTGATCTGGTGATGCTGATCGGTGCCGGGGCAGCCGACGCGTCCACCGCCGACGACCTGATGGGCCACGACATCCCGCACCTGTCCGTGCTGAGCCAGGAGGACGACGTCGTGGTCGGGCCCTTGGTCCGTCCTGGCCTTGGACCCTGCTTGCGCTGTCTGGATCTGCACCGATGTGACCGGGATCCGGCTTGGCCCTCGATCCTGGCTCAGCTGATCGGCCGCCCAGCCGCCACCAGCCCGGGTGAGGAGTCGGTGCTGGCCGTGCGGGGGGCCGGGCTGGCGGCGATGCAGGCGCTGGCATACCTCGACGGCGTTCGCGAACCGGCCTCCGCCGGGGCGACTCTGGAGATCGTGCTGCCGGACGGGCTGGTCGCCCGCCGTCCCTGGACCATGCATCCTCGCTGCGGCTGCCGCTGGCCACCGTCGCGGCCTGCCGCGGCCACGGAGCCTGGGGTCGCCACGGATGCCGGGTACAACCCGGGCAATCCGGTCCGACAGCCGGGTGCAGGTCAGCCGCTGGTTCTGGGTGACCGGCGGATCCGGGCACCTGGCGGCCCCTCCAGCGTTCGGGCAGCGGCAAATAGCGAGACAATGACGAAGTGACTGACCTCCCCCGGCGCGCCGTGACCCGGACCGCCAAGCTCGCGGCGCTGCCGCTCGGTTTCGCTGGCCGGACCGCGCTGGGGCTGGGCAAGCGCCTGGGCGGTAAGCCCGCCGAAATGGTCGCCGCCGAACTGCAGGCCCGCACTGCCGAGCAGATGTTCCGGGTGCTGGGCGAACTCAAGGGCGGCGCGATGAAGTTCGGCCAGGCCATGAGCATCTTCGAGGCTGCTCTGCCGGAGGAGATCGCCGGGCCCTATCGGGCAACGCTGACCAAACTGCAGGACTCGGCTCCGCGGATGCGGGTGGCGACCGTGCACAAAATCCTGGCCGAGCAGCTCGGCCCGCGCTGGCGGCGCAAGTTCGAGA
>CAXUFS010000253.1:0-4022 GCA_964250315.1 uncultured Kineosporia sp. | reverse complement strand
CGGGGCTGGCCCGGGCCGAGCAGGTGCTGGAAAGGCTGGCCCAGCGGCCATTCGGCTTCGGGCGCGGGCCGCGGAGCGGTCCGGCGACGCGGGACGGCGACCGCAAGACGGTGCTGGAGGCCGCGGTTGGCCGCCCGCATTGGCCGCTTGAGATGCCGGCCGGGTGCGGCCCGCGACTCAGCGACATCGCAGCGAGAGGCCGGCTGGTCAACGTCGCGCGGATCCACACCCTCGCCCGGATCGGCTCGCCGGCGACACCGCTGCCCCGGCAGTTGACTGCGGCCGGGCAGGCGCTGCTGAGCATGATCGGCTGACCGTGGGGCTTCCGATCGGGCCAGCCGGGCCGTGAGTCTGGCCGGGCCGTCAGCGGCGCACCGTGTTAGGAATGAGATCATGGCCGGCCACCCTCAGCAGGACACCGCCCAGCGGCGCGCGGCGGGCCGCCATGAGGACGATCTGATCGGCCAGATCGGCCAGCTCGCACAGGGCAACGGCGAAGCCGCAACCGACAGCGGGATGACCGTGGCCATCGCGTTCGGAGCCAATCTGCTCATTGCGGCGGCCAAGTCAGCCGCCGCCCTGCTCACGGGGTCGGCCTCGATGGTGGCGGAGGCGGCGCACTCCTGGGCCGACACCGGCAACGAGGTCCTGCTCGTGGTGGCGAACCGTCGTTCGCGCAAGCCGGCCGATCCCCGCCATCCCCATGGCTACGGACGGGAGGCCTATGTCTGGTCGCTGTTCGCCGCCCTCGGCCTGTTCACCGCGGGCGCCGCGGTCTCGGTGACCCACGGTGTACAGGAACTGTTCCATCCGGAAAAGGCCAGCGACTTCCTGATCGGGTACATCGTGCTGGCCGTTTCCTTCGTGCTCGAAGGCACATCCTTCCTGCAGAGCCTGCGCCAGGCCCGGCCCGAGGCCGAGCTGATGCAACGCGACCTGATCCAGCATGTGCTGGCGACCTCGGACCCGACCCTGCGGGCCGTGTTCGCCGAAGACTCGGCGGCCCTGGCCGGGCTGGTGCTGGCCACCGGCGGGCTGGGCCTGCATCAGCTGACCGGGTCGCCAGTGCCGGATGCGATCGGATCGATCCTGGTCGGCATCCTGCTCGGCGTCGTCGCGATCGTGCTGATCAACCGCAACCGGCGGTTCCTGGTCGGCGAGGAGGCCGATCCGCGGGTGCGCTCGGCAGCCATCCGGGCCCTGCTGCAGCAGCCCGAGGTGGCCCGGGTGACCTATCTCCGGCTGGAGATCGTGGGACCTCGGATGATCTCGATCGTCGGCGACGTGGATCTGGCTGGGAATGAGGTCGAGTCCAATGTCGCCGTCCGGCTGCGCGACCTGGAGGCGAAGATGACCGCCTCCCCGGTCGTGGTCGGTACCGTGCTCAGCCTGTCGGCTCCTGATGAGGAGTCCCTGACCTCGTAGGGCTGGCTGTCGTCGGCGTAGCCGCCGGCCTGCCGCCGGAGAACATGATTCCGGCGTCGTTCAGCCGGCCGTACCGGTAGCTGAGCAGATCGCGCGGGTAGTTCTGATGCACCCGCCAGGGCGGCCTCGACCCCTGCTGAGGCAATCGATCCAAGGAGCGCAGCACGTAGCCCGAGGTGAGGCCGATCAGAGGTCGCCGGGGCTGATCGGCTGGGGGAGGCAGTGGGGTGGCCTGCCGGTATTGGTGCCGGTCCATGTGCTTCATCAGCCGGACGACGTACCGCGCGATCAGATCAGCCTTCAACGTCCAGGACGCGTTGGTATAGCCCACCGTTGCGGCGAAGTTCGGCACGCCGCTGAACATCGCCCCCCGATAGCTCACGGTGCGGGCGAAGTCGATGGGCTGTCCGTCCACGGTCACATCGATGCCGCCCAGGAGCAGCAGGTTCAACCCGGTCGCGGTGACGATGATGTCGGCCGGGATCACCTCTCCGCTGGCCATCTCGATGCCGTCCGCAGTGATCGACGAGATGGCTCCGGTGGCGATCGTGGCCCGGCCGCTGCGAATGGCCCGGAACAGGTCGCCGTCGGGAACCAGGCAGAGCCGCTGGTCCCAGGGCGCGTACCGGGGACGGAAGTGGGTGCCGACGTCGTACCCGCCCGGCAACTGGCGGATCGCCCGTTGGGTGAGCAGGCGCCGGACGAGGCCGGGCCGCAACCGGCTCAACTGGTAGAGCCCGGTGGTGAGCAGGATGTTCTTCCACCGGGTGATCGAAAAGGCGGCCCGGGCGGGTAGTTTCGTGCTGAGCCTCGCGGCCAGCGGATCCCGGGCCGGCTGCGACAGTATGTAAGACGGCGACCGCTGCACCATGGTCACCTGTCTGGCCTGCTGGGCCAGGGCCGGGACCAGGGTGATCGCGGTCGCCCCGCTGCCGATCACCGCGATCCGCTGGCCGGTCCAGTCCAGGCCGTCCGGCCAGCGCTGAGGATGGATGACCGGGCCCTTGAACCGCTCGGCGCCGGGCAGGACCGGATCGTAGCCCCGGTCGTAGCGGTAGTAGCCGGTGTTGGCGTAGAGAAATCGGCAGCTGAACCGGGTGATGGTAGCTGCGTCCCCGCCGCAGGCCGCCTCGACCGTCCAGCGCCCCTCCTGGCTGGACCAGGACGCCCGGGTCACCCGGTGCCGGAACCGGATCATGCGGTCGACGCCGTATTCGGATGCCGTGGCTCGCAGGTAGCCGAGGATCCGGCCGCCATCGGCGATCGCCGCTGCGTCGTTCCAGGGCCGGAATCCATAGCCGAGGGTGAACATGTCGGAGTCTGAGCGGACACCGGGATAACGGAACAGATCCCAGGTCCCACCAAGATCATCCCGGGCTTCCAGAATCATGAAGCGCTTACCTGGCAGCTCTTTTCGCAGATGACAGGCGGCTCCGATGCCGGACAGGCCAGCACCGATGATGAGCACGTCAACATGCTCGGCTGATGAACCGGGATCGGGCACGAGGCGGGCACTCTCACCAGGAAGAACATCTCGCGATGGCGACAGCGGGGGTCACGTCGCCTCGTCATGCTAGGCCCGTGGGTCGAAGGTCCGCAGGCACGGTGATCGGGTCAAGGGGTGGGGCGTCGCTGGCGGAAGATGAGGAACCGGCGCCCGGGTGCGCTGACCCGGGCGGCCCGGCTACGCCGCCCAGCGTGGCAGTCGGCACCGGCGTGAACCTGGTGCAGCAGGGCCGAGGCGTTGTGGACGTCGCAGGGAACGTTCAGCCGGGGGATGACCAGCCCGCAGGGTGCCTTGTCGCAGGGACACCGGGCCTCGGACATCGGAAACTGCCCAGCCCGGGTGACCGCCACGTGCCACACCGCCTGGCTCGCCGCTTGACTCACGGCAGCATCGGCGGGGGGAAAGGCTGAGGGGGTGAACGGGTGCGGAAGGTCGAGCATGACTATGGCGGTGTCCCTTCTGCGGTAGCACTTACGGTGACATCGCGTAGTGGATCAAGTCCGTTACGTTAATACGGCGGAACGAGGGCCGGCTAAACGGCCGAATCAATGAGTGCGTTTCGCCTGTTCGGTAAGAACCGCATGCCACCGGTAGAAGCGATCGAGATTCGAACTCGCCGCTGATGTTGCCGGGCGATCCTGCCGCAGGCAGGCGCAGTCCAGAGCCTGTCCCTCGGCGATCAACCTCGCCCCCCAGGGATCCCGATCTACTGGCTCGACGAGCATCCGGACAGGCTCCCGAGTTGCGCTCCGGCGCTGGCGCGCAAGCATCGGGTCATGACCGAACCTCCGCTCGAACCTCCACGGCCAGCGCCTCCGAGCGAGCCACCCCCGATGGACCCTCCCGGCGAGCCCGGCCCGGCCGTCCCTCCGCTGGAGCCGCCGACGCCGTCCCCGCCGATCGATCCACCGCCGGGTCCGCCGATCGACTGAGCCCCCCAAGGCGCGCCGGCGGCCCCCCCCACGCCGGTGAAGAAGTTCTGCCCGTAGGCGTGCGGACCGGGCGTCTTGGGCACATCGCCGGCCACCGCGGCGTTGAAGCGGGCCAGCCGCAGCGCCATGCAGACCGTGAACATGATGCAGGGCAGGAA
>CAXUFS010000252.1:0-4034 GCA_964250315.1 uncultured Kineosporia sp. | reverse complement strand
GCGCAGCAGTTCCTGCACCTCCTGGTCCGGCTCGCGGCGCCCGATCTGCGGGTCCAGCTCCACCGTCACCAGCTCCGGCACCCGGACGCCGAGCCGCCTGGCCAGCTCGCCGACCACCACCTCGGCGACCAGAGCCGCCGTGCCCTGACCGGCGCCACGGAACTTGCGCACGTACGTGCCGTCGTCGTCCGCCTCCATCAGACCCGGCAGCGAACCACCCTCCCGCAGTGGGGTCAGGTACGCCGTGGCGGCGATCCGGGGAAGCACGCGTTCATTATCGGGCCAAGGCCGCCGCGCCGATGTCCGGCCGGACGTTGACCGGCTTCAGCTGGGACGGCGGCGAGACCTGGGTCAGTGGCCGCGGCTGGTCCGGCGTCCCGTCGTCGCCCCGCGCGTCCACCCACAGAGCCTAACCCTCCAGTTCAGCGGGACGACCGATAAGGCCCGGTCTGCCCGGTTGGTGCAGTTCTCCCGGAGAGCGGGAGAGCCTGGGCGGGGCTGGGCGTTCAGGCGCGGCGGCGGTAGGCGCGGACGGCGAGCGGGGCGAAGACCAGCACGATCCCCGCTCCCCACACCAGCGACCAGATCACCGGCCCGGCCGTCGGCCCACCGACCATCAGCGCCCGGACGGCATCGGTCAGGTGGCTGACCGGGTTGATGGTGACCCAGTGCTGCAACCAGCTCGGCAGGGTGGAGGCCTGAACCAGCATGTTGCTGCCGAAGGTGAGCGGGAACATGAACATGAAGCCGAAACCCTGGACCGAGCCCGACGTGCGCAGGATCAGCCCGAGCCAGACGAAGACCCAGCTCAGCGCCATGGTGAAGCCGAGGGCGAGCAGGCAACCCGCCAGCGCCAGCAGCGGGTTGGTGGTCACCCGGAACCCGATGATGTAGCCGAAGGTCAGCTCCACCACGATCGACACCAGGAACCGGACGACGTCGCCGAGCACGGCACCGACCAGCGGCGCGGCCCGGGCGATCGGCAGGCTGCGGAACCGGTCGAAGATGCCCTTCTCGATGTCGGTGTTCAGGTTCACCCCGATCGACACCGACGAGAACAGCAGCGTCTGCAGCATCAGCGCGGGCAGCACGAACTGCAGGTAGTCGTGGGTGGAGCCGGTGATGGCGCCGCCGAACAGATAGACGAAGACGGTGGTGAACAGGATCGGCTGCAGAGTGACGTCGAGCAGCTGCTCGGGAGTGCGGCGGATCTTCGTGATCGCCCGCCCGGCCAGGATCAGGCTGTGCCGCACGACACCGAGAGGGCGGGCCGGGGTGGATGAGGTCGGGGCGGCAGGCACTCCGACATCCTCGATGCTCAGGGTGGCGCTCATGCTGCACTCTCCTCGGTGTCCTCCTGGACGTCGCGGGTTCCGGTCAGGGCGAAGAACACCTCGTCCAGGCTGGGCAGCCGCAGGGCGAGTTCGGTGACGGTGATGCCGGCCTGGCTGAGGCGCCCGACCAGCGCGATGAGGGCGCTGTCGTCGTCCACCGGCACCGACAGCACGCCGCGGCTGGGCGACTCGACCGGCTTGTGCGCGACCTCGGTGAGCATGCTCTCGACCTGCGGCAGGTCCGACGGATCGGCCGGGCGCACCTCGAGAGTCTGGCCGCCGACGATGTGCTTGAGCTCGGCCGGAGTTCCGTTGGCGATCACCGCACCATGGTTGAAGACCGAGATCCGGTCGGCCAGAGCGTCGGCCTCCTCGAGGTACTGGGTGGTCAGCAGCACGGTGGTGCCGTCGCTGGCCAGCCGGCGGACCAGATGCCAGACGTCCTCACGCTTAGCCGGGTCCAGGCCGGTGGTGGGTTCGTCGAGGTAGATCACGGAAGGGCGGCCGACCAGGCTGGCGGCCAGGTCGAGGCGCCGGCGCATGCCGCCGGAGTAGGTCTTGACCAGCCGATCGGCGGCCTCGTCCAGATCGAACTGCCGGAGCAGGTGGGCGGCCCGGGCTTTCGCGTCCTTGCGGGAGAGGTCGAGCAGGCGGCCGATGAGAGTCAGGTTCTCCAGGCCGGTCAGATCCTCGTCGACCGAGGCGTACTGGCCGGTCAGGCCGATCCGGCGGCGGACCGCGTCCGGATGCTTGGCGACGTCGAGGCCGTCGACGGTGGCGCTGCCCTCGTCGGCCCTGAGCAGGGTGGCGAGGATCCTCACCGCCGTCGTCTTGCCGGCGCCGTTCGGGCCGAGGACGCCGAGGACGGTGCCGCGCTCAGCGGCCAGATCCACCCCGGCCAGGGCGGTGGTCTGCCCGAATCGCTTCACCAGGTCCCGGGCCTGGAAGGCGTAATCCATGAGGGCTCCTTGATCGTGGGTTCTTCTGGTCCAAGATGCCCCGGCCCGCTGTCAGCGCTCGCACGGATCGCTGTCAGGGGCGCTGTCAGGAACCTGTCGCGGACGGCGCCGATCTCAGGTTGTGGATGGGGCCACTAGGGAGTGGTGGCGCCCAGGCCGTTCAGTGCTTGCCGGAACACCGCCGCGAGGGCGCCGTTGAACCCGGCCGTGCCAACGATGAAGGCACCGGTGACGGCGGCGGCGAGCAGGCCGTATTCGACGGCGCTCGCGCCCTGGTCGCCCTGGGCGCGCTCCCGGATGACCCGCCACAGCCCGCGCATGCCACCCAGCCTAGCCGCCTGCCCGATGAGGTGACCGCCCCGGCCGGGGACATGTGGCCCGCGGACCGTGAAGGATCCGTCGCTGAGCGAGCAGGCGGTGTGGTGACATGACGGTCAGAACTCCAACTGCCACTGGCCCATGATGTAGGCAGCGCCTGCGATCAGGACGGCCCACATCAGTAGTGGCAACCCGAAGATCAACAATCCAAGCCACAGAAGCGTGACCCTGGCCTGGTGATTGGCCTGCCAGTTCGTTGCCGGCCGATCGTGGATCGCCCTGTGCGCCACCAGCAGGAGCAGGACGACGGCTGGCGACCATGCCAGTAGCGCGGCGGCGACAAGCCAGCCTGAGCCTGTTCGTTGTGGCGGCACTGCGCGCGGCTAATCCCCGGAACCGGATGGGTTCCAGCAACAGGCGGCGGCTGACCGGCTTGCGGCACGACGTGGCCATCGCCCGCACGGTTGCCACGGGCTTCCCGTGGCACCCGGCCCACCCCTGACCTGCATGTCTGCTGGTGCGCGAGGGGGGAGTTGAACCCCCACGCCCTTTCGGGCACACGGACCTGAACCGTGCGCGTCTGCCATTCCGCCACTCGCGCGAGCGACGAAAGGCTAGCACGCACCCCCGGCCAGCCAGTCCGCCATCTGAACGGCACCGAGGCGACTGCGCCTGCCCCGGACATCGGGATCAGCCGTCGCCCTCCGCAGGTGCACGCCGAGCCCGGACGGTTGTTCAGCGCGGTTCCCTGCCAGCCCAGCGGCGCGGATACGCTGGCCGTGACGCGGGCATGAGTCAGCGGCGGCGCACCGCAGACGCATCGGGAGGAGGCCGGCAGTGGGAATGTTCGATCGCATGGAAGAAGGCATCCAGCGCGCCTTCAACGGCGCCTTCGCCAAGGCCTTCCGCAGCGAGGTGCAGCCGGTCGAGATCGCCAGCGCGCTGCGCCGCGAGGTGGACAACAAGGCCAAGATCGTCGCCCGGGGCCGGACCCTCGTGCCGAACAGCTTCGTGGTCGAGCTCGGGCAGGCCGATCACGAACGCCTGGGCGAGTGGGAGGAAGCCCTGGGCATCGAGCTGCGCGATGTCGTGGCCGAGCACGCCGGCCAGCAGCAGTACGCCTTCGTCGGCCCGGTCACCGTGCAGTTCGAGGAGGCGGACGACCTGGACACCGGCGTCTTCCGGGTCCGCAGCCACACCGCCAGAGGCCCTCGCCCGGCCCAGCCTCAACCCCAGCTGTATCAGTCGCCGGCCCCGCCCCAGAACCAGCCACACCCAGGCCCGAGCCCGGTTCTGCAGCCCTGGCTCGAGGTCGACGGCCGCCACCAGAAGCTGGAGCCGGGCAAGAACGTGGTCGGCCGCGGCGCCGCGGGCGCCGGCGGCCGGGGGGGGCCCGGGGGGTCCCACAAGCCCGCCGCGGGGG
>CAXUFS010000251.1:0-4083 GCA_964250315.1 uncultured Kineosporia sp. | reverse complement strand
GCGCAACGCCAGCCCGGGCCGCGTTGCGCCGGGCGTTGGCCACCCGATCCGGGTCCGCGTCCCGGGCCAGCATTCGCACCTGCGGGAACGCCAGGACGGTTTCGATCGCGATCGTGCCATCTCCGCAGAACGGATCGAGCACGACCGAACCAGCCGCCGGGTTCGCCAGCCGGGCCAGAGCGGCCGCAGCCGGAGGGTGCAGCGTCCCTGGTCCGGTGTCCAGCTTGTACGCACGGCGGTGAGCCGGAACGGCCGCGATCCGGGCAGCGGCGACGAGCTGATCACCGCGCAGGAACAGCCGCACGCTCAGATCAGGTTCGCCGGGCGCCCGGCCCTCCGCCGTCCGGCGCAGATAACGTCCACCCATAGCAGCGGAAAGAGCTTGCCCGGCTGCATATTCCAGGTCGAAGCGGCTGTACCGGCGGCGGCCCTCCAAGCTGGCCACCACGTCGATCACCGGCCCATCGGTCCCCCCCGGGCGGGCCCTCAGATGGCCGATCTGGTCCAGCAGAGCAGCCCACGCCAGGCCTGCCAGCTCGGCACCGAGGTCGTTCAGCACCGCCTTGCCCGGCCCGGCCCCGCCGATCCGGCCCATCTCGACCAGCACGTCGTCCACTGTGGTCAGCCGCATCAGGCCGGCCTGCATCCCGGCGATGTCGAAACGCAGCTCGCGCCGCTCCAGTGAAATCTGCCGGGCGCCAGGCAGGACTGCGCTCAACTCGGCTGCGCAGACCCACTCCAGGCCGTGGACACACCGAGCGATGATCCTCACTACCGCAGTGTTACAGCCATGTGAGCACCTGGCTCGATCGGTTCACAGTCGCGTCACCGGCGCTTTAGCGTAGAGACATGACAGCAGGAACCCGGACCGTGGTGATCGGCCAGCTGGCCGATCATCTGGCCGCGCGGCGCCTGGACCATCCGATCCGAGTGGCCGTCGATGGGATCACCGCCGCGGGCAAATCCACCCTGGCCAATGAATTGGCGATGGCGCTGCGCCCGCGGGAGCGGATCGCGATTCGGCTGTCGGGGGATGACTTCCACCATCAGAGCGCGCACCGGTACCGGAAAGGCCGCGACAGTGCGGACGGCTACTACGAGGACGCCTACGATTTGGCCAAACTGGCCCAGCTCACTCTGACACCGCTGGGGCCAGGCGGCGACCGCCGATACCACGCCCGGGTGCATGATCTCCGCACCGACGCTGTGATCGATGACGATGTCCAGCTGGCTCCCGACGACGCCATCGTGATCGTGGACGGCAGCTTCCTGCAGCGCCCGGAACTGGCTGGTCTCTGGGATGTGGTGGTGTTCGTCGATACCAGCTTCGAGATCGCCCGGGCCCGGGGCTGTGCCCGGGACACGGAGATGTTCGGCGGAATCGGGCGGGCCCGGTACGCCTTCGACACCCGTTATCACCCCGCTTGCCGCCGCTATCTCAGTGAGGTCGCTGCGGCCGATCGAGCTGGCGTCGTGATCTGCAACAACGACGTCCTGCGGCCCCAGGTGCTGCGGATGGACCAGCCGCCAGGTGCCCGATCGGCTACGGACGCGGCCTGACCAGGTAAGCCTTGGTCACTGCGCTGGACGGCTGGGCAAGCTGGGACAGACGTTGCGGTAGGGCTCGTCCGGCAATTGCTGCTGCCATTCATCCCGGCTGATCGGCCTACCGGCCATCACACACAGGCCGCTGATCAACTGGGCCCGCGAGTCCGGATCCGGCCCGAGCCGCTGATAGTCGTTGGCGTGCGACACGTCCCAGACCCGGACCAGGCCACTCACCCCGGCTGCGGCCAGGCTCTTTCCATCCGGGCTGAACCGAAGGGCGACCACCCGATCGGTTCCGCCGTCCAGAGCCGGACTGTAAGGAGGGCCACCGCCGGAGTTCCACAGCTCGACGCTGCCGTCATCGTGACCGATGGCGATGGTCAGGCCGTCCGGGCTGACACTGACTGCCCTGACCGGGCCCCGATCGTCCTGCCACACCGCCGCTGGCCGCCGGGTGGCGACGTCCCACAGCGTTGTCGTGCCCTGGGAATCACCCGTGAACAGCGTCTTCCCATCCGGGCTGAAGGCGATGCTGAGGGTGAGCGCCTTTCCGGTGGCCAGGCTGCCTACCGTGGTCCGGGTTCGGGCGTCCCACAGCCGCACTCGTCCATCGCTGGTCAGCGTGACCAGCAGCCTGCCGTCCGGGCTGTAGGCGATGCTGGGCACCGACACGTAGCTGCGATCGGACATGGGCGGCCCCGACGGGTGCTGGCTGGCGACGTCCCAGAATCTGATCATGCCGCCGTACCCGGACGCGGCCAGGGTCTTGCCGTCCGGGCTGAACGTCATTGCGAGCACGTCATTGCTCTGGCCCTGCCCCGCGGTTACGCCCAGCGGCGAGCCCACCGGTGACCGATTGCCCGCATCTCGGATCCGGATCCGGCCGCTGAACTGCGAGGTGGCGAGCAGGGTACCGGCCGGGTTGAACGCCACTGCCGTGATCACCTCCTGCAGCGGGCCTTCGTCCATGAACGGCAGGCCCAGTTCGCGATGGGCGGAAATGCTCCAGAGGCGGGTGGTCCCGTCCGATCCGGCTGAAGCGAGCACCCGCCCGTCCGGGCTGAAGGACAGGCCGTTCACCGTTCCGCTGTGCCCGAACAGGGCGGCGGACGGCGTAGCGAGCAAGTCCCGAGCCGCTGTCAGAGCCTCCGGCGTGCCCGCATAGCTGAGAGCGGTCGCGGCCAGCAACGGCTTCAGATCAGCGCCGTCCGGCAGATGCCGGCTATCCGCCGCCAGGGTCTGGGACAGTCGGGCGTCGTGCTGCCCAGCCACCGGGCGCAGAACCACCAGCGCCCCCGCGGCCATGACCGTGACCGCGGCGGCGGCCGTCCCCATCAGCAGATGCCGGTGACGCACCCGCCGAGCCAGCCCGCTTCCGGCGGAGGTCACCAGCGGCAACGCCTGCGCAAGGCCGAGTATCGGCTGGGCCAGCGCGGTTCCCGCCCGGCCGGCTCCAGCCCGGCCCGGCTGGTGGCCGGTGATCACCCCGATCACCGATCCGCCCCCGTCCAGAACCGGTCCGCCGAGGAAGAGATCTGAGGTGTCACCGATCTCGTCGATCCGCAGCAGTCTGCCCGTTCCGTACCCCGGTTCGCTTTCCGCGGCTGGGCCGCCGACGCTGGCTACGGCGCCGAAACCGCCCGCTGCGAGGGGGAAATCAGACGCGCCCAATCGTCCAGTGATCACCTGGACCGGCGAATCGCGCTGACCGCCGGGCCGCCGGGCGAACCCGGCCAGCTGGACGTCATCGTCCTGCGGCGGGTGATCGGCCAGTGGCAGCGGCTGGGCGTCCTTGGGCGGACGGCGGACCCGGAGCAGAATCAGGCCGGGCGGGTCACCGCCGTCCGGAGGCAGCACCGTGGCCGGTACCGGCCGGGCCTGCCGGTGGGCAAACACCACCATCAGAGACAGCCGGCGAGGCAGCTGAGGAGGTTCCGCCGGGCCGTTGGTGGTTGTTGCGGCCATCACCCCGCCCGCCGGGATCAGTTCGAAGCTCACCTCGGGCCGCTGCTGGGCACCTGGATCCAGTACGGCTTGGGCGGTGGTCAGCACCAGGTCGCTGGTGACCAGAAATCCGGCCCCGGCGACCTCCCCGCCCAGACCAAGGATCTGAACCATCGAGCGACTGAGATCCACCATCCACCTGGCCGGGCCCATTGCCTGACGTCTCTTGCCTGACTTTAACGCCTACCCAGCCGTATCAGCAGGGCACGGTCCGGCTCCTTCTGAGGGGGTCTTGCCCGCCGCACGGCCGCAGGCCAGGCTGAACCAGATAGATGATCATTCCAGAAGTCACCGGGAGCCGCGATGACACAAGACGCATCCGCCGATCCTCAGCCGGCTCCGCACACCCAGCGCAGGGAGATCGCCCGGTACCTGCTCAGCCGGGGGCTGGACGAGCAGACCCTCGCTCCCAGCGAGGAGACTCTGGACGTCGCCGCCGAGCAGACACTGTTCAGCCTGGTTCCCCCGGCTGCCGGGCCCTCGACGGTCCCCTCACCGGCCCAGCAGCCGCGTCCCGGCGCGGTTCCAGAG
>CAXUFS010000250.1:0-4134 GCA_964250315.1 uncultured Kineosporia sp. | reverse complement strand
GGACCGAATCGGGCACTGGCCCGGTCGACGGCCTGCTCGGCCTCCCGCCAGCCGCGCGGGCGCTCATCGAGGGCGAGCTGATGATGGCTGAGAGCGGCGTCCGTCAGACCCTCCACCCGGACTCCGGCCAGCCGCACCCGCGCCCGGTCCAGGCCGAGCCGGGCGTACAGACCGGCCGCGGTGACGTAGATCACCCGCGCCACATCGGTGTGCTCGGTCAGGGTGCGGGACCGGGTGATGGTGGTGAAGTCGGCGAACCTGATCTTGATCACCACCGTCCGGCCAGCCATTCCAGCCGATCTCAGCCGGGCCGCGACCCGTTCGCTCAGCCGCAGCAGTTCGCGGCCGATCACCTCCGGATCGTCGATGTCGGTGCGGAACGTCTCCTCGCTGCCGATGCTCTTCTCTGGTGATTCGGGGATCACCGGCCGTGGATCGCGGCCCCAGGCCAGCTCGTGCAGGCTGGTGCCGCTGATCTCACCCAGGGCCCGGCGCAGGGTGGCGACCGGAGTGTGAGCCAGATCGGCCACCGTGACCAGGCCCAGCCGATGCAGGGCCTCTTCGATGCGATCTCCCACTCCCCACAGCGCACCCACCTTGAGGCTGTGCAGGAAGGTCACCGCCTGATCGGCCGGTATCACCAGCAGGCCATCGGGTTTGGCCTGCCGGGATGCCAGCTTGGCGACGAACTTGGTGCTGGCCACACCGACCGAGCAGGTGATCTGCTGCTCGTCCTCGACCTGGTCACGGATCCGCTGCGCGATCCGGGCCGGTGACCCGAGCCGGCGGATCGAGCCGGAGACGTCCAGGAAGGCCTCATCCAGGCTGAGCGGCTCGACCAGCGGAGTGATCGACCGGAAGATCTCCATCACCCCGCGGGAGACCTCGCCATAGCGGTCATGATCGGGCTCGATGATCGCGGCGTGCGGGCAGAGCCGGCGGGCGCGGCCCATCGCCATCGCGGAGTGGACGCCGTAACAACGGGCCTCGTAGCTGGCGGAGAACACCACCGACCGGCTGCCACCGGATCCGCCGACGATCACTGGCTGCCCGCGCAGCTCCGGGCGGCTGATCTGCTCGACCGAGACGTAGAAAGCGTCCATGTCGACGTGCAGGATCGGGCAGCCGTCGTCCAGCCGGGGTTTCAACCCGTCGTCCAGCCGGGCCTTCACCTCCCCGGCGTTCAGCCCTTTCCCCGGGCCAGGGATCACGGCGCGGCTCATCAGTGCCCCGAACTGCCCGGGCTGGAGTGCCAGAGCTTGCGCGGAGGATCGTGCTTGCGGCGTTCGGCGTGTTCGCGGGCCGACTCCGTTTCGGCGGCGAGCTGCTGGCGGGTCTCCTTGGTATCCACTCCGGGCGTCTTCAGGTCGGCGTAGGGCGACTGCCGGTAACCGCTGGGATGCACCAGCACACGCCGGCTTCCGCCCATCCCACCGGCCCGCTCCCGGTTCTGGGTGAGCGCCTCGATCGCAGCAGCAGCCGGGCGGGCGTTCAGCCGGTCGCCGGCCGGTAGCCCGGTGCCCACTTCCCATTCGCCATCGGCAGGCGGCCGGCCCAGCGCGCCGTCGTCCCGGCTGACCCCCTGGGTACGGCCGGGAACCGGCTGACCGGCAGCGGCCGGAACCGACTGATCGAATCCGCGGTTGAAAGCCACCGACGGCAGCCCGGCAGGCATCGGGGTCCGCCAGCCGGCTCCAGTCAGGTCGGGCGCGGCGGCGATCAGATCATGGACGGCATCCACGCCGTGATCACGCCAGGTCTCCCAGAGCAGCGGGAGTTCCCAGGCCCCGGTGGCCCGTAGTGACGTTCCGCGCGGGCCGGTCCGGCGCAGCACTCCGCGCACCACCAGCAGCCAGGAATGGAACACGGTCGCGGCGTAGGGAGCCTGCGCGTCCTCGAAGAAGGTGGCGTCGACCGGCCCGGTGGCGTCGTCCAGGGTGAGGAAGACCACCCGGCGGCCGGTACGGATCGGCGGTGTCTGGGTCGCCACCTTCACCCCGGCGACCAGCAGTTCGGCCCGGCTCCGGTGTCCGAGCACGTCACGGGCACGGACGACGCCGATCGCCTCCAGCATCGGGACGTAGAAGTCGAGCACGTGCCTGCTGGCGTCCAGACCGAGCACGTCCAGCTCGGCCCGGACCCGTTCGGCGCTGCTCATCTCGGGCAGCCCGGAAGGAATGATCTCGTCCGGCGCATCGCCGAGGTCGAGCGAGAGCTGCACGCTCAGCTGCTCGGCCTTGGTCACCGGCAACGCGGCCTGGGACTGGCGGGCGGCAGCCTGTCGGATACCGGGTTGAAGTGACCCGCTGTCATTGGTCGCGAGATCCGCACGCTGATTCGCCGTGCCTTCCTTCGCTGCCACTCCCTCTTTCGTCGCCCGCTCTGGCTCAGTCCTGGTACGGCGGCGCGAACCCCGTCCTGGGCCGGATCTGGTCCAGCGCTCCAGTTCACCCAGCTGCAACAGCAGATCGCGCCGGGTGATCTGGTCACGGGCCAGCCGGACGGTGCCGTCGCTGATCCCGTAGATGGTGTCGAATCCGCCGGTCAGCACCAGCCGTTCGGCGATCGGCCGGCTCACCTGGGCCCGGTGCCAGAAGTCGGCCAGCGAGTGGTACGGCTGCCCGGCCACCACCTGTTCGACCTCGGCCTCGCTGATGCCCTTCACTTCGGACAGCGAAAGCCGGATTCCGTAGGCCCGGCCGTCGGGCAGACCCGGCTCCGGGCGAAGTACTCCTGGATCACGCTCATCCGGGTCGAGGCGTTCCACCCGATAGCCACCACCCGAGCGATTCACGTCCAGGCCGCGGATCGCGATGCCGAGGTTGCGGGCGTCGTCGAGGATCAGCCGCTTGGGATACATTCCCGGGTCGTGGGTGAGCACTCCGGCCAGGAAGGCGGCCGGGTGGTGGGCCTTCAGCCAGGCGGACTGATAGGTCGGCAACGCGAAGGCGGCGGCGTGGGCCTTGCAGAACCCGAACGACGCGAAGGCCTCGAGCACCTCCCAGATCCGCTGGATCGAGACCTCGTCCAAGCCTCTGTGCCGGGCCTGAGGCAGCAGCCATTCCCTCACCTGGGCCTGCCCCTGCGGTGACCCCATCGCCCGGCGCGCCTCGTCGGCCCGATCCAGCGGGCATCCGGTGATGACCTGGATGATCTTCAATACCTGTTCGTGGAAAACCACCACGCCGCAGGTGTCTTCGAGTGCATCCTTCAGCCAGGGATGCACATACTCCGGTTCGGTCCAGCCCTGCCGGGCGCGCAGGAACGGCTCGATCATGTCGGACTTGACCGGGCCGGGCCGGAACAGCGAGATGTCGATGATCAGGTCGCGGAAGTTCTCCGGCGCGAACTTGCCCACCAGCTCGCGCTGGCCCGGTGATTCGATCTGGAAGCAGCCCAGGGTGTGCGTGGTCCGGATCAGTTCGAAGACGGGTTCGTCGTCCAGCGGGACGGCGTCCAGGTCGACCACATCGGCGTCCACCCGGGCGACCTCCTGGACCGCGTAGGCCATCGCCGACTGCATCCGGATACCCAGCACGTCCAGCTTGAGCAGGCCCAGCTCCTCGACGTCGTCCTTGTCGAACTGGCTCATCGGGAAGCCCAGCCAGCTGGCCTCGACCGGAGTGCGGTCCAGCAGGCGGGAACTGGACAGCACCACCCCGCACGGATGCAGGGCGACGTGCCGGGGCAGCCCGTCCAGCCGTTCGACCAGTTCGAAGAGCAGATCCAGCCGCGGCTCGGCCAGCCCGGTGGCCCGGAGTTCGGGCAGTTCGGCGATCGCGTGCCGGACGTCGCGGGCGCTGATGTGCGGAAACGCCTTGGCGATGCTGTCGATCTCGCCCGGGGGCAGGCCCAGCGCCGCACCCGCGTCCCGGATCGCGTGCCGGACCCGGTAGGTGTCCATCATCGAGACGCAGGTGACCCGCTCGCCGCCGAACGTCTCCAGGATCTTCTCGTACACCTCGGTCCGGCGGGCGGACTCCACGTCGATGTCGATATCGGGCAGCCGGGTCCGGATGGCGGTGAAGAACCGCTCCATCAGCAGGCCGTACTTGATCGGATCGACCCCGGAGATGCCGAGCAGGTAGTTCACCAGGCTGCCCGCCCCAGAACCCCGGGCGGCCACCCGAACCC
>CAXUFS010000249.1:0-4143 GCA_964250315.1 uncultured Kineosporia sp. | reverse complement strand
GTGGTAGTGGCCACCGATCCGCTCAGCGCGGCTGATCTGCTCGGCCTGGCCGGAACCGGCATGCGCCCGCTGACCACCTTCTGGCATGTGGCTGCGGAACCACCGACCAGATCGTCCGCGCTGCACGTGGACGGTGATCACCGCGGGCCGATCGTGAACAGCGTGGTGATCAGCAACGCGGCCCGCGGGTACAGCCCGGACAGCCGCGCCCTGATCGCCAGCACGGTGCTGGGCGACCGGCCCGATGCCGAGCAGGCGGTGCGAGACCAGCTCGGCCGGCTGCATCGGGTATCGGTGTCCGGCTGGGAGCTGATCCGCACCGACGCGATCGCGCATGCGCTGACCGTGAGCCTCCCGCCGCTGCAGCCGCGTCAGCCCGTTCAGCTGGCGGACGGCTTGTTCGTGGCCGGAGATCACCGGGACACCTCGTCGATCCAGGGCGCGCTGGTATCGGGACGCCGCACCGCCGACGCGGTGCTGGCCAGCCTGCGGATGGTTCCCAGCCCAGCCTGAGCCAGCCTCGGGCCGGTCGCGGGCTCGGCGTAATCTGGCCGTGTGCCTGCTCTGCGCGTGCTTCACCCTGGCTTCGGTGCTCAGGCGGTGCCCTATCAGCGGGCCTGGGAACTGCAGCGCCAGGTGCATGCCGAAGTGGCCAGCGGAAAGGCTCCGGACACCGTGCTGCTGCTCGAGCACCCACCGGTCTATACCGCGGGCAAGCGGACCGAGCCGCACGAACGCCCGCTGGATGGGACCGAGGTGGTCGACGTCGACCGGGGCGGCAAGATCACCTGGCACGGCCCCGGCCAGCTGGTGGGCTATCCGATCGTCCGGCTGGCCAAGCCGGTCGATGTGGTCGCCTATGTGCGCCGGATCGAGCAGCTCATGATCGACGTATGCGCGGGCTTCGGGCTGGAAGCCGGACGGGTGCCTGGCCGCAGCGGGGTCTGGGTGGCAGCCGGCCCCGACGAGCCGCAGCGCAAGACGGGGGCGATCGGCATCCGGGTCGCCCAGGGCGTGACCATGCACGGCTTCGCCCTGAACTGCGACCCGGACCTGGCCGCATTCGGTTCGATCGTGCCGTGCGGGATCTCGGACGCCGGAGTGACCAGCCTGAGCCAGGAGCTGGGACGCCGGATCAGCGTCGAGGACGCCGCCGCCGCGGTGGCGCAGCGCCTGGACCAGCTGGACCTGCCGGGTCACACGCACCTGCGCCGCCGCGCCCGTGCGGAGCTGGGCCGGCCCCCAGGCTCGCAGCTTCAGCCCAGCTGATCCATCAACTTTGCGGCCAGCTCGATGTGGTCCAGGTCGTTCAGGTCCAGAAACTGCAGATAGACCCGGGTGGCCCCTAGGTCGGCGTACTGCCCGAGCCGGTCGAGCACCTGCTCGGGGGTCCCGGCCAGCTGCTGATCGATCAGCTCACCGGCGTCCCAGCCGATCGCGGCCGCCCGGCGGGCCACCTCGGCATCGTCGCGGCCGATCGCTGCCGTCAGCGCCACCGAATAGATCATGCTGCCGGGCTCGCGGTCGATCGCCTCACACGCATTCGCGACGTCCCCGAACGCTTGCCTGATCACGTCCGCCGACTTGAACGCCACGTTGAACTCGGCCGCGTACTGAGCGGCCAGGGCGGGGGTGCGCTTGCGCCCGATCCCGCCGATGATCACCGGAACCGCCGGCTGCACCGGCTTCGGCAGAGCCGGGGAATCGGTGAGCTGATAGTGCTGACCCTGGAACGAATATCGCTGGCCGGCCGGAGTGGACCACAGGCCGGTGATCAGCTCGAGCTGTTCGGTCAGCCGGTCGAAACGCTCGGCGGTGCCCGGGAACGGCACGCCGTAGGAGCGGTGCTCGGCCTCGAACCAGCCCGCTCCCAGGCCCAGCTCCACTCGGCCGCCGGACATGTCGTCGGCCTGAGCGACCTGGATGGCCAGCAGGCCCGGGTGCCGGAATGTGGCCGAGGTGACCATCGAGCCGAGCCGGATGGTGCTGGTCTCACGGCCGATCGCGGCCAGGGTGGTCCAGGTCTCGGTCGGCCCCGGCAGCCCGTCGCCGTCCATGTGCTGCAGATGATCCGACCGGAAGAAGGCACCGAACCCCGCTGCCTCGGCCGCCTGCGCGACCGCGAGCTGCTGTCCGTAGCTGGCGCCCTGCTGGGGTTCGATCATGATCCTGAGGTCCATGACCTCACCGTACGGGGTCAGCCGGCCGGCCGCCGGTTCCTCACCAGCTCCAGCCGCGGGAGGTCAGTTCGATCTCGTCCCGGAACCGCTCCTCATCACTGCGCCGGCCCATCGGGGCCGGGATGGTGCCGGGAGCCGTCTGCACGCCCGGCACCCCTGCCAGCTTGCAGGCCTCGACCAGCAGCTGGTCGTAGGCGGCCTTGCGAGTGTGGATCCGGTGCGCCCGAGCCCAGTACTTGCGGTCGGCGTCTTCCGATTCCAGCCGCTGCAGTTCCTGGGCCAGGGCACCGAGCCGATGCTGCATCTGCAGTATTTCGAACGGATCGGGCGCCGACCGGCCCCGCTTGCGATCCCAACGGGTACTGATCCGGCTGACCTTGGCGCGGCCACCTCGCCGGAGGGCACGACAGATGAGCAACGGCCACCGCCACGGCGGCCCGGCTCCGGCCCAGAGTTGCTGGAGCAGCGTCGCAACCACCGCGGCCACGGCGATCCACACAAGCCACGCCATGCCACAACCTTCGACGAACGACAATTCAGGATACGTCGGCCGGGCGAATACGCAGCCTGATTGAGATTCCGGTTCGATTACCGGCCGGAATCACTTCGCCCGGGCCGGCGCTTAGGCTATTGGCTGGAACACGGAACTGTTCGAAGGGAGCCCTGGTGACGATCGCCCCGGAAGGCCGGAGAATGCTCCGGGTCGAGGCCCGCAACGCGGAGACCCCGATCGAGCGCAAACCGTCCTGGATCCGGACGACCGCCCGGATGGGCCCTGAATTCACTGATCTGAGCGGGCTGGTCAAGCGTGAGGGTCTGCACACGGTCTGCCAGGAAGCGGCTTGTCCCAACATTTTCGAGTGCTGGGAGGACCGCGAGGCCACTTTTCTGATCGGCGGCGACCAGTGCAGCCGCCGGTGCGACTTCTGTCAGATCCATTCCGGCCGCCCGAGCCCGCTGGACGTCGACGAACCGCGCCGGGTGGCGATGAGCGTCGCCTCGATGGGCCTGCGCTACGCCACCGTCACCGGCGTGGCGCGCGATGACCTGGACGACGAAGGCGCCTGGCTCTACGCCGAGACGGTCCGGGCCATCCATGCCGCCGCACCGCAGACCGGTGTCGAGATCCTCACCCCTGACTTCTCCGGCCGGCCCGAACTGCTGCAGCAGGTCTTCGACGCCTCGCCGCAGGTGTTCGCGCACAACCTGGAAACGGTGCCCCGGATCTTCCGCCGGATCAGGCCGGCCTTCTCCTACCAGCGTTCGCTGGACGTGCTCAGCCTGGCTCGCTCACAGGGTCAGGTGACCAAATCGAACCTGATCCTGGGCATGGGCGAGACCCGGGCCGAGGTGTCGGAGGCGCTGGTGGACCTGCACCAGGCTGGCTGCGATCTGCTCACCATCACCCAGTACCTGCGGCCCTCGCCGTTGCACCATCCGGTGGATCGCTGGGTGAAGCCTGAGGAGTTCGTCGAACTGCGGGACGAGGCCGGGCAACTCGGATTCGCTGGGGTGATGGCCGGGCCCCTGGTGCGATCGTCCTATCGCGCTGGCCGGCTGTGGGCCCAGGCCATGATGCGGCGCGGGCAGCCGATCCCAGCCGAGCTGGCTCATCTGGCCCAGGCGTCCACCGCGCGCCAGGAGGCCTCGGCCGTGGTGGCAGCTCAGATTCGATAGAGCTGGCCGCCTCCAGTGCAGGATTCCTGGTTGCCTGCCCTGGCCGACGCCCACGTCCACCTCGGGCTGATCGACCCGGCCGCGCTGCTGGCCGGAGGTATTTCCGCCGTCGACGATCTCGGCGGCGTCCCGTCGCAGCTGGCTGCGCTCCGGACCAAGCCGGGCCTGCCCCGGATCGCCTTCGCCGGGGCGTTCCTGACCGTTCCTGGCGGCTATCCCAGCGATCGCAGCTGGGCGCCGCCTGGTTCCTGGCGCGAGATCCGGTCGGCCGGGGACGCCGCCGAGA
>CAXUFS010000248.1:0-4146 GCA_964250315.1 uncultured Kineosporia sp. | reverse complement strand
AGGGCGGTGGCGGTGGGATTTGAACCCACGGACGGGTTGCCCCGTCACACGCTTTCGAGGCGTGCTCCTTCGGCCGCTCGGACACGCCACCGCCGACGAGCCTAGCGAAGCCCGGCTCAGCCGACGAATCCGTTCAACACTCCCGGCCAAGATCGCGAACTCAGCAAGGCCGAAGGGAAGCGCAACACCGGATGCGGCCCGACGGGTGATTATTCAGCGTGAACGGCTAGCGCCGGGCAGCGAAGAAGGTGCGCAGCAGGCTGGCGCTTTCGGCGTCCAGGATGCCTGCCTGGACCTCGAGGCGGTGGTTCAGCCGCTGGTCCCGGACGATGTCCCGGGTCGACCCGGCAGCACCCGCCTTCGGATCCCAGGCACCGAACGCCAGCCGCGAGACCCGGGACAGCACCAGTGCTCCCGCGCACATCGCGCAAGGTTCCAGAGTGACCACCAGGGTGCAACCGAGCAGCCGCCAAGTGCCGAGTGCGGCGGCCGCGGCTCGCAGAGCGAGGATCTCGGCGTGCGCGGTCGGGTCCTGCAGTTCCTCCCGGCGGTTGCGATCCCGGGCCAGCACCTCGCCATCGCCCGAGACCACAACCGCGCCCACCGGAACATCGCCGGTAGAGGCGCAGGCAGCGGCCTCGTCCAGAGCCAGCCGCATCCAGGCCTCATCCAGGCGCAGTGGGTCAGCGCGATCCAGCACGCCACCGATGATGGCACTGGATAGCTTTGCCCCCATGCGCCTGCATGTGGTGGACCATCCGCTCGTCGCCCACAAGCTGACCGCTCTGCGCGACCGGGAGACCGACTCGCCAACCTTCCGCCGTCTGGCGGACGAACTGGTCACGCTGCTGGCGTATGAGGCCACCCGCGGCGTCCGGATAGAACCCGCTGATGTGGTGACGCCGGTTGGGGCGGCCCATGGCGCGCGGCTGGCCCAGCCGAAGCCGCTGGTTGTGCCCATTCTGCGAGCCGGGCTGGGGATGCTGGACGGGATGATCCGGCTGATTCCTACTGCCGAGGTCGGCTTCCTCGGCATGATCCGGGATGAGGAGACGCTCCAGGCCAGCACCTACGCCAGCCGCCTGCCCGAGGATCTGACCGGACGGCAGGTGTACCTGCTCGACCCGATGCTGGCCACCGGCGGAACGCTGATGATGGCCATCGACTACGTCCGTCAGCGCGGTGCCGACGAGGTGACCGCCATCTGCCTGCTCGGTGCGCCGGAAGGGGTGGAGACCATTCGCGCAGCGCTCGGAGACGACGCGCCGGTGAGCATCGTGCTGGCGGGGATGGATCCGGGGTTGAACGATGTCGGATACATCGTTCCAGGCCTCGGCGACGCAGGAGATCGCCTCTACGGTGTGGTGTAGATACGGCCTGGTGACCCGAACGGGCTAATCTGAGCCTCAAGCTGAGGTTCAGACTCCGGAAGCAGGCGGCCGCGGACTCAGCCGACAGCAAAGCGTGACATTTCGGGTACGGTCGGGCACAATAGTCTTGAGCCAGGCCTGTCTCTCCGCCACATGATCGCAGGAGGTCCACTGGTGTCGGTCAAGAAGGTCGTTTGGGCCATCGTCATCATCTTCATCGTCTATGCGATCTGGACGTCGCCGACCCAGTCGGGTGAGGTCGCCAGCAATGGCTGGGACCAGATCCAGCACGGGCTGAGCTCGGTCGTGACCTTCTTCAACACCATGCTGCACAGTTAGCCGGCCGATGGCATCGAAGACCCGGCTCCATCCTCAGGTTCCCAAGGAGTTCGAGCGGTACCTGATCCCGAGCGAGGCCATCATCTTCTCTTTGCGCCGGCACTGGATCGTTCTGGCCGAGCCGATCGTGACCGTGGTCGTGTGGCTCGGGGTGGTCGGATTTCTGGACGCCAACCTGCCGGACTCGGTGCTGCTGCTGCGTGACGTGGCCCTGGTGATATGGCTGGTGCTGATCCTGCGGGTGGCTTGGAAGGTGTTCGAGTGGCATCAGGAGGTTTTCCTGGCCACCGATCGGCGTCTGGTGCTGGTCTATGGGATCGCTGTGCGCAAGGTGGCGATGATGCCGATGTCCAAGGTCACCGACATGCGCTACGACCGAAGCGTGCTGGGCATGATGCTCAACTACGGCGTCTATGTACTGGAGTCGGCCGGTCAGGACCAGGCGCTCACCAAGGTCAACTTCATTCCCGACCCCGACCTGCACTATCAGCAGATCTCCCAGGTCATCTTCGCTCCGCCGCAACGGCGGCTCTCGGACAAGCTGGTGCCCGCCTCGACCGGCTCGAAACTGCCGATCAGCGAGCCTGAGCAGTCGTGGTGGCGGCGGCCGTCCAACTGATTCTGTGCCCTAGACCGGAACCAGGGCGGTGCTGCGAAGCCGGCCTGCTCGCCAGTTGACCCCGTCCGCACGGATCTGAATGACCTCGACGTTGCGGCCGGTCTCAGGCGCCTGAACCGCCTCCCCCCGGCTGACCACGATCATGACATGACCGGGCCCGCCGGCTCCGAACTCCCCGAACAGCAGATCCCCGGGTTGCTCCTGGCCGGGCGGAATCGGATCGGACACCGCGTACATCGCAGCCGCCGTCCGGACGGTGAGCCGGTAACCGGCCTGGCGCCAGGAGTAAACCACCAGCCCGGAACAGTCGAACGCGTCCGGCCCGACCGCGCCCCAGACATAGGGGTCACCTTGCTGCTCCAGCGCGACCCGGAGCATGGTGCCGACCACCCCGGACGGCAGATTGGCGGTCAGCACGGTGCTGCAGCCCAGGTCCACGCCGCCCAGCACATCCCGGACCAGCAGTGATGCCATCGGCTCCCACTTGGCGTAGGCCAGCGGAAAGGCCGAACGCTGCACGGCCTGAGCCGCCTGGGTGATCGGCAGGCCGGCCCAGCCGCTGATGTCGAGCAGGCCAGGCTGCCCGCCATGGCCGCCGGTGTAGAACATGGTCGAGGAGATCGCCGGATCCATCCGGTCCTGCAGAGTGCCCCAGCCGGCCCGCTGCTGGAACAGCCCGACGCTGTCCCGGTCGCCCCAGCCGATGTTGCGCAGGGCCGACTCTTGCAGCGTGGTGGCCAGCGCCACCACCAGCCCACGCGCCGGGACGCCGAGCTGCTGGCCGATGCGGATCACGGTACGGGCGTTGCCGACCTGCTCACCGCTCAGGGTGATTTGCTGCCCGCCGCCGCTCATGGTCGGGCCGCAGACCGTCTGGCCCGAGTAGGTGTCCTGTGCGCTGGTGGCAGCGGTGGTGGTCATCAGCATCAGCATCGGCACCAGGACCACGGCCGAGCCGAGCAGTCCGAGGACAGCGAAGATCGCGATGGAAAGCTTGGCGGTCTGGCTCAGCCGAAATCTCACCGCATACCCGCTAGCTGTCGCCCGCGAACGGCTGGACGTCGGAAACCCGCTGGCTGGCGCCGTCACGGACCACGGTGACCAGCACCGACGAGCCGTTGGCGAGCGGGACGGCGATCAGCGCCGAGTCCTGAGCCAGATAGCGGACCACCGGTTCGCCGTCCGGCGCAGCACCGGGCAGTGCGGCCGGATCGGTTGTGTTCAGGGCCTTCGCCAGCTGTTCAGTGGTGATCGGCTCCAGGTGGGCGTGCCACTCCGCTTTGGTGGTGCCCTTGGGCAGCTGGCTCCAGGCCTGGACGAACCTGACTGCGGTGGTGACGAAGGCATCGGCATCCGGAACCTCGGCGGCAGTCACCGGAGGCGCCGGGCTGCTCAGTTCCTTGGGGTCATTCCGGCTCGGGCCACCAAACAGGTTGGCCCCCACCAAGATCACGGCCATCACCGCCACCGCGCAAGCAGCCAGCCGCCGCGGACTACGGCATACCCAGGCGATTACGTCGGCGACCATCCAGGGCCTGTTTTCCCTAAGTCCGGGTGTGTTCGGCCGCGCCCGGCCGGAACACTTCAGCCAGTTCGTCGACGTTGGCGTCGCCCGGCTGGTTCTCCAGCTCCTCGCGCAGCCGATCCCGGGCGCTGGCGGCCTCACGGCGCTCCGCCGGCACCGGGCGCTGCCGGTGCACCGCGAGGCCTGGCTCTACACCCGCCGCCTGCTCCTGATGCCCGCGATCGCGGTGGAGCGCTGGATCGAGACGCGCCGCATCCGGCACGGCGGCTGGCCCTACCACCTCGCGCTGCTGC
>CAXUFS010000247.1:0-4148 GCA_964250315.1 uncultured Kineosporia sp. | reverse complement strand
GCCAGGTGGTGGCCGACCTCGGCTTCGCCACCGAGCGGGCGGTGGCGGAGGCGCTGGCCGATCTGCTCGGGATGGAAATGATCGACCTGTCCCGGACCATCCCGGCTCCGGACGTGGTCCGGCTGCTGCCCCGAGCGGTGGCCGAGCGGACCCAGGTGCTGGTGCTGGACAAGACCGACAAGGGCCTGGTGGTGGCCGCGGTCGACCCCACCAACGTGCTGGCCCTGGACGACGTCAAGCTCTACACCCGCAGCCCCGACATCGAGGTCAAGGTAGCCACCGCGACCCAGATCCGTGACCATCTGGCCCGGGCCTGGTCCCTCGGCGAAGACAGCTCCGGCGTTTCGGCCATGGTCGAGGACGCCGGCGAGGACGACGAGCAGGACTACACCGCGGGCGCTCCGGCGGCCAGCGACGAGGACGCCCCGATCGTCAAGCTGGTGAACCGGGTGCTGGGCGATGCGGTCCGGTTGCGGGCTTCCGACATCCACATCGAGGTGCAGCGGGATTCGCTGCGGATCCGGTTCCGGGTCGACGGCCTGCTTCGGGACGTGATGAGCGCGCCGAAACGGATCGCCACTTCGGTGATCAGCCGAATCAAGATCATGTCTGGCCTGGACATCGCCGAGCGCCGGATTCCGCAGGACGGCCGGACCCGGATCATGGTGGACCGGATGGCGATCGACTGCCGGATCTCGACCCTGCCCAGCCTGCACGGCGAGAAGGTGGTGATCCGGCTGCTGACCCGCGGGGACGAGGTTCCGTCGCTGGAGTCGCTGGGCTTCGAACCTCGTCAGCTGGCCGACTTCCAGGCTGCCCTGTCGGTTCCGCAGGGGCTGGTGCTGATCACCGGGCCGACCGGTTCGGGCAAGACCAACACCCTCTATTCGGCGATCGCGGAGATCAAGTCTCCGGACAAGAACATCGTCACCCTGGAGGATCCGGTCGAGGTCCAGCTGCCGGGCATCACCCAGGTCGGGGTCAACCTGAAGACCGGGATGACCTTCGGCGCCGGGCTGCGGTCGATCCTTCGACAGGACCCCGACATCGTGCTGGTCGGTGAGGTCCGGGACGCCGAGACCGCCGAGCTGGCCCTCAAGGCGTCGCTGACCGGGCACCTGGTGCTGACCACGCTGCACACCAATTCGGCGGTGGCTGCGCTGACCCGGCTGGTGGACATGGGCGCTGAGCCGTTCCTGGTGGCGTCCTCGCTGACCGCCGCGATCGCCCAGCGGCTGGTCCGTAAACCGTGCGACAACTGCAAAGCGCCCTACGTGCCGGACGAGGACACCTTGACCCTGCTCGGCCTGCGAGCCTCCGATCTGCAGCACGACACCCCGATGAGGGGCGAGGGTTGCCCCGAGTGCGGCGGCACGGGCTATCGCGGCCGGACCGCCGTCTACGAGGTGCTGAGCGTCGACTCGGTGATGCGCCAGGTGCTGATGCGGGACGCCAACGAGTCGGCGATCGCCACCCAGGCCCGGGCGGCGGGGATGCAGACTCTGCGGGCCTCGGCGCTGACCAAGGCCCGGCGCGGGGAGACCACGTTCGAGGAGGCTATGCGGGTCACGCATTCGGACGATCACGGCGGCACCGGAGCCTGCCCGGTCTGCGCCAGCAAGGTCGAGGAAGGCATGGTGATCTGCCCGTACTGCACGGCCACCCTGGACCGGGGGCACTGCCAGAACTGCTCGCGCCCGCTGGAATCGGATTGGCGGGTCTGCCCGTACTGCCGTACTCCAGCCCCAACCGCCTAGCCAAGGCGGACCCGCCGCCGGCCGGCCCTAAAGGGCGCGGACCGCCTGCGCCAACTCGGCCTCAGCCTCGCTGGCCAGGGATTGAAGCCGAGCCAGGTCATCGGCTCCCCACTCCCGGGGACGGTGGTCGATCGCGCAGAGTGCCCCGACCACTTCGGCCTGCTCACCGATGCTGAGTTGCAGCGGGACCCCCAGGTAGGCGATCACGCCCAGGTCCAGCACGGCCTGGTTGTGAGCCACCAGCGGCTCGTCGTGAGCGTTGCTCACCCGCAACGGCTGTTCCCGGTTCACCACGTGGTAGCAGAACGAGTGCGAGAGCGGGGTCCAGCGCTCGGTCTGCCATGGCTGCGCCAGGCCGTGGGCACCGGGCAGGCTCTGGCCCTGGGCGTCGACCAGGCTGACCATGGCCACCGGAGTGCCGAGCAGCCCGGCGGCGCGGGTGGCCACCTCGTCCAGCCCGGGAACCGCACGCGGAGGCAGTGGGCTGTGCCCGGCGAGCATCAGCGAGCCTCCCTTGCGGTGGACCGGGCTGCCATCCGGCAGCCACATCATGATGCTGCGAGCCGGATGAGGTCGCACGACGAGAGTGGGCCGCGGATCGACCACGTACGATCGGAGCATGCCCACAGCTTCAATGGACGCCATCGCGGCCGCCCTGGCCAGGGTCAATGATCCCGAGATCCGGCGCCCGATCACCGAACTCGACATGGTCAAGTCGGTGGACGTCGATGGGGCGGTGGTCTCGGTGGCGGTGTATCTGACCATCGCAGCCTGCCCGATGAAGAACCGGCTGATCAGCGACATCACCGCCGCCGTCTCCGCGCTGGAGGGGGTGGAGCGGGTGGACGTGCAGCTGGACGTGATGTCGGACGAGCAGCGAGCGGCGCTGAAGGAGAAGCTGCGCGGGGGCCACGCGGTCAAGAGCATCCCGTTCGCCGAGCCGGGATCGCTGACCCGGGTCTACGCCGTGGCGTCGGGTAAAGGCGGAGTGGGCAAGTCCAGCGTGACCGTGAACCTGGCCGCGGCGATGGCGGCCAGCGGGCTGTCGGTCGGCGTGGTGGACGCCGACATCTACGGCTTCTCGGTGCCCCGGATGCTGGGGGTCAGCGCTGCGCCGACCCGGGTGGACGACATGATCCTGCCGCCGATCGCGCATGGCGTGAAGGTGATCTCGATCGGCATGTTCGTACCGGGGAATCAGCCGGTGGTCTGGCGCGGCCCGATGTTGCATCGGGCTCTGGAACAGTTCCTGTCCGATGTGTTCTGGGGCGATCTGGACGTGTTGCTGCTCGATCTTCCGCCCGGAACCGGAGACATCGCCATCTCGGTGGCCCAGCTGATTCCCTCGGCCGAGATCCTGGTCGTGACGACGCCGCAGCAGGCCGCGGCCGAGGTGGCCGAACGGGCCGGGGCGATCGCCCTGCAGACCAAGCAGCAGATCGTCGGCGTGGTGGAGAACATGTCCTGGCTGACTCTGCCGGACGGGTCCCGGCTGGAGCTGTTCGGCTCGGGCGGTGGCGCGGCGGTGGCGGCGTCCCTGGGCCGCTCGATCGGCTCCCCGGTGCCGGTGCTGGGCCAGGTGCCGATCGATGTCACCCTGCGCGAAGGCGGTGACGCCGGGCAGCCGGTGGTGCTCTGCGAGCCGTCCTCACCGTCCGCCGTCGCCCTGCGGGCGGTGTCCAGCCAGCTGAGCCGCCGGGCTCGCGGCCTGGCCGGCCGCTCTCTGGGGCTGACCCCGGCCAGCCGCTGAGCCTGAACCGCTAGCTGCTCGGCCTGATCTTGGAGAGAGGACCGCTAGGTGGCATCGGGGTCGAAGGCCGGGGTCTGGACAGCGGGGGCCGAAGCGCCCGGCTCATCCTCGGCCTCAGGGTGAGCCCGTGTTCGGACCGGCCCGCCGGCTGACACCGGCTTCTCCCCCGGCCCCTTCAGATCGTCCTTGAGGTCATTCCGCAGGCTATTCAGCCCCAGCGGATCATCGGGGTCGAAGGCATCCGACAGCGCCTCCCGCACGATCCGGCGCGGGTCGTACTGGCGGGGATCGAGCTTGCGCCAGTCGATCTCGTCGAACTCGGGACCCATCTCCTCACGGACCTTGGCCCCCGCTCCCTGGGCCATGTTGCGCAGCTCGCGGATCAGCCGGGCCAGCTGGCGGGCATAGTCCGGCAGCCGCTCGGGCCCGAGCACGACCGCGGCTACCGCCAGAAGGACGACGAACTCGCCGGGGCTGATGCCGAACACCGCAGCAGACTAACCCGCCCGGCTGTCCGCGGGCTCGGCGATCCGCGCGAACAGCTGAGCGACCGGGCCAGCGCCGCTTCAGCAGCACCGGCCGCAGCGGCGGTCAGCGACGGCGCGGCGCCGAACCGGTCAGGCTGAGCAGGCCCATCTGAC
>CAXUFS010000246.1:0-4171 GCA_964250315.1 uncultured Kineosporia sp. | reverse complement strand
GCATCGGCATTTTTCATTCGCCTTTCGTTTACGGCGCGGCGAGTTCGCGCGCGGTCCGGGCGCACGTGGACGCGCTCGCCGCCAAGGAGTACTGGACAGCGTTCCAGCCCACGCCGCAGCTGGTGGTCTGCTTCGTACCCGGCGAGGCCTTTCTGGCCGCCGCCTGCACCGCTGACCCGTCCCTGCTCGATCACGCGCTGGGACGCAGGGTGGTGCTGGCCACTCCGACCACCCTGCTGGCCCTGCTCCGGACCATCGCCCTGACCTGGCAAAGCGAGGCTCTCACCGGCAGCGCCCGGGAGCTGTTCGAACTCGGCCGCGAACTGCACGCACGGCTGGGATCGCTCGGGGATGCCACCGGCAAACTGGGCCGATCGTTGCAACGCTCGGTTGAGGACTACAACGCCATGCTGGCCGCCCTCGAGCGGCGGGTGCTGGTCACCGCCCGGCGGATGGAGGCCCTCGATCTGACCGACGGCCAGCTCGAGTTTCCGGCTCCGGTGGACGCCGTCCCGCGGCCCCTGACCGCAGCCGAACTGGTCGAACCCGGTCCATCGTGACCGATCGGGACAAATCTCCGATCATCCTTTAATGGCTCGAACGGTCTGTCAGAGTCCAACTCGGATCGGTGTCATTCCGGTCTATCCAAGGACGGGGCCGGAAGGGCAGACGATGAGGATGCGCAGGAGTCTTGCGGTTGCGTTGCCGCTCACCACAGTGGCCGGATTGATCACCACCCTGTCGGGTCCGGCGTCCGCCGCAGTCACCACTGCCCCGGCCTCGGTGTCCGTCACCACAACGATTCCAGCGTCGCTGACCGGACAGAGACTCAGCTGGTCGGAGTGCTACCCGGACGCCGGATACCCCGAGCTGCAATGCACCAGCGTGACCGTCCCGCAGGACTGGGCCAAGCCTGAGGGCCCGGCGATCACCGTGGCGGTCTCCCGGATCAGGGCGACCGACCCAGCCAGGCGCCGCGGCGTGCTGTTCACCAACCCGGGCGGGCCGGGCGGTTCCGGGCTGACCCTCCCGCTGTTCATAGAGTTCTCCGAACCCGATGTCAGCGCGGCCTATGACGTGATCGGTCTCGATCCGCGCGGGGTCGGCTCGTCGACCGAGCTGAACTGTGGCGGTCCGGGCGTGCTTGACACCCTCTACAACCTGGATGGCCGCGACACATCACCGGCCAACCAGGCCAGGTTCAAGCAGCTGGACATGACCTATGCACACCAGTGCTCGAGTGACCCCCTGACCCGGTACATCAACACCGGCCAGACCGTCCGCGACTTCGATCTGGTTCGGGCGCTGCTGCGGGAGAAGAAGATCAGCTATCTCGGTTTCTCGTTCGGGACTTGGCTCGGCGCCTGGTACGCCTCGGTATTCCCCGGCCGGGTTGATCGTTTCGTGCTGGACGGCAACATCGAGTTCACAGCCAAATCCGCGTATTCCAGTTTCCGGCGCCAGCCCGCCGGCTTTCAGAACAGCTTCGAGCACTTCCTCCAGCCGTGGATCGCCCGGTACAACAGCCTGTACGGGCTGGGCACCACACCCAGTGCGGTCAACCGGACCTATGAAAAGCGCCGGGCCGCACTCGCCGCGCATCCGCTGACCTTGACCGACGGAAGCACCCTGACTGCTGCCGGCTATGACGCTGGAATCAGCGGAGGTCTCTACTGGACCGGCTACTACGACCAGCTCTCCTCGGCCATGAGCATCCTGGAGCACTACTCCACCGCGACCGCGGACGAGAAGCAGGTGGTGACCGACTGGTTCAGCGCCGGCCCCCCCGGTAACGGTGATGACGTCTTCTGGAGTGTCGTGTGCCAGGACACCCGTGGGCCCGGTTATCCGGAGCTTGTCAACGACACCAACATCTTCCGGCAGAAGTACCCGCTGACCGGGGCCAGCTGGAACGCGAACCCCTGCCCGTTCTTCAACCTGCCGATCGTCGGATCGCCGATCCAGGGCGCCAAGCTGCCTCCGCTGCTGATGCTGAACAACACCGACGATCCCGCCACCCCGCTCGCCAATGCGCTGGCGGCGCGGGCCAAGACACCCCGTGCATCGCTAGTCAAGGTCCGGCAGCCGGATCACACCATCTATGGGCGAGGCGACGAATGCGCTGACGGGTACGTCAACACGTACCTGCTGAAGGGCGTGCTCCCGGCCGGGACCACCAGCTGCCCCGGGGTCCCGTTGCCCGTGCCCGCTGCGCTGCAACACTCGGCGTCCACTCTGAAGGCAGCCGCTGCGAGCGACGGCATGACAGCGAAGGCCTGGCTCGACGAGTTCACCGCAGCGCACGGGAAGCCCAAGATCAGCTGATTACCTGACCATCCGGCCGGATGTGAGTCAGCGTGAGCCCGATCTGCCCGGCTGGGCTCACGCTGGCTCGCGTTACAACCCCAATCAGTCTGCGGCAGAGCCTGTCTCGGCCGCTGCGCGTGCACCCTCCAGCCCCGGGGCCTGGTCGGGGGCGGGCCTGCGCACACCCATCGCCAGCCCAGCTCCGGCCAGCACCAGCGCCACCGGGATCAGCATGACCGGTTTCATCGCCGTAACGAAGGCGTGGGCGAAGACGTCATGCCCCAGCTGGGCCAGCCGATGGGCCAGCTCGGGCGACGTGCCAGCAGGAAGCGGGGCCGAGTTGCTGGCTCCGACCTGCAGGCCGTTCGAAGAACCCTCGCTGAAGCCGGTCACGAACCGGTCCCGGACCCCGGACGGCAGGCCAGCCGACTGAGCCACAGACTGCTCGTGCAACGTGACCGCCAGCCGGCTGGAGAGGAACGCCCCGATCACGGCGGTGGCCAGCACACTGCCGAGCTCCTGCACCGTGTCCAGCACCCCGGCCGCCACCCCAGCCATCCGTGGCTGCAGATCCCGGGTGGCCAGGCTGAACACCGGCACCCAGACCCAGCCCATGCCGAGCCCGGCCACCACCAGCCCAGGAACGAACGCCCAGCGGCTACTGTCCGCGGCCGCCGTCACGATCACCCAGGCCGTCCCGGCCGCGAAGAGCAGCAGCCCAGGAATCAGCAGCAGCTTGCCGTAGATCCGCTCCGACAACGCACCCCCGATCGACGATGACACGATCATGGCCAGCGGCTGCGGTGCGATGGCCAGACCGGCCGCAACCGCCGACAGGCCCAGCGCGGACTGGAAGTAGATGGTCAGCGGCAGGTACAGACCGACCATGGCGAAGCCCATGATCCCCAGCACGCATGACATCAGGGTGAAGTTGCGGTCGGCGAAGATGTCGAACGGCAGGAGCGGCTCGCCTGATTGACGCCGGGCCTCCCGCCATCCGAACACCGCCAGCACCGCCAGGCCGGCCCCGATCAGCAGCGGAATGCTGATCGCACCGGTGATCCGGCCCCAGTGGTAGCGCTCGCCTTCGATCAGGCCGAACACCAGCCCGAACAGCCCGGCCGTCAGCAGCGCCACCCCGCCCAGATCGAGCCGGTGCCGCAGACCGGGCCGGACATCCGGAACCAGGACCAGGCATAGCGTGATGGTGAGCAGGCCGAGCGGGCAGTTGATGAAGAAGATCCAGCGCCAGCCCCAGTGCGTCACGATCAGGCCGCCCAGAGTGGGGCCGGCCAGCACCGCCAGCCCGGACATGCCGCCGATCGCAGCAAAGGCACCGGCCCGGCGGCTGGGGGGCAGTAGTGCGGTGATGAAGGCCAGCGTCTGCGGGGCCAGCATGGCGGCGCCGATCCCCTGCAACGCCCTGAACACGATCAGCATGGCCGTCGTCTGGGCCAGGCCACTTCCGGCCGAAGCCAGCGTGAACACGGTCATGCCAGCCAGATACATGGTCCTCGGCCCCAGGATGTCGCCCAGGCGACCGGTGGTGATCAGCAGCACCGCGTACAGCAGGCTGTAGGCGTTGAGCACCCACAACACCTGGTCCAGCGACGAGCCGAGCCCGTCGACCAAGTCCGGGATGGCGATATTGACGATGGTCAGATCGAGCAGGGTCATGAACAGCCCGAGACACAGGACGGCGATCACGCCGCCGGTCCGGCCCGGCTGCGGCTCATGCGCAGCGTTCTGTGCGGGCGGCGACGAAGATCCGGATGATGACGGCATGGGACACTCCTCAGAACGTCCAGCGGCTAGCTGGTTGACAGGTGCTCTCGACAGGCATTGACGGCGGTAAGCCGCCGGG
>CAXUFS010000245.1:0-4179 GCA_964250315.1 uncultured Kineosporia sp. | reverse complement strand
GGCCGAGGGCCGCCGCCGCGACGCCGTGCCCCGTGGCCGAGACGGCGCGCGCGACGTCCACCCTCACGTGGTACCCGGTCGACAGCAGCAGCGGGACGACGACGGCCGACCCGCCCTCCTGCCTCACCCGCGCCGCGACCTCGTCCAGCGTCGGTTCCTGCACGTCGAGGTGCGCGGCCAGCACGGTGAGGTCCGCACGTGCGGTGACCAGCTCCTGCTGCCAGGCCGCCATCACCGCCTGCCCCGCCTGCGAGCGGGTGCCGTGGGCGCAGGCGATCAGGATCGGTCGGCTCGTCACGGGACGCGATCCTTCCGCATCCCGGGCCGCGCCGGACCCCGGCATGCCCGGCGTAGAGTTCCGGACCGTGACCGAGATCAGCAGCCAGCCCGACATCAAGCCCCGCAGCCGCGACGTCACCGACGGGCTGGAGAAGGCCGCCGCCCGGGGGATGCTGCGGGCGGTGGGCATGACCGACGTGGACTTCGGCAAGTCCCAGATCGGTGTGGCCAGCTCGTGGAACGAGATCACCCCGTGCAACCTCAGCCTCGACAGGCTGGCCAAGGCGAGCAAGGACGGCGTGCACGCGGCCGGCGGGTTCCCGCTGGAGTTCGGCACCATCTCGGTCAGCGACGGCATCAGCATGGGCCACGAGGGGATGCACTTCTCGCTGGTCAGCCGGGAGATCATCGCCGACAGCGTGGAGGCCGTGGTGATGGCCGAGCGGCTGGACGGCACGGTGCTGCTGGCCGGTTGCGACAAGTCCCTGCCGGGCATGCTGATGGCCGCCGCCCGGCTCGACCTGGCGTCCGTCTTCCTGTACGCCGGGTCGATCCTGCCGGGCATCGCGAAGCTGCACGACGGCACCGAGAAGGAAGTCACGATCATCGACGCCTTCGAGGCGGTCGGCGCCTGCGCCCGCGGGCTGATCCCGCGGGAGGACGTGGACGCGATCGAACGGGCGATCTGCCCGGGCGAGGGCGCCTGCGGCGGGATGTACACGGCCAACACGATGGCCAGCGCGGCCGAGGCCCTCGGGATGAGCCTGCCGGGCAGCGCGGCTCCGCCGGCCACCGACCGGCGCCGCGACGGCTTCGCCCGGCGATCCGGCCAGGCCGTGGTCGAACTGCTCAAGCGGGGCATCACCGCCCGGGACATCATGACCCGGGAGGCGTTCGAGAACGCGATCGCGGTGGTGATGGCGTTCGGCGGTTCCACCAACGCGGTCCTGCATCTGCTGGCGATCGCCAATGAGGCCGAGGTCGAACTCAGCCTGGGCGACTTCACCAAGATCGGCGAGAAGGTGCCGCATCTGGCCGACGTCAAGCCGTTCGGGAAGCACGTGATGACCGACGTGGACCGGATCGGCGGCGTGCCGGTGGTGATGAAGGCCCTGCTGGACGCCGGGCTGATGCACGGGGACGTGATGACCGTGACCGGCGCGACGATGGCCGAGAACCTGGCCGAGATCAGCCCGCCCGACCTGGACGGGAAGGTGCTGCGCTCGATGAAGGAACCGATCCACCGGACCGGCGGGATCAGCATCCTGCACGGATCGCTGGCGCCCGGAGGCGCGGTGGTCAAGAGTGCCGGCTTCGACAGCGACGTGTTCGAGGGCACCGCCAGGGTCTTCGACCGCGAGCGGGCCGCCATGGATGCGCTCGAAAACGGCACCATCGCCGCTGGTGACGTCGTGGTGATCCGTTACGAGGGTCCCAAGGGCGGCCCGGGCATGCGGGAGATGCTGGCCATCACCGGCGCGATCAAGGGTGCGGGGCTGGGCAAGGATGTGCTGCTGCTGACCGACGGCCGGTTCTCCGGGGGCACCACCGGCCTGTGCGTGGGCCATGTGGCTCCCGAGGCGGTCGACGGCGGCCCGATCGCGCTAGTCCGCGACGGTGACCCGATCCGGCTGAACGTCGCCCGGGGCACCCTCGATCTGCTGGTGGACCCCGGGGAGCTGGCCGGGCGCCGCCAGGGCTGGTCGCCGCTGCCGCCGCGCTACACCCGCGGCGTGCTGGCCAAGTACGCCAAGCTGGTCGGCTCCGCCTCCCAGGGTGCCGTGCTCAACTAAGGGCCAGCCGGCTCAGCGGCGGTGAGGGCTGAGCTCAACCCGGCGCCCAGTCAACCCGATCAACAATCCAGGCGCCGAGCCGGATTGCGGGTGGGTTGATGTCGTTCGCGGTGATCGCGACCGTGGTGGCTGGCTTGGCCATCGCTGCCATGTGCGGGATCGCGCTGCTGCGGGCCGGCGGCTTGCGCCCGGCCATCGCCGCGACCGTGGTGAGCACCGGCCTGGCCTACCTGGTCTGGGCCGCGGGGTGCTGTGCGCTGCTGGCCGGTCTGCCCCAGGCCTGGTTCTGGGCGGGGCTCAGGCCGGCCGTTTTCGGGCTCTTCGTGGTGGCGATCGCGGCCATGCCGGGGATGCGCCGTCCCGAGTCCGGCTGGCTGAGCCTGCTGCTGGATGGCGTCATCACCACCTCGGGCGTGTTCGCCACCCTCTGGTTCGCGGTTCAGGCTCAGCGCTGGCTGCCGGTGCGGGCGGACACCGAGAACTGGATGACGATGTGGCTGGCCGGGCAGTTCCTGCTGATGGTGCCCATGGCTGGGCTGCTCAACCGCACCATGCCCGGCTGGCGCTGGCCGCCCTTCCTGGCGTTCGGGGTGAGTGTGCTGGTCCTGGCCGGGGATCTGGTCGGGCTGCTGTCTGGGCAGCCGCAGGCCGGGATCTGGTTCTGGCTGGGCAGTGGCGTCATCCTGGCGGTGGCGATCATGTTCGCCGCCGGGCAGATTCTGCGGGTGCCCGGTGATCCGGACCGGCCCCGGCAGATCAGGTGGTGGCAGCTGCCGGTGCTCCCGGCCGGGCTCTACGCCGTCGTCCCGAGCCGGATCGATGGCTTCGTGCTCGGCCTGGCCTGCCTGGCCCTGGGGGCCATCTGTGTGCACCTGATGGTCCACAGCACCCGCAACGAGCGGCTGTGGGACAGCCTGTCCACCCGGACCCGGCTCTACCGCGACGTCCTGCGGGACAGCCAGGACGTGATCCTGATGCTGGATCCGGCGTTCCGGGTGGAGTACGCCAACGCCGCCGCCGCATCCGTGCTCGGGATCCGGCCCGAGTTCCTGGTCGGGCGCAGTATCGGTGAATGGATCCGGCCCAGCGGGGGGCCCGGCGCTGGGGGCCCGGCTGACCAGCTGGATCCGGCCGCGGACGACTTCGCGGCCGGCGGCCCGGTGCGGATCGAATCCCGGATGATCGGGGACGACGGCCTGGCGCGCACTATCGAGTGGGCGATCAGCCGCCGGACCGAGACGCCGGGCTTCGCGTTGTCCGGCCGCGACTTCTCCGAGCGCAACAACCTGCAGCGCGAACTGGTCACGGTGGCCCGCACCGATGCCCTGACCGGCCTGCTGAACCGGGCCGCTTTCCTGGCCGAGACCAGTGAACGGCTGGCCCGCGGCCGCACGGCTCTGCTGCTGATCGATCTGGACTCGTTCCGGCAGTACAACGACGCGCTGGGCCACGCCGCCGGAGATGGCCTGCTGCGCCGGGCCGGGCACCTGCTGGCCGAGGTCGCCCAGCCCGGCGATCTGGTGGCGCGGCTGGGAGGCGACGAGTTCGCCGTCCTGGCCCGTTCCAGCGATCCGGCCGAGGTGATGGACCGGGCCGGTGCCGTGGCCGCCGTCTTCGCCGGTTTGGACCCGGAGCCGCGCAGCCGGCCTCCGGTCTCGGCCAGTGTCGCGGTCGTGATCGCTGGAAGTGGGAGCGCGACCGATCTGCTCCGGGACGCCGGTCTGGCGATGTACCGGGCCAAGCAGCGCGGCGGAGCCTGCGCCGTCCGGTTCGAGCCCTGGATGACTGAACGGGTGCTGGAGCGCTCCCGGCTGTTGACCGAGCTGGAGTCGGCGATCCAGCTGGGCACCCTGGTGCTGCACATGCAGCCGATGGTTTCGCTGCCCGGCGGGTCCTGGACCGGCCTGGAAGCTCTGGTCCGCTGGCCGGTGGCGGGCCGGCTGAGCCCTCCCGACGAGTTCATGCCGCTGGCCCACGAGAGCGGGCTGGCTGTGCCGATGGGCACCTGGGTGCTGAACGAGGCGCTGCGCCAGCTGTCCGGGTGGGCCCCCCCCCGGGGCCCCCGGGGGGGGGACGGGCCACAGCAGCCATTGTGCCGCCGCGGGGG
>CAXUFS010000244.1:0-4188 GCA_964250315.1 uncultured Kineosporia sp. | reverse complement strand
GTCCGGGTCGGTGGCCAGGATCACCACGTCGGCGGTCTTATAGACGGCGGCGATGTCGCTGAGGCGCTAGCTGGCATTGGCGACCACCTCCCAGTCCATGGCGAAGTCCTCGTCCGGGCGGACTCAGCCGTCCATGGCCGCCAGGTTCAGCCGCCGGGCCAGGGTCGCCGACACCAGCGCCGAGTGCACGTCCACCCGGGTCAGATAGACGTCGGCCCCGTCAGCGGCGCGATCAAGCTCGGCGCCGTCCGGCAGCCGGGATCGATCCAGCCGCAGCTCGTCCCAGCCGTGCCCGAGTACCGGCTGGCCGGGCCGGGCCGCCGCCGCGCGGGCCACGGCGTCCAGGATCTGGCCGGCTGAACGGAGTCCGGCCAGCTGGACCCCGTTCAGGAACAGGCCGGTCTCGGTGACGTGGGCATGCGCGTCGACGAAGGCGGGCAGCAGCAGCCGGCCGCCGAGGTGATGGACGGCCGTCGAGGGCGGGACCTGCGGCACCGCCTGGTCCGGGCCAATCCAGGCCACCCGGCCGCCGGTGACCAGGACGGACGCCGGGCCGGATGGCAACCGGGCCTGCCGGAGCAGAAGATTCATCGGCGAACTACAGCGCTGGTGGCCGGGCCTCGTACGGGGTGGAAAGCACGATCTTGGTGTGGGTGGACACCCCCGCGGCGGATCGGATCGTCGCCAGCAGCACCTCCAGCGCCCCGGGCCCAGCCACCCGGACCTTGAGGATGTAGTTCTCCTCCCCGGCCACCGAATGACAGGCTTCGACCTCGCCCAGGTGGGCCAGCCGGTCCGGCACATCGTCGGGGGCCGAGGGATCCAGCGGCGTGACCGAGACGAAGGCGGTCAGCGGCAGATCGATCGCCTCGGGGCTGATCATTGCGGAGTAGCCCAGGATGATCCCGCGCTGCTCCAGCCGGCGGACGCGCTGGTGCACGGCTGAGGTCGACAGGCCGGTGGCCCGGCCCAGATCGGTGAAACTCATCCGGCCGTCGCCGGACAGCAGCCGCAAGATCTGCCGATCTGTGTCCTCCATCCGGCGAAGGCTACCGGCGGGATCCCGTTTCCTGAATCAACTTTTCATTGCCGGACGACTTCGGCTGATAACAGTCTGGCCTCTGGCAGGCTGGGGCAATGCCGAAGAAGGCCGCTCCCCCGCCCGGCACCCTGATGCTGCTGGACGCTGCCTCGCTCTACTTCCGTTCGTTCCACGGTGTCCCGGAGGGCGTCAAGGCCCCGGGCGGTACCGCGGTCAACGCCGTCCGCGGATTCCTCGACACGATCGCCTATCTGACCCGGCAACGGCATCCCGCGCGCTTGGTGGCCTGCTGGGATGAGGAGTGGCGCCCGGCCTTCCGGACCGCGGCCATCCCCAGCTACAAGGCCCACCGGGCCGCCAATCTGAAGCTGAACCTCGAAGAGGTGCCACCGGCGCTGCGGCCGCAGATCCCGCTGATCGCCGAGGCACTGGCCCTGCTGGGGATCGCCCGGGTCGGCATCGCCGGTCACGAGGCGGATGACGTGATCGGGGCGCTCGCCGCCCGGGAGGTGGCCCGGGCAGCAGCGGCCGGTGAACGGGCGTCGATCGAAGTGGTCAGCGGTGATCGCGATCTGTTCCAGGTGGTGGATGACGATGGCCGGGTGATCGTCTGCTACGTCGGCAAGGGAGTGCGCAATCTCGAGGAGGTCGACCAGGCCTGGCTGAAAGCCAAGTACGGAGTCGGCTCCGGACGGGCCTACGCCGAGATGGCCATGCTGCGGGGGGATCCGAGCGACGGCCTGCCCGGAGTGGAGGGAATCGGGGAGAAGACGGCGGCCGGACTCCTGGCTCGATTCGGCTCACTGGCGGCGCTGCGGTCGGCTGCGGCGGACAGTTCCAGCGACTTGTCCTCCAGCCAGCGGAAGAAGCTGCTGGCGGCCAGCGACTACCTGGATGTGGCCCCGGCTGTGGTGCTGGTCGCCTCCGATGCCGAGGTGGAGGACGCCGACGACGCGCTGCCGGCCACTCCACCGGATCACCAGGCGCTGATGGCCTTCGCTGAGAAGTGGGGCCTGCAGAACAGTTTTAGCCGGGTAGTCAGCGCCCTGGGCTCATCCTGAGCCGGTGTGTCAGCGCTCACCCTTCAGCGTGATCACCGGCTCAGCCGCGAAAGCGGCGTCCAGGCCGCACTTTTCCGGGCTGAGCGGGCGATCATGAGAGGGAGGGCGGGGCTCACGACGCAGGAATGAGGGGGACGACGACGCCGCGGCTGACCGCCGATGCCGCGGTCCGGGCGGTGGCGGCCACCGCGGGATCATCGCTGGCCTGGGCGATCTGCCCGAGCAGGTCGACCACCTGCTTGCACCAGCGGACGAAGTCACCGGCGGCCAGGTCGGCGTCGCGCAGCACGGCCTCCAGCGGACGGCCATCGGCCCAGCGATGGATCGCCCAGGCCAGGCCCAGGTCGGGCTCGGGAGTCACATCCAGGCTGTGCGCACGCTCGTCGTCGTCCAGTTGCGACCAGATCCGGATCATCTCGTGCAGCGCGGTGGTGGTCCCCCCGCGCGGCAGCCGCGGCTGCAGCCCGGTCTCGTCCCGCCGGGATTCGTACACCACCGCGCTGACACAGGCAGCCAGGCTGGGCGCGTCCAGGCCCGCCCAGACTCCCTGCCGCAGGCACTCGGCCACCAGCAGATCCGACTCCGAGTACAGCCGGCGCAGCCGCTGGCCGGGCGGTGTCACCTCGTCTCCGGCCAGGTAGCCACGGCTGGTGAGCAGCTCGCAGACCCGGTCGAAGACCCGGGCGATGGTGTTGGTCCGGCCCTCGATCCGGCGGGTCAGCGCCTGGGTCTCGCGGTGCAGCCGCCACCAGCGCTCGGCCCAGCGGGCGTGATCCTCCCGGTCGGCGCAGCCGTGGCAGGGATGTGAGCGCAGTTGCCGGCGCAGCCGGTTCAGCTCCTCGTCGCCCTCGGCCGCGGAGCGTTTGGACCCTCGCGCGGGAGGTTGCAGCTCGCCAGCCTGAACCTGTACGCCGAGCGCGTTGCGCAGGGTGGAGGCCAGATCCCGCCGAGCCGACGCGTCCCGGCCGTTGAAGTTCTTCGGCACCCCGATCCGGGCCGCCACCTGCACCGGCTCGGGGACGTCCAGCATGCTCAGCCGCCGGATCTGCCGCTCGATGCTCAGCACCGACGGACGGGGCCCTTCGATCCCGCCCGCAACCCCCGGATCCAGCACCACCACCCACCCGGGCCGCCGGCCGCCGGGCACCCGGATGAAGTCGCCGCGCCGCAGCCGTTCCAGAGAACTGATCGCTTCGGCCCGCCGATCCCGGCTGGCCGAGCGGGACAGCTGATTCTCCCGCTCGCTGATCCGCTGCCGCAGCCGGGCGTACTCCCGGAAGTCCCCCAGGTGACAGGACATCGCCGCGGCATAACCCTCCAGCGCCTCCTCCTGCTTGCGCGCCTGCCGGGCTAGGCCGACCACAGCTCGATCGGCCTGGAACTGGGCGAACGACGTCTCCAGGATCTCCCGGGCCCGTGAACGCCCGACCTGGGCAACCAGGTTCACCGCCATGTTGTACGTCGGCCGGAAGCTGGAGCGCAGCGGATAGGTCCGGGTGGAGGCCAGGCCGGCCACTGCTTCGGGGTCCAGTCCCGGATGCCAGAGCACCACCGCGTGGCCCTCGATGTCGATGCCGCGCCGCCCGGCCCGGCCGGTCAGCTGGGTGTACTCCCCCGGTGTCACGTCAGCGTGGGTTTCGCCGTTCCACTTGACCAGCTTCTCCAGCACCACTGATCGGGCGGGCATGTTGATGCCCAGGGCCAGGGTCTCGGTGGCGAACACCGCCTTGACCAGCCCGCGGGTGAACAGCTCCTCCACCACCTCCTTGAACGCGGGCAGCATCCCCGCGTGATGGGCGGCCAGGCCGCGCTCCAGGGCGGCGGCCCACTCCCAGTACCCCAGTACGCCCAGATCCTCGTCCGGGATCTGCTCGGTCCGGGCCTCGGCCACGGCCCGGATCTCGTCCCGCTCAGCCGGACTGGTCAGCCGGATCCCGGCCTGCAGGCATTGCGCCACCGCGGCGTCGCAACCGGCCCGGCTGAAGATGAAGGTGATCACCGGCAGCAGTCCGGCTGCATCCAGGGTGGCGATCATCTCCGGCCGGCTGGTGGCGTACACGAGCCGGTACCCGGCCCACGGCTTCG
>CAXUFS010000243.1:0-4197 GCA_964250315.1 uncultured Kineosporia sp. | reverse complement strand
GTCAACGTCCGGCCGGACATCGGCGCCAAGGCCGCCGCGCGCGGCTCCCACCGAGGTACTGCCGCCCGGTACGCAGGCACTCCCGCAGCAGACCAAACCGCTGATGCCGCAGAGCTATTCACTGCACTCGAGAGATCCGCAGATCCTCGGCAACTATCGGTTGCTGGGCCGGGTGCTCTCCCCCGACGAGGGCACCGAGCACAACCGGCCAGCGGTGTTCCTGGCCGAAGGCCCGGACCAGGAGCTGGTGATCGTGAAGGCGGCCCGGCTGGAGGCCGGCTGGGAGGCGCTGGAGCGACTGCGCCGGGAGGCCCGCAACGCGGCCCGGATCGACAGTGCTCAGGTCGCCGCGATCATCCAGGCTCCCCAGGAGGACCTGGACCATCTCTACATCGTCCAGCAGTACGTGCAGGGCATCCCGCTGGACCGGATGCTGGCGCAGAAGCCAGGCAACCAGCTCACCCCTGAGGACTCCTATCGGCTGGGGCTGGGGCTGCTCAGGGCGCTGAGTGCCGTGCACGCGGCCGGCGTCACGCACCGCGACATCAAGCCGGGCAACATCATCGTCGCCCCGGATGGACCAGTGCTGGTCGACTTCGGCAACTCCCACCATGAGGACGATGACCGGATCACCAGCCGGGGCGGGCAGCGCTGGGGAACGCTCAAGTACATGAGCCCGGAGCAGTTCGACGACGCCGGCGTCACCCCGGCCATCGATCTGTTCGGCTGGGCCATCACCGTGACCGAAGCGGCGTCGGGTCATCATCCGTTCGCTGGGCCCGGGCGCCCGGTGTCGTATCAGCAGGTCAACGGCCGGATCGTGCCCAACGTCAGCGGGGTGCGGCCGACCGGCCTGGTGCCGGTGATCCGGACCGCGCTGGAGCCGGATCCGCGCCGCCGCAGTACGGCCAGCTATCTGGAACGCCGGCTCATCCGTACCGACCAGACGCTCCGGCTGCCGGACGGCGACATTCCGCTGCCTGGGGACCAGCGTCGTCTGGAGATGCCCGGCCTGCCCAGCGTCTCGGGCGCGATCGGCGACCGGCGGGCGCGCTTCCAGGACTCTCTGGCCGGCGGCAATCGCTGGTTCGCCATCTACTGCGTGATCGCCATCCTGCTGGCCGTCCCGGCCGGGGTGCTGCTGCACATCCTGCTGACCCTGGTGTTCTGAGAGGGGATCCGCCGTGAACCAGGACTATCTCGCCGTGGCCCAGCGGCTGCGGGCCCAGGAGGAACGCCGATCGAGGATTAGGCGGCGGGAGATCATCCTGCTCGCGCTGTTCGGCACCTTCACCATCTTCTTCGCGTTGATCGGCTGAGTGCTGATGAAGCCGATGGGAGTGGGCGCGCGGTGAGTAAACGGATCGTCTGCCTGACCTGCCTGTCCACCTTCGGGCCGGAGGGCATCCGCTGGGCCGACTCGCGCGGCGTTCCGGCCGCGTCGCCTCCGGTGATCGAGCCCAACCAGTTCAAGCGCCGGCTGAAGCAGTTCCAGAACACCGGGGCCGAGCCGGACATGGCTCAGTTCGCCGACTTCGAGGCCCAGGGTTACGAACCGCAGTGCCCGCTGGGGCACACGTTGCCGATCGAGGTGGCCCAGCGCGACACCATCGTGATCGGCCTGATTGGCGAGGTGGCCTCGGGCAAGTCCCACTATCTGGCCGCACTGGTGATGAACCTGCTCGAGGGTGACCTGCTGGCCCAGGTCGGCATCGACGTCGGGCTGGCTCCGGAGTCGCGCACCTACTTCGGCAGCAGCTACCAGTCCCTGCTCTTCCATCAGCACAAGGTGCTGCCCGCCACCGAGCTGATCACCACCGAGGATGACGCCAACGAGCGCCGGCCGATCATCCTGGTGCTGCGGGACGTCGGAACCCGGCGCGAGACCAATGTGATCTTCTACGACGCGTCCGGCGAGCAGCTGAACAGCCCCACCGCTGTAGCCAAGTACAACCGCTTCCTGTACGCCGCCGACGCGCTGTTCTTCCTGGTGCCGCCGGTCGCACTGCCCGCCCTCCGCGGCCAGATCGACAGCCCGGACACCTCGTACCAGAGCCTGGTCCAGACCAAGGGCATGATCGACAGTCTGGAGCTGCAGCTGCGCAAGGCGCATGGACTGGGTCCGGGCGGGGCGCTCGACGTCGCCGCGGCCGTGCTGCTGATGAAGGCCGACCAGTGCCGGGGTCTCAGCGGTTTCGACGACGATCTGCTGATCGAACCGGAGTACGCGGCCGAGTCGGTGGACGACACGATGAACCGGATCCAGCGAGAGACTCAGGCGGTGTCCCGGTTCATCACCGAGTCCCGGGGGGCCCAGCTGGTGATGGGGGTCGAAAGCCGTTTCCCGGGCGCGACGTTTCACGCGGTGTCGGCCACCGGCTGCAACCGGGAGGGCGACACGTACCCGCATCTGAGTCCCTCTCGCTGCGCCGATCCGTTCATGTCCACGCTGGTTCGCTGCGGCGTGCTCTCGGCCGCCCGGGGTTCGCTGGCCGGTCAGGCCTGAGTGATGACGTCACCACCGATCCGCTGTGAGCGGCTGCTGTGGACCTGGAACCAGGCCACCTTGGCCGATACCGGCCCCGGTTATGGGCCGGTGGCCCGATCGGCCGGGTGGCCGTTCAGGGATCGGGCCGATTCGACCGGCGGACTGGGTAACCGGACCCGGTACCTGCCCGCCGAGGCCAGCTCCCTGCTGGCCGACCACGATGCGCCGGTGGCGCTGTCCCTGCGGTCAGCGCCGGAAGGAAAACTCCTGCTGTACAAGCAGTTCCTCGGTGAGGACGCGTTCGGCCGGAACAGCCGCTGGCTGGTGCACGCGCTGCTCGATCAGTCGGATCAGCTGCATCCGGCCGACGCCCTGGCCGCGCTCCAGGACGGCCTGCTGCCGGTCGAGATGGGCTCGGAGCTGATCCCGACCCAGACCGATCTGGCTGTGGCCGAGCTGGTGATGGCTCCGCCGCCGGTCACCGACCTCGACCGGCACGAACAGTTGCTGACCAGGCTGATACCGGGAATCGCACTGATCCGGGACCGGCCGCAGTTCGGCCCGGTGGTGATCTGGGCGGCTCATTCCAGTGCGGTGATCGACCTGCTGAATTCGCTGATCGCCGTGCTGCCAAGGGCTTTCAGTGCGTCGCTGAGCTTCAGCACGTTTGAGGCCAAGCCAGCCGCGGCGGATACCGAGATCGCGGGCGCGATCGACGTTTTCAGCGCCGACCCGCGAAAAGAGCCGGACCAGCTGTGGATCGACCTGGTCGAGAGCGCCACCAACCTGCCGCCGCCGGACCAGGATGAGTCCGAGGTCACCACCGAGCTGCTGGACGCCGCCCGCTCCGGCCAGCGTCCGCCGGACGGGCTGGCCAGTTTCGCCGACCTCCGGGCCTGGACCCGGGGCCGGGTCTCTCTACGGGCGGTCATCCGCGCGACATCCTCTCTGCAGCAAGGAATCTCGCTCGATCCTCCGGCCGATGCCGAGCTGATCGACGCGGTGATCGGTCAGGGGGAGGATCTGCCGGAGGCCGACCGGCTGCTCTGGCTGAGCGAGCCCGGAGTCGCCGAAAGGGTCGCGCAGCGATCGGGCCAGGGCTGGACGCCGATGGCCAGCACGCTGGCCCGGGCCACCCTGCGCGGCGCAGCGTGGCCGCAGCCGTTCGCGGTGCTGCTGAAGGACCATCCCGGCCAGATCGCGCCGATGATCGCTGAACTGCTCGAGCGCCAGGAGATCGAGGACGCCGCCCTGCTCGACCTGGCTGGCCGCCTGCCCGTGGACGCCCTGCCCGGCCTGTTCGACGTGCTGGTCGATCAGCCCCGGGTGCACGCCGGATTCCTGCTCTTCGACGTGCTGGCCGACCCGCGGCTGGAGCCGGACAGTGTGCGCAGGCGCGTGCTGGAGCCATTGCTGTCCCGGCACTGGGGCATGCTCGGGCTGGCCGCGAACCTGCCTCCGGCCGTGGTGGCCAGTCTGTCGGTGCCCGGCCCGGCCGCTGATTCCGGCCACCGGGATCGACCAGAGGATCGCCGTGCGGCCAAGCAGGACGCGGCCCGGCCGGCGCCGGAGGGGCTGCGGCGCTGGCTGCCCGGCCTGCGCTGACGAAGCCGCTGACGGGATCGACTGACGGGTGAGGTGACTCGGCGTGATGACTAGGCCGGTTGGCCGGGCCGCGTCCTGCTTGGCCGCACGGCGATCCTCTGGTC
>CAXUFS010000242.1:0-4206 GCA_964250315.1 uncultured Kineosporia sp. | reverse complement strand
AGCATGCCGGGCCCGGGGTTTCGGTGACTGTGCTGCAGCGCTGGGCGGACGACGCGGTGGAGCTCAGCATCACCGACGACGGGCGAGGCGCCTCGGCGCTGCCGGACGGCGCTGGGCACGGCCTGCTCGGGATGCGGGAGCGGGCAGCGATGTTCGCGGGTACGGTGAGCGCCGGCCCTCGGCCGGGCGGAGGGTTTGGCGTCAAGGTGCGGCTGCCGCTGCCCCGGACCGGTGGATGGGACCCAGCCGAGCAGCCCAAGGTGGCTACCGATGTCTGAGCCAGCGACCCTGATCCGGGTCGGGCTGGTCGACGACCAGCAGCTGGTCCGGGCCGGTTTCCGGATGGTGATCGACTCTCAGCCGGACCTGATCGTGGTGGCTGAGGCCGGCGACGGCGTCCAGGCCCTGGCCGTGCTGGGGCAGACCCAGGCCGACGTGGTGCTGATGGACATCCGGATGCCGGGGATGGACGGCCTGGCCGCCACCCAGGCGCTGGTCGCGCGGCCGGACCCGCCCAAGGTGATCGTTCTGACCACCTTCGACCTGGATGAGTACGTGCTGCGGGCGATCCGGGTTGGGGCCAGCGGTTTCCTGCTCAAGGACGCACCGCCGGAGGAGATGCTGGCCGCGATCCGGACCGTGCGGGCCGGGGACGCGGTGATCGCGCCGAGCAGCACCCGGCGGCTGATCGAGTACGTCGCCGGGCTGGGTCCGGCCGATGTGGCCGGCTCCGATCCTGAGCGCCCACCCGGCTCGGCCAGCACCGTCCCCGGGCCGCCAGCGTGGCTGTCCACTCTCACCGAGCGCGAGCGCGAGGTGCTGATGCTGATCGCCCGCGGCCGCAGCAATGCTGAGATCTGCGCCGAGCTGGTGGTGGCCGAGGCGACGGTGAAGACGCACGTCGGCCGGGTGCTGGCCAAGCTGGGTGCCCGGGACCGGGTTCAGGCCGTGGTGATGGCCTACGAGTCAGGTCTGGTGCAGCTGGGATCCTGACGGTTCGCCGCCGTCCCCGGCGCGATCCGTACGACCACGGTATGACGACCGGCCTCCAGGAACCGCCCAGGATCCCACCACGCTCCGACGCGGCCGCCCGGCCACCCTCCGTAACGTCATTCCCATGAGCTTGACGACTCCGCAGCGGACGATTCCCGCGGTGAGCACCCGCGCACTGACCAAGGTCTACGGCGAGGGCGAGGCGGCGGTGCGGGCGCTGGCGGGCATCGACGTGACCTTCGCGAGCGGCGCCTTCACCGCATTGATGGGGCCGTCCGGCTCGGGCAAGTCGACCCTGATGCATCTGATGGCCGGCCTGGATGTGGCGACGTCCGGCGTGGTGATGCTGGGCGACACCGAGCTGACTGCGCTGGACGACACCCGGGCCACGCTGCTGCGCCGCGAGCGGGTGGGCTTCGTGTTCCAGTCGTTCAACCTGCTGCCGATGTTCACCGCCGAGCAGAACATCACCCTGCCGCTGATGCTGTCGGCGGCGGCGCTGGACCAGGACTGGTTCGACACGGTGATCGGCGCCCTGGGCATCGGGTCCCGGCTGGATCACCGGCCCAGCGAACTGTCCGGCGGCCAGCAGCAGCGGGTCGCGATCGCCCGGGCCCTGATCACCAAGCCGGACGTGGTGTTCGCTGACGAACCCACCGGCAATCTCGATTCTCGTTCCGGTGCAGAGGTTCTGGCCTTTCTGCGGCGTAGCGTGCGGGAACTCGGCCGAACGGTGATCATGGTCACCCACGACCCGGTGGCGGCGTCCTACGCCGAGCGGGTGGTGCTGATCGCGGATGGCCTGCTGGCCGGTGAGATCAGCGATCCGACGCCGGAGGCGGTCGCCGCCGGACTGGACGCGTTGCGCTCGGCCGAGGTGAATGCCTGATGGACACCCTGGGCAGGCCGGTGGTGAATCGCCGGGAACCGCGCACCGGATCACTGATCGGCTTCACCCTGGCCCAGATGCGGCTCAGCCTGCCCCGGCTGATCGCTGGCGGCCTGGCCGTGGCGATCGGCAGCGCATTCGTCACGGTCACCCTGCTGGCCAGTTCGGTGCTGACGCAAACCGCTCGCCGATCGGTGACGGCGTCCTTCGCTCAGGCCGATCTGGTGATCCCGGATCCGGTCAGCCCCCGGCAGCTGGCGGCCGTGCTGGCGGTGCCCGCAGTGGCGGCGGCGGCGGGCCGGGTGCAGACCTACGGCGAGATCCGGGGAACGAAAGCCGTTGCCTTCAGCTCGATCGGCAATCGGATGCCGGACGCCCGGCTGGAACCGCAACGGCTGACCAAGGGCAGCTGGCCCGCGGCCGGGCAGATCGCCGTGCCCCCGGATCTGGCCGAACGGGCCGGGGCCGGCGTCGGCGATCGGATCACCCTGAGCCTGACCGGGCAGAGCTCCGGCGGCGGCAGGGCCCCCGTCCGGGACGTCGCGCTGACCGTGTCCGGGCTGGTGAAGGACCCGGCCGGGGTGTTCAGCCAGTCCGGTGGCCTGGCGATCGCGGACCAGAAGGACGTGCTGGCCTGGTCGGCGTTCGTGCAGGGGGCCGCCCGGGACTCAGCCCAGCAGGCCGCGCTGCAGCCGGTGCTGGTGCTGGTGCGCCCGGGGGCCGGCCTCAGCACGGTCCAAGACGCGATCAGCAGCAGCTTGGACCGGCTGGGCGCCTCGGCCGCCCCGTACGGCAACGACCCCACCCTGCCCGTGGTGCGGACGGTGCGGGAACAGGCCGACGCCCAGCTGAACGACCTGACCGGGCACAACGGCATCCTGCTCAGCTTCGTGCTGGCCTTCGCCGCCGTCTCGCTGCTGGTGGCGGCCCTGGTGATCGCCAACACCTTCCAGGTGCTGGTGGCGCAACGGACCCAGACCCTGGCCCTGCTGCGCTGCGTGGGCGCGGTCAAGCCGCAGCTGCGCCGATCGGTGCTGATCGAGGCCCTCATCGTCGGGCGGGCCGCATCCGCGGCCGGGGTGCTGGCTGGATCGCTGCTCGCGCAGGTCACTTTGCTGGTGGCCCGGCGCTTCGACGCCGTAGCGGCACTGCCCGCGGCGGTGCGGCCGGGGTTGACGGCGGTGCTGCTGCCGATGCTGGCCGGCACCCTGGTGACGATGACGGCCTCGCTGGCGCCGGCCCGGGCGGCCACCCGGGTCGCGCCGCTGGCGGCTCTGCGGCCAGACGCCGGTCCGCAGTTGCGTGAGCGAGCTGGACGGGTCCGTCTGGGGTTCGCCCTCAGCCTGCTGATCGGCGGGCTGGTGTTGCTGGCGCTGGCCATGCTGGCGACCACGGCCGTGCCGCTGATCGGCCTGGGGCTGGGCCTGCTCGGTGGTGCGCTGTCGTTCGTCGGTGTCCTGGTCAGCGCGGTGTTCTGGGTGCCCCGGCTGACCCGTTGGCTGGGAACCGCGGTTGCCCGCTCCGCCGCGGCCAAGCTGGCCACCGCCAACAGCACGCGTAACCCGCGCCGGACGGCAGCTACCAGCGGGGCGCTGCTGATCGGGGTGACCCTGGTCGCGTTCATGACCACCGGCGCGGCCAGTGCGCGGGCATCGCTGAACGACAAGCTGAGCTCCGAGTTCCCGGTTGATCTGCAGGTCGGTTACCGGCCGTCCAGCGGCACCCAGGCTCAGATCACGCCAGCCCAGCTGGCGGCAGTTGGCCGGGTGGACGGAGTCCAGCGAGTGCAGGCAGTGCCCGGCGCCGATTTTCAATTGCGCGTTCAAGGCACCCAAACCCTCTATGACACGGACCTTTTCGGTATATCAGCGGCCGATGCCCAGGGCTTGGTCCGCAGTCAGGAGGTGCCGGCCGCGCTGGCCCGGGGCAGGCTCGTCCTCTCCGATGACCTGCTGGACGGCGCCCGACCGGCCCAGGTCCAGATCCGCGACGGTGAGCACGGCCGCTGGACGAGGGTGGACGTGGCCTACGCCCTCAGTGGATATTCGCAGGTCTCGATCGCCCCGGCCGGACTGCTGCAGAAACTGGCGCCCGGGGCCCGGACGGCCCAGGCGTGGGTGGCCATCGCCGCCGACGCGGACGCCGGCTCGGTGGCCGGTCAGGTCAGCGACGCGGTCAGCCGGACGGCCGGTCACGCCGGTGCCCTGCCGGTGGAGGGGAGCGCGGTGCAGCGGCAACAGTACGAACGCGCGATCGACGCGATGCTGGCGATCGTGCTCGGGCTGCTGGCGGCGTCGGTGGTGATCGCGGTGATCGGGGTGGCC
>CAXUFS010000241.1:1296-4219 GCA_964250315.1 uncultured Kineosporia sp. | reverse complement strand
GGCCGCCCGCGGGTTCTGGCTGACCTCGGGTTCACTGGCCTGTTCGGCTCCCCGGGTGAGCAGCCGCAGGTAAGGTCCATGACCAGGTAGCTCGACCGGAAGTCCTTGCGGAGTAGTGCTTTTCGCGCCCGCCGCGAAGGTCCGCTTGACGATGCGGTCCTCCAGCGAATGGTAGGCCAGGACCACGATCCGCCCGCCCGTAGCCAGGGCGTCCACCGCGGCCGGTACCGCCCGCTGCAGGATCTCCAGCTCGGAATTGACCTCGATCCGCAGAGCCTGGAAAGTGCGCTTGGCCGGGTTGCCGCCGGTCCGGCGGGTCGCGGCCGGCACGTTGTCGCGGACCAGCTCCACCAGCCGGGCACTGGTGCTGAACGGGCGCACCGCTCGCTCGCGCACGACCGCAGCGGCGATTCGCCGGGCGAACCGCTCCTCCCCGTAATCGTGCAGGATGCGAGCCAGCTCGGCGGCCGGATAGGTGTTCAGGACCTCCGCAGCAGTGATTCCGCTGGACCCGTTCATCCGCATGTCCAGCGGCGCATCCACCGCATAGGCGAAGCCGCGCCCGGCCTGATCCAGCTGCATCGACGACACACCCAGGTCCATCAGCACGGCCTGGATCCGGGCCCGGCTCAGGCGCTGCATCACGGCCGGGATCTGGTCGTACTCCGCCTGCACCAGTTCGGCTCGATCACCGAAGCCGGCCAGCCGGGCGGCGGCCAGCTCCAGCGCCTGCGGGTCGCGATCGATGCCGACCAACCGGGCCTGCGGGCATTGCTCGAGCAGGGCGGCGCTGTGGCCACCCAGGCCCACGGTGGCATCGATCACGACCGACCCGGCCGCCTGCAGCGCCGGGGCGAGCAGGTCCGTGCAGCGCCGCAGCAGCACGGGAATGTGCTGCTGGCTGGTCATCACGTCGTCCTCCGGTTCGGTGCTGCACTACTGGTTCGGCGGATTACGCCGGGTGGGGTCGGGTAGCACCTGGCTGACGATCCGGCGTCCAGGTCTCCATCCGCCTGCAGACTGGCTGGGCAGCGCGTGCCTGACACCGGGGAAGGTGCGTCAGGTCCGCGGCCAGCCAAGGACGTGCGGCTGGAGACCTCGTCGCCGGAGCGATCTGTGGTGCCTGCTGCGAGTTCAGAAGAGACCGGGGATCACCTCCTCGGCCTGTTCGGCGAACACCTGTTCCTGCTCGTTCAGGTACTGCTCCCAGGCGCTGGCATCCCAGATCTCGACCCGCTGGCCAGCGCCGATCACTGAGCAGTCCCGGCTCAGGCCCGCGTAGTGCCGTAGCGCAGCGGGAATGGTGATCCGCCCCTGCCCATCCACCGCTTCGTCGGACGCGCCGGAGAGGAACACCCTCAGATAGTCCCGCGCCTGTTTGCTGGTCACCGGCGCCTGCCGGAGCTGCTCGGCAAGCCGGGCGAACTCCGAGGCCGGGAACACGTACAGGCAACGCTCCTGCCCGCGGGTGACCACTACCCCTTCCCTCAGTTCATCCCTGAACTTCGCGGGGAGGATCATCCGCCCCTTGTCGTCCAGGCGCGGGGAGTGCGTACCGAGGAACACGGCTCACCTCCTCGCCCTGAGGCGGCGAGTTCTGGCGGCCCACCAGATTCCCCTCCCCGCTCCAAGGGTCCCCACATTACCCCACTTCTCTCCACGGTCAATCGAAACCCGGCCCCTGATTCCCCGGACAAGCCCACGATTGCCCAGGTCAACGAGGCGCGGATCTGGTGGAGGAAAATTCTGGCCGCCGCTTCCTGGGTCCACAGGCTCCCGGGATATACGTGACGAGATGAAAGGCAACGGGCACCGGCCGGCCACGATCCGCCCGGCGGTGGAAGAAAGTGGGGGGCGCTGTACAGCGGGCCGGCGTTTGAGAGACTGGTGACGCCCAAGCCCCAGACAGATGGTCCCGGACGGTGCTCAGCGGTTCCGGGGGCGGAGGATGCTCAGTGACGACATTGGCCGGACCCGCGGAACTCGAATATGTGACCCAAGCATCCAAGGCGATCACCACCGCCATCGAGACCGTGATCGAGGGCAAACCCGAAGTGGTGCGGCTGGCTGTCACGGTGATGCTGGCCGAGGGCCACCTGCTGGTCGAGGACGTGCCCGGAGTCGGCAAGACCATGCTGGCCAAGGCGCTGGCCAAAGCGGTCGACTGCTCGGTGCGCCGGATCCAGTTCACCCCCGACCTGCTGCCCAGTGACATCACCGGGGTCAGCGTCTACCGGCAGGAGCGGCACGACTTCGAGTTCAAGCCCGGCGCCGTCTTCGCCAACATCGTGGTCGGCGACGAGATCAACCGAGCCAGCCCGAAGACCCAGTCGGCGCTGCTCGAATGCATGGAGGAGCGACAGGTCACGGTTGACGCCAACACCCATGTGCTGCAGGCGCCGTTCCTGGTGATCGCCACCCAGAACCCGATCGAGATGGAGGGCACGTTCCCGTTGCCCGAGGCCCAGCGGGACCGCTTCATGGCCCGGATCTCGATGGGGTACCCCTCGCCGGGCGCCGAACTGGACATGCTCGAGCACCACTCCGGCCATGATCCGCTGGCCAGTCTGCAGCCGGCCGCCGACGGGCAGATGGTCCGGGCGCTCATCGATGTGACCCGTTCGATCTATGCCGCCGAGGCGGTCAAGGAATACGTCGTCGCCCTGGTCCGAGCGACCCGCACCTCGCCGGAACTGCGCCTGGGTGCCTCTCCCCGAGCGGCTCTGCACCTGCTCCGGGCGGCCAAGGCGTTCGCCGCGATGAACGGGCGCGGCCACGTGCTGCCGGACGACGTGCAGTTCCTGGCCGCGCCGGTGCTGGCCCATCGGCTCCTGCCCAGCGCCGAGACCCAGCTGGCCCGCCGCTCCCCCACCGACGTGATCAGCGGGATCGTGAGCCAGGTTCCGCTGCCCACCGGCCGGAG
>CAXUFS010000241.1:0-1286 GCA_964250315.1 uncultured Kineosporia sp. | reverse complement strand
CGACCGGCTGTCGCAGGCGTCGGCGAAGGTCCGCCCGGCGCTGGCCGGCCTGACCACGCGCGGCCGGTCCTTCCTCTCGGCCGGAGCCGCGTCAGCCGCCTGCGCCCTCCTGCTCGGGCAGGAGGACCTGCTCCGGGTGGCGGTGCTGCTGGCGGCGCTGCCGATCGTCTGCACCCTGATGCTGGCCCGGGCGCACTATCGGATCGGGCTGACCCGGACCCTGCATCCGGACCGGGTGCAGGCCGGTGCACCGGTCCGGGTGCGGCTGGAGATGCAGAACCTGTCCCGGCTGAGCACCCGGATTCTGCTGGCCGAGGACAGGGTGCCGTTCGCGCTGGGGGCAGCCCCCCGGTTCGTCCTCGATCAGCTTCCGGGTAGCCAGCAGGCGGCGGTGACCTACTCGGTGCGCTCGCAGATCCGGGGCCGCTATCCGATCGGCCCGCTGCAGATCAAGGTGTCCGACCCGTTCGGAATGTGCGAGCTGACCCGGGGCTTCACCAGTACCCAGAGCGTCACCGTCACCCCGCCGATCTGGCCGCTCAGTTCGGTCGGCAGCGGCGGCTCGTGGGGTGGCAGCGGAGAGTCCCTGGCCCGCTCGGCGAGCGTGAGCGGAGAGGACGACACCAGCACCCGCGAGTACCGCGAAGGCGACGACCTGCGCCGGATCCACTGGCGTTCATCAGCCAAGAAGGGTGAGCTGATGGTCCGGCGCGAGGAGCAGCCCCGGCAGCTGCGGGTGTGCGTGCTCCTGGACGCCCGCGCCGACGGGCACCGCGGTGACGGCGTCGCGTCGTCCTTCGAATGGGCAGTCAGCTGCGCGGCCTCAGTCGCCGTCCATTACATCGGCCTGCAGCACGCGGTGGCGGTGGTGAGCAGTGGCGCGCCACCGGCCTACACCCGGATCGCCGCCGCCGAGGATTCCGCGCGGCTGATGGATCAGCTCGCGGTGATCCGGACCGGCCGGGCCAATCTGCTGGACGACGCGGTCGGCCAGCTGCGCCGGTCCCGGCCGGACGCCCTGACCGTGGCCATCCTGGGCGATCTGGACACCGAACAGGCGACCCGGCTGGCGGCGCTGGGCCGGGAGGGCTTTCCCGGCGTGGCGATCGTGATCAGGACCGCGGAGTGGGTGTCCGGCCCGGCGCGCCGGATCGCCCACCAGCCGAACGGGCTGAGCGTGCCCCAGGTCCTGCGACAGGGGAATTGGCTGGTCGGCGAGGCCGGATACGGACAGACACCGGCTCAGGTGTGGTCGGCTCTGACCGATCGGGCCGGTGGGCCGGCCC
>CAXUFS010000240.1:1272-4228 GCA_964250315.1 uncultured Kineosporia sp. | reverse complement strand
CCCGCTCACGGGGCCGCTGTTCGGCTCACCGGGGGCGCCCGGCACCGGCTGGCCCGGCGATCCGGCGACGCCGGGCACGCCGATCGCCCGCCATCCGGACGGTGTGATCCAGCTGGCCCGGCGGGCGGAGACCCTGGCCCAGCTGCAGGCCAGCGTTAGTGTGTGCCGGGCCTGCCCGCGGCTGGTGGACTGGCGGGAGGACGTCGCCCGGGCCGGGCGCCGGGCCTACCGCGGCCAGCCGTACTGGGGCCGGCCGGTGCCCAGCTGGGGCGACGAGCGGCCCTGGCTGCTGATCCTCGGCCTGGCTCCAGCCGCGCACGGCGGCAATCGGACGGGGCGGATCTTCACCGGAGACCGCTCCGGTGACTGGATCTTCGCTGCCCTGCACCGGGCCGGCTGGGCCGCGATCCAGTCCAGCGAGCACGCGGGCGACGGCCAGCGGCTCACCGGAGTGCGGATCGTCGCACCGGTGCACTGCGCCCCGCCGGACAATCAGCCGCTGCCCGGCGAGCGGGACACCTGCGCACCCTGGACCGGCCGGGAGCTGGAGCTGGTCCAGGACACGGTCCGGGTGGTGCTGGCGCTGGGCGGGTTCGCCTGGGACGCCGCACTGGCCGTGGCCCGCCGGGCCGGCTTCGAAATTCCGGTGCCCAAGCCTCGCTTCGGCCACGGCAGCCAGACCCGGCTGGAACGGGCCGACGTCCCGGAGGGTCTCTGGCTGCTCGGCTGTTACCACGTCAGCCAGCAGAACACGTTCACCGGCCGGCTGACCGAGCCCATGCTGGATGCGGTGCTGCGCCGTGCCGCCGAGCTGCGAGACGGCCGGGCCCAGTGAGCGGCGTGATCATTCCGCGCCGATCGGTGCTCTACGTGCCGGGCGGTAACGAGCGGGCGCTGCAGAAGGCCAAGCGCATTCCAGCCGATGCGTTGATCCTGGACCTGGAGGACGCCGTCGCGCCGGAGGCGAAACAAGCTGCCCGGCAACGGGTCTGCCAGGCCCTGCAGGAATGGCGGGACGGCGAGTACCGCCAGCGCGAGCTCACGGTCCGGGTGAACGGGATCGGCACGCCCTGGCATTCCGGCGATCTGCGCGCGATCACGGCGGCGGCGCCCGCCGCCGTGATCGTCCCCAAGACGACCTCGGGCGCAGAGCTTCACGCCATCGACCGGGAGTTGGCGAACAGCGACATCGCGGTCTGGGCGATGATCGAGACGGCTGCCGCGCTGTTGAACCTGAGTGAGCTAGCAATCGCTTCCGAACGCCTTTCGGTGTTGGTGATGGGAACCAACGATCTGGCGGCCGAACTGAGGGTCGAGGACATGGACGGCCGCGAGCCTCTGCTCACGGCACTCCAGCTGTGCGTCATCGCCGCCCGCGCGCACGGGCTGGTGATCCTGGACGGCGTCCACAACCAGATCAGCGATCCAGCCGGATTCATGGCCGAATGCCGGCAGGGCCGGCAACTCGGATTCGATGGCAAGACCCTGATCCATCCCGATCAGGTCGGTCCGTGCAACCGGGTGTTCGCCCCCAGCGAGCAGCAGATCGCGCACAGCCGCGCGGTGCTGGCTGCCTGGGAGGCTGCCCAGGCCGAGAATCTGGGTATAACCACACTTAACGGGCAAATGATCGAAGAACTGCATGTCCGGCGAGCCGAACAGATTCTGGCCATCGCGAAAACCATTGCGCAGACCTAGATTTTTGGCCGTTTGATTGGGGCAAGTGTGGAAACATCCAGATCGTTCCCATGATCCGGACCACGCGAGGTGTCAAGGATGACCCGATCTCGGCTCTTCATAGCTGTTGCGACCGCAGCCGCCACCGGTGCGGCGGTGTTCGCGACCTCCGGCCCGGCGTCGGCCAGCGACGCTCATACCCCCACGGTCAAGGTGCTCGACAGCACCGTGGCCGCCCCTTTCCAGCTCGACTTCGCCAAAGGCTCGCTCTACGTGGCCGACGGCGGCACGAATCTGATCTCCCGGCTGACCGGCAATGGGTTGAAGACCGTGCTCAGCACCGGACCCGGGCTGGCCGCACTGGGAATCAACGGCCGCGGCGACATCGCCTATGGCACCCGCACGGATGGCGCCACGCAGGAGGCTCCGCCGACTGCGGCCGCGCTCACGATCAAGCTCAAGCACGGCGGCACCGTCACCGCCGACCTGCTCGGCTACGAGCAGAAAGTGAATCCCGACAGCAAGGTCAGTTACGGGATCGACAACCCGACCCCGTGCCAGGAGGACGCTTTCGCGGGCCTGGGCGGCGCCAGCTACACCGGCCAGCCTGACTCGCACCCCTACGCGGTCGCGCCGCTAGGTGACCACGCCTGGGTGGTGGCCGACGCCGGCGCCAACGACCTGCTCAAGGTCGACGACCGGGGCCACGTGAGCACCCTGGCCGTGCTGCCACGCCAGCCCGCCACCATCACCGCGGACGAGGCCACCTCGCTCGGCCTGCCGGACTGTGTGGTCGGGGCGGTCTACAACTTCGAGTCGGTGCCGACCGACGTCGTGGTCACCCGGCACGGATTCCTGGTCAGCCTGCTGCCGGGCGGCCCGGAGGACCCCAGCTTCGGGGCCCGGGGGGCGGTCTACCTGGTCAGCCGCTCGGGTGCCCACAAGATCGCCGGCGGTTTTGCCGGCGCGACCAACCTGGCGGTCAGCCCGGACGGCCGGATCTTCGTGACCGAGCTGTTCGGCGGCCAGATCTCCGTGATCAAGGGCCACCACGTCGAACCCTATGTACAACTGGCCAATCCGCTGTCTGTGACCTGGGGCCACGGCACCCTCTACGCCGGAACGCTGGCGCCCAGCGACGACGAGGGTAACCCGACCGGTCCCGGCACCTTGGTGGCCATCCGCTGAATCTGCTGATCAGCTCGGCGGGGGGGGGCGCGCGGGCGGGGGGGGGGCGGGCGCCGCCCCCCCCCCCCCCGGGGGGGGGGGCGTTGGCGGG
>CAXUFS010000240.1:0-1258 GCA_964250315.1 uncultured Kineosporia sp. | reverse complement strand
AGATTGCCGCGGACGTCCCGCCGCCAGCACCAGAACCAGCCCGGCCACCATCAGCACCGTGCCGGGAATGATCGACACGGCCGGGAGCTGACCCAGCCAGACCCAGGCGATGATGCCGGCGCCGGGGATCTCCAGCAGCGCGGTCAGCGCCACCGGCGTCGGCCCGGTCAGCGGAATGGCCGCGTTGAGCAGGGTGTGACCGAGCAGCTGCGCGCCCAGGGTGACGATCCCGATCTGCAGCCAGGTGACGGCGCTGAAACCGGTCAGCCGCTGCCCGCTCACCAGCGCCAGCGGCAGCAGCAGGCCGGCGCAGGTGGCGTAAGCGATCAGGGTGTAGACGCTGGTGGCGACCCAGCGCTGAACCGACTCCCCGAGCAGGATGTAGAACGCGACCGAGATCCCACCCAGCAGCGACAGCAGATCCCCGGTCAGGGCCCTCGTCGAGCTGCCGGCGTCCACCCCGGTCACCGCCAGCACCCCGAGCAGAGCCAGGGCCACGCCGGCGATCACCAGCCGCGGCACCCGCTGCCCGCGAGCGAGCTGGATCGCCACGATCACCGCCGGTGAGGTGTTCACCAGCGCCGTGGCCACGGTGACCGTGGTCATTCGCAGCCCGGCCAGCCAGGTCGCGAAGTGGATCGCCAGCATCAGCCCGGACACCACGGTGAGCTGCAACGATCGCCGATCCAGGGCTCGCAGCCCGGATCGCCGGCGCAGCCCGGCGAAGACGCCGGTCACGGTGGCCCCGGCCAGGTTGCGCCAGAACGCCACCGCCAATACCGGTGCCGCCGTGGCCGCGGTCACCGGCGCGGACAGCGAGATGCCGAACACGGCCACGCTCAGCAGCAGCCAGGCCACCGGGCGATGTCCGGCTGTGACGGTTCCGGCCGCCGGACTCGCGTTCTGGGCGGCGGTCACACCGCCGAGGGTGTCATGCCCACAGCTGTGGCAGGCTCAGCCGCATGAGCACCAGCCATCGGCCGATCGCGCCGGTGGAGGCCGCTCTGATCGCGCAGGTCTGCAGCCGTACCGATGTGATCTGGCTGCGGGCCGTGCCCAGTGACGGCGGGAACCAGCCGGACCGGCCGGAGAACCAGCGCTACCACCTGCTCTGGCACATCTGGCATGACGACGGGATCGCCCTGATCGGAGGACAGGGTGAGCAACTGGTCCCTGACCTGGGCGAGACGGTCGAGGTAGCGGCCCGGAGCAAGGAAACCGGCGCCCGGGTGGTCACCTTCCTGGCCCGGGCCAGCAC
>CAXUFS010000239.1:3707-4246 GCA_964250315.1 uncultured Kineosporia sp. | reverse complement strand
GTGCCGGCCCCGTCAATGCCGGGCCCGGAGGTGGGCAGGCCACCGAGCTGGCCGCCGACGCCGGTCGCCGGGCCGCTGGCGGGCGCAGTGCCGGAGGTATCTCCGCTAACGGTCTTCGAGCCGGCGGTCGAGGCGCCGTCCGGCCCGGATCTGCGGTTCAGCACCAGCCCGGTGACCGCCACTGCGGCGATGACGATCAGCAGCATCACTGCGATCACCGCGAAACGCAGCCACGGGCGGAAATGGCGCTGTTCCGGTGGAACTCGCAGCAGCGGCATGTCCAGCATCTGCCGCACTCCGGCCAGTTCGGTCGTCAGCCGTTCGGCTTCGGTGCCCTGCTCGGCCAGCTCGTCGGCTGTGACGAACTGGGCCGGCAGCACCGGAGTGGTCCAGGCACCCAGCGGCGGCAAGGTCTGCTCATCGTCGTCCGCATTCCGGGTCGCCTGATTCTCCGGCTCGGCCGGTCCGGCCTGGCCCCCCCGCACGGCGAACCGCCCATAGGCCGCCCCCTAGCCAAAGACCTTGGCCTATCCCTCCCC
>CAXUFS010000239.1:0-3697 GCA_964250315.1 uncultured Kineosporia sp. | reverse complement strand
GCCGTCGGCCAGGCCGTCCGGCTGCATCGGGAAACGAGTCAGCACATTGGGTCCGCGAGCAGATCGGCCATTGGCCCGCAGAGCCAGGCGCAGCGCGCGCCTGCGTGCCTTGGCAGCTCTGGTGGCATCGCGATCGAAGGCCACTCGATCCCTCCTCGGCATTCCGGCGGCTGTGGCCAGCACCGTCCCTGTGCCGGACCGTGTCGTCACTGCCAGTCGCTACCAGGTTAGGTTAGCCGTCAACCAGCGAGCAGCCAGTGAGAATCTTGCTGATTGGCAGCCATCTGGAGGTCTGGAGTGACAGGGTGTGAGCGTCATCTAGGAAATGCCGTCCGGTCACTGGAATCAGCGACGGGGCGATAGGCGATGGAGGTGGGACCAATGGGGCAAAAGGCTACGAAGCGAGGTCGCCGGAGAATCTGGCGAAGCGCAGCGGTTCCGGCCGTCGCCGGACTCGCACTGGCGACCGGCGCAGCCGGGTTGTTCGCGCTTCCTGCGCAGGCGGCATCAGCCAGCGGACGGCTGTTCGTGATTCAGGGCATCAATGACCAGCGCCTGGACGTCAAGGTTGATGGCCACACGGTGATGAGCAACGCCGCACCCAAGGCGATCATCGGACCGGTCAAGCTCGATCCGGGCAACCACAAGGTCGTCGTCGGGGACACGACGAGCGATGTCAAGGTGGCGGCCGGCGAGAGCGTCGACGTGATTGCGCATCCGGCCACGTCGGCCACCGACGCGCCGGAGATCACCGCCTTCAAGAACGACATCGCCTCGGTCTCTCCGGGCAAGGTCAGACTGGCGGTCGCGCACACCGCCGCGGCTCCACCGGCCGACATCAAAGTGAACGGTGACGTGCTGTTCAGCAACGTGGCGAACTCCGAAGCCCTGACCGTCGTGGTGCCGGCCGCCACCTACAAGGTCGAAGTTGTACCGGCCGCCACGAAGGGCGATGCGATCCTCGGGCCGGTCGACCTTAGCGTCAAGGCGGGAACCCTGACCCGGGTCTTCGCCATCGGTGACGTCAGCAAGGGCACCATGGACGCGATCGTGCACGCCATCCCGGTGTCCACCAAGGGTTCGGGAGCGCCTGGCATGGTGCAGACCGGCGACGGCGGCCAAGCCGCCACCGAGTTCACGTCGGATCGTCCCGGCTGGCTGGGCTGGGCGCTGGCCAGCGTCGTGCTGCTGGGAGCGGCCGGGGCTGGCGGCCTTCGCCGGTTCCGCCGGTCGTCGTCGCCCGCTTGACCAGCGGCTGCGGGTCTCTTCGCCGGTGGCTGCCTTGATCGGCTCGAGGTGCTGGCCGTGACCAGGCGCCAGCTCTGGCTCACGGTCTGCGGGTGCGCGCTGGTCGTCGTCCTCGGGGCTGTGGGCTTCGGGCTGCGTTCAGCGGGAACCACCGCGCGTGCCAACGATCAGGACCGGATCGCGCCGGTGGTGGCGTCGACGTCGTCCGCCTCGGGCTGGAACCTGCACGGCGGCGGGCACCTCAGCGATGGAAGTGTGCTGCCCCCCAAGTCAGCTCCGGGCGGGGCCGCCGTGCCCGGAGGTGGCGTGGAGGCCCAGGTGGCCGGGCCCGGGGACTATTCCGGCTTCCAGCCCGCTGTGCTGGTACTGCCATCCGGCCATAGCTCACCGATCACACCGGCGGACGTACGCCCGGACGGCACCCTGGCCGTGCCCGATGATCCCGGGCAGGTCGGCTGGTGGACCGGGGGAGCCCAGTCCGGGGAGCGTTACGGGGGAGTGGTGCTGGCCGGGCACGTCGACTCCAGGCAGTACCACAAGAAGGGCGTACTGGCGGAGATGGCGCACGTGAAGACCGGGGCCGTGATCACCGTGAAGGGATCCCACCCGGGCGTTCAGCAGCAGTACCGGGTCACCCGGGTGCAGCAGATTCTCAAGGCCCGGCTGGCGGCCGAAACCGGCGCGTTCGCGCAGGACGTGTCCCAGCGGCTGGTGCTGATTACCTGTGGCGGCCCGTTCGATCGCAAGGCCCATCACTATCGGGACAACATCGTGGTGATCGCTGAACCGATCCGCTGATCCGCCGCGCGGTCTGGCTGAAGTAGATTCGAGTGGTGGCCCGCAGCCCGGAAGGTCCGCCTCCGCCGCCAGCGGTGCAGCGGATCCGCGTGCACTACGCCAAGCGCGGGCGGCTGCGTTTCGCCAGTCACCGCGACTTCCAGCGGGCCTTCGAGCGGGCACTGCGACGCTGTGCGGTGCCGATGGCGTACTCGGCCGGATTCAGCCCGCATCCACGGGTCTCCTATGCCGGGGCGGCGGCCACCGGCGCGGCCAGTGAGGCGGAGTACCTGGAGATCGCGCTGGCCCGTCGCTGCGATCCCGAGCAGATCCGGGCCGCCCTGGACGCCGCTCTGCCGGACGGCCTGGACGTTGTGCGCGCGGTCGAGGCCCAAGGCTCTGGTCTGGCCGACCGGCTGGAAGCCTCGGTCTGGCGGATTGGGATTCCAGGTGCGGTCGGGCCGGAGCAGGCGGATATCCAGGCGGAGGTCCGGGCCGCAGCCGATCTGCTGATGAAGGCCGATCGGGTCGACGTGCAGAGGATGACCAAGTCCGGTCTGCGCACCTTCGACGCGCGCCAGGCGATCATCCGGCTCGACATTGAGCCGATCGATACAGCGGCCGTCGCAGTTGCGGCATCAAGTACGGCACCCGCCTGTGCGATACTGCAACTGGTCGTACGGCACACCACACCGGCCGTACGCCCCGACGACATCCTGACCGCGCTTCACGTAGTGGCCGGCTTCGCGCCTCCGTCATCGCCTTCGATGACGCGGCTGGCGCAGGGGCCACTCGACGAGTTACATGGTTCGGTGGCCGATCCGCTGGCTGCCGTGGATGGGCGTAGCACAACGGCTTCCGCTGGGTCAGACGATCTGGCGACCTGACGAGAAGGCCCCGCGCGGCCCCGACTTCGGTGTGATCGGAGCCCGGGGTTTGGAACGGGAGAACGCCCGTGGCGCTGGACGAAGACCGAGATGAGCCGGTGACCGAGCCAGGGGGCGAACCGGCCGGATCGATCGAACCGGCAACGGCGCCTGCCGAAGAACCAGGCGGACCGGCACCGGCGCGCACTCCGCGTAAGCGGGCCAGCCGAGCCCGGACGCGAGCCGCTGAAGCAGCTGAGCCGGCTGAGTCAACTGACCCCGCCGAGCCGGGCGGTTCGGCCTTGGATGGCAGCGATGCCGCCGAGGAAGCACAGCCGGCCAAGCGCACCCGGACGCCGCGCAAGCGCACCGCCAAGGCAGCCGAACCCGCAGTCCAGATGGCCGGGCCCACAGTCGACGGGATCGAGCCTGCGGTCGAGGCGGCCCGCGGCGTGCCGGTGCCGGAGGTCAGGCCAGATCCCGAAGCTGCCGCCGCTCCGGTGAAAAGTGTCCGGCGCCGCCGCCGGAGCGCGGCTGCGCCCAGTGACACCGGTGAGCCCATTGAGACGCCTGCTGAGATCCCGGCTGAGGCAGGCTCAGAAGCACCCGCCGCCCCGGTCTCTGCGCCGTCCGCCGACCCGGCCACTGTGGCCGTGGAGTCCTCTGGCCCGGCCATCGCCATGCCCCTGTTCCAGGCCCCCGAGCCGGTCACGGCACCACGCCGCCTGCGCCGGCGTGGGCCTTCCCTGGACTCGTCGTCCTCGGCGTCGGCCTCCGCTTCATCGATCTCATCGGCCAGTTCGGCC
>CAXUFS010000238.1:0-4281 GCA_964250315.1 uncultured Kineosporia sp. | reverse complement strand
CGCGGCCGCGCTGGGCGGCGGGACCGGCACCGACGAGGCCAGCGACGCCGGGGACGGCGAACCGGCGGCTGCCGCCGTCGCTTCGGAGGATCGGCGCGCCGCTACGGGCAACTCCCCGGCTGCATCGGATCCGACGGCCCTGCCCACCTTCTGACCGGGCCGCTGTTCCGGTAGCTGGGCTGTATTGGCTGGGCAAACAAGATGCCAATTCTGCGCTGAGCAGAACCGGCGTTTTGTTGTCTGGCCAGCCAATTGACCGCTCAGTGATCTGCCCTGCGCCCACAGCGAACAAGGCTCGGATAGGGAGGATTGCCGGAGCTCACGGGCGTTAGTGTCGAGACACCGGGCAGCCACCCGGTACCCCCGGTCACCTCCGGGATGCCAGATGACCCGACGAAGCAAGGGAAGCGACATCGTGAGCCAATTGCTGGTGCCAGCTGATGGAGGCGTCCCCGCATTCGAGCCGGTTCGGCTGGAAGGACCCGCCGCGCGAACCGCGTCTCCGATGGGGTACGAGGACGCGATCTACAGCCGGCTGCTGAAGGACCGGATCCTCTTCCTCGGTTCCGAGGTGCGGGATGACAACTCGAACGCGATCTGCGCGCAGATGCTGCTGCTGGCCGCCGATGATCCGGACAAGGACATCTTCCTCTACATCAACTCTCCGGGCGGTTCGGTCACGGCCGGAATGGCCATCTACGACACCATGCAGTTCGTGTCCTGCGATGTGGCCACCCTGGCCATGGGTTTGGCCGCCTCGATGGGCCAGTTCCTGCTCACGGCCGGCGCCAAGGGCAAGCGCTACGCGCTGCCGCACGCCCGGGTGATGATGCACCAGCCACTGGGTGGCATCGGTGGCACCGCGACCGACATCAAGATCCAGGCCGAGCAGATCCTGCACATAAAGAAGCAGATGGCCGAGCTAATCGCTCAGCAGACCGGCCAGTCGGTGGAGACCATCGAGCGGGACTCCGACCGTGACCGCTGGTTCACCGCCGGCGAAGCGCAGGAGTACGGCATCGTCGACCACGTCGTCCGCTCCGCCCGCGACGTCAGCGGCGGCGGCGGTACCGGTGCCTGACCTCGTTACGCGCCCAGACCAATCGTCCCGTCCTGCCCCAGGAGTCAATCGATGAATTCGCCCACCAGCCGCTACGTGCTTCCGCAGTTCGAGGAGCGCACGGCGTACGGCTTCAAGCGTCTCGACCCGTACACCAAGCTGTTCGAGGACCGGATCATCTTCCTCGGGGTGCAGGTGGACGACGCCTCCGCGGACGACGTGATGGCCCAGCTCCTGGTGCTCGAAAGCCAGGATCCCGACCGTGACATCACCATGTACATCAACTCGCCGGGCGGATCCTTCACCGCCCTGACCGCGATCTACGACACCATGCAGTACGTCAAGCCCGACATCCAGACCGTGTGCCTGGGACAGGCGGCCTCGGCCGCCGCCGTGCTGCTGGCGGCGGGGGCCAAGGGCAAGCGGCTGGCGCTGCAGAACGCCCGGGTGCTGATCCACCAGCCGGCCATGGCCGGTGGTGACTACGGCCAGGCCTCGGACATCGAGATCCAGGCCAACGAAGTCCTCCGGATGCGCAACTGGCTGGAGGAGACGATCGCGCTACATTCCAACCGCGATCTCGAACAGGTCAAGAAGGACATCGAGCGGGACAAGATCCTGACCGCGAACCAGGCTCTGGAGTACGGACTGGTGGACCAGGTGCTGGGCAGCCGCAAGGCCATTCCCAGCGCGACCGCAGCGATCTGACCACCGCGAACGAGTACGAGAGCACCGAACCATCGCGAACGAACAGATCCAGTCGTGAAGTGGACATGAAGGCGCTGAACCTGCGCGAACGAACAATCCAATAGGCGGGTCGCGGCTGACAGCGGCGATCACGTGGCGTTGAATGGGGTGGGGCCTCGCCAGGCGCAGGCCGCGTCTCCCGCCCCCCGGAGGAAGGACAGCGCGTGGCTCGCATCGGCGACGGTGGTGACCTGCTGAAATGCTCGTTCTGCGGTAAGAGCCAGAAGCAGGTCAAGAAGCTCATCGCCGGGCCCGGCGTCTACATCTGCGACGAGTGCATCGACCTGTGCAACGAGATCATCGAGGAGGAGCTGGCTGAAGCCAGCGAACTCGGCCTGGTCGAGCTGCCCAAGCCCAAAGAGATCTTCGAATTCCTCGAGCAGTATGTGGTGGGCCAGGAGCCGGCCAAGAAGTCGCTGGCCGTCGCCGTCTACAACCACTACAAGCGGATCCAGGCCGGCGAGCCAGGCCGGCGTAACGACGAGCCGGTCGAGATCGCCAAGTCCAACATCCTGCTGATCGGGCCGACCGGTTGCGGCAAGACCTACCTGGCCCAGACCCTGGCCAAGATGCTGAACGTGCCGTTCGCGATCGCCGACGCCACCGCGCTGACCGAGGCCGGCTACGTCGGCGAGGACGTCGAGAACATCCTGCTCAAGCTGATCCAGGCGGCGGACTACGACGTCAAGAAGGCCGAGACCGGGATCATCTACATCGACGAGGTCGACAAGATCGCCCGCAAGTCGGAGAACCCGTCGATCACCCGGGACGTGTCCGGCGAGGGCGTGCAGCAGGCGCTGCTGAAGATCCTGGAAGGCACCACCGCGAGCGTGCCACCACAGGGTGGCCGCAAGCACCCGCACCAGGAGTTCATCCAGATCGACACCACCAACGTGCTGTTCATCGTCGGCGGCGCTTTCGCCGGGCTGGAACAGATCATCCAGTCCCGGGCGGGCAAGCGCGGCATCGGCTTCGGCGCGCCGCTGCACACGGCGCGCAACGAGGACAGCTACGCCGACGTGATGCCCGAGGACCTGCTCAAGTTCGGCCTGATCCCCGAGTTCATCGGCCGCCTGCCGGTGATCACCACGGTGTCGAACCTGGACCGGGACGCGCTGGTCAACATCCTGACCCAGCCGAAGAACGCGCTGGTGAAGCAGTACCAGCGGATGTTCGAAATCGACAATGTGGAACTGGAGTTCACCGAGGACGCGCTGGAGGCGATCGCTGACCAGGCCATTCTGCGCGGCACCGGCGCCCGCGGTCTGCGGGCGATCGTCGAAGAGGTGCTGCTGCCGGTGATGTTCGACGTCCCCAGCCGCGACGACGTCGCCCGCTGCGTGGTCAACCGCGAGGTCGTGCTGGAGAATGTGAACCCGACCCTGGTGCCCCGTGAGGCCCCGATCCGCAAGTCCCGCGAGCGCCGCGACAAGTCTGCCTAGGGCCGGGCGCCGAACGGTCAGGCTGTGCGGTGGACGCTGGCCTGACGGGCAGTGAGGGCGACCGATTCCGGCTGGGACACCGCTGGACCCAGCACGATGGCGATCACCGAACCCGGGTCAGAGCCGAGGCACACCGTGGCCGGTGCCACCTTGCCGCAGCCGAAGTAGCCCCCGAGCGGCCCCGGACTGGCCGGGGTCAGCCTGAGCCGGGGCCCGGCGGTGCCTTCACTCAGCTTCTTCACCAGTTCGATCCGGGCCGCGACCTGGTCCTGCTGAGCCAGTGCTTCCCGCGGCCGGAAAGCCATGATCATGATAAGGCTGAGACTGTCCTTGCCGTAGATCCGGGTCGTGGTCTGTGCATAGCCGGCCGAGACCGAAGCCAGTTCCTGCTCCACCAACCCCGAGCGAGCCGCGCGCAGGCCGTTGAATGTGGCCGGCAGGGCGATCGAGGTCACCTCGAACTGCTTGGTCAGGCCGTGTCGCTGGACGGCGGGAATCGCAACGGCCGCGCCCAGCCCGGCCAGCAGCAGCACGGCGATGGTGGCGATCACCACGTTCGCCCAGCCCGGCAACCGCCACAGCTGCGGCGCCGGGCGGAACTGGGCCGAATTGAGTGCCCAGCCGGAGTCGGCCGCACCGGAGGGCTGCACTGGCCGGAACGCACTGGCCTGCGGGGACGAGACGAAGTAGTCGTAGCCGGGCTGGTGATCCTCGTTCACCGCACTGGCGTCGGCAGCGTCCGGTCCGCGCTTGAGGCCGGGATAGGTTCGACCTGCCGATGACCGAACCGGACCTGGAGATCACGTGACCCGCATGCAGGGGCATGGCCCGCAGCGCGATCAGCTTCGCGCGGCCGAGCAGTCCGCCGGCCTGGCCCGGCTGCAAGAGGTGTACCGCGAGATCCTGGCTCGCAATCCCGAGCATGACATCGTGCCCACCCTGGACCGGATCGCCGCTGTGTGCCGGTTGCTGGGCGATCCCCAGCGTGCCTTCGAGGTCGTGCACGTCACCGGGACCAACGGTAAGACCTCG
>CAXUFS010000237.1:3055-4310 GCA_964250315.1 uncultured Kineosporia sp. | reverse complement strand
GCTGAGCCGGCCGCTCCACGTCGGCCGGCTCAGCCTCGATCCGGCCACCCGGCTGGTCCGGGCCGGCGATACCCCGATCGACCTGACCACCACCGAGTTCGACCTGCTGCACCACCTGATGAACCAGCCGGGCCGGGTCTGCCCGCGAGATGAGCTGCTCACCGAGGTCTGGGGTTACCCGGCCGGAACCGCGACCCGCACGGTCGACGTCCACATCGCTCAGTTGCGAGCCAAACTTGGCGACGCGGCCCAGCTTCGCACCGTCCGCGGCGTCGGCTACGCAGTGCAGCCGTGAACCCGGTCAGCTCTCCTCCCGCACCGGAACTGAGCCTGCTTCGGCAACCCGGCCGGGCCACCGGTCCAGCGGCACCGCCACCGTCCACCAGCCTGAGCCGGCGCCTGATGGTGACGGTGGCGCTGGTGGCGCTGGCCAGTGTGCTGGTGACCGGGATCGCGATGGTCGGACTGTTCCGGCAGGGCGCCACCCAGGGCGCCCACACGGCACTGGGCCGTGACGCCGACATCGTGGCCGGCACGGTGGAGGACCTGGCCCGGCTGAGGCTGCACCGTCAGCAGGTCCGGACCAACGCCCTGACCCACCAACTAGGCCGGCGCCAGATCTCGCTGTTCGTCGCCGACGGCACCGATCCAGCGCCCGCCCTTCCGCAGCCGTTCCGGGCCAGTGATCTGGCCACTTCGAGCAGCACCGGGCAGGTGTCCCGCACGACATCCCAGGGCGGCCAGACCTGGCTGATCGAGGGACGCCTGGCCGGTTCCGACGTGGTCCTGCTGGCCCAGCCGGAGGACAAGGCGGTGGTGGAGAACTCCATCACCCGCCGCCGGCTGGTCCTCCCGCTGCTGCTGGGACTGCTGGGCGGCGGGCTGGCCGGATGGCTGATGGCCCGGCACCTGGCTCAACCACTGTCCGGGCTGGTCTTCACCGCCCGCCGGCTCTCGGCCGGGGATCGCGACGTCCGGGCGCCAGTCGAAGGACCGGCTGAGATCGCAGAGCTGGCAACAGCTTTGAATGGGCTGGCCGAAGCACTGGAGACCAGCGAGGCCCGGCAGCGGCGGTTCCTGATGAACGTCTCGCACGAACTGCGTACTCCGCTGACCGCGGTGGCCGGCTACGCCGAGGGGCTGGCCGACGGCGAACTGAACGGGGCCGAGGTGCGCCCGGCCGCTGAAGTGATCCGGACCGCGGCGGGGGGGGGGCGGGCGCCGGGGGGGGGGGGGGGGGGGCGGGGGGGGGGGG
>CAXUFS010000237.1:0-3045 GCA_964250315.1 uncultured Kineosporia sp. | reverse complement strand
TCGGGATGAAAGTCGGCCCGTCCACCAAGCCGGAGGATCTGCTGGCGCTGGCCCGGATGGAGGCCGACGACTTCCGGCTCGAGCCGGCCCCAGCCGACCTGGCCGAACTGGTACGCGGCGCGGAACTGGCCTGGCGCCCGCGCGCGGCTGCCTCCGGCGTACGGCTCGACATCCAGGTGCCCGAGGGTCCGGTGCCGGTGACCACGGACGCCGAACGACTGCGGCAAGCGGTGGATGCGCTGGCCGACAACGCCCTACGCGTGCTGACGCCAGGTTCACACCTGATTCTCGGCTGCGGAAGCGATGCCACCCGGGCCTGGGTGAGCGTGAGCGACGACGGGCCCGGATTGAGCCAGCAGGACATGACGGTGGCCTTCGAACGCGGGCGCCTGACCGAGCGCTATCGCGGTGATCGCCCGGTCGGCAGCGGTCTGGGCCTGGCTCTGGTCGGCGAGCTGGCCCGGCGGCTGGGGGGCCAGGCGGTGGCCACGCCATCCCCGGCCGGTGGGGTCACTTTCGCCGTGGTACTGCCCACCGAGTGAGCTCGGCCTGATCCCGAACTTCGTACATTGCCCGAACAATTCGCGAACTCCGCGGCCACCAGGAGCCGGCAGTGTTCCTGCTGCGGGTTCTTCCTCGGCGCTGCCGAGCAGGCCCGCGTGAGGAGAACCTTCATCGACCGACTACCGCAGGAGAAGATCATGGGCCTGTTCACGGCCATCACCGCGACCGCACTGTCCGCCGGGCTGGTGGCCGGCGGAGTGACTGTCGCCTCCGCTTCGGACTCCAGCATCACGCTGCCCCCCGGCGGTGTGCTCGAGCAGCGGGTGACCTCGTTCTGCCATCGGGTGCCCCAGCTGACCGTTCGGGTCGGCAAGGCGCAGGCCCGGTTGTCCGGCGACGCCAGCACCAAAGGGTCGATCAAGTGGCTGCAGGCCAAGCAGGAGCAGGCCGACAAGAGCAACCACGATCGCGTCGCCCGGAAGCTCGATCGGGTGATCGACCGGCGGCAGAAGCGGCTGGCCCGCTTGCCGCAGGTGACGACCAAGCTGGCCCAGGCCAAGAGCGAGTGCGCGACCCTGGATCTGCCTCAGCCGAGCAGTTCATCGTCCGCCCCGGCGCCGTCATCGGGTTCGTGACCGTCGTGGCGGAGCGCCGGGCCGGAGCACGGGCCGGAGCACGGGCCGGTCTGAGCACGGCTGCGCTGCTCCTCGTCGGCCTGGTGCTGAGCGGCTGCGGCCACCCGGACGATCAGGGTGGCTCTCCGCCGCCCGATTCGCCGGTCTCCTCCCAGTCACCGGCACCCGCACCGGGTTCGGCCGCGCAGCCAGACGCCGAACAGACACTGCAGAGCATCCAAGCGGCGGTGAACGAGGCGGAGAACGAGCTGAAGGGCCTGGACCAGGATCTGGCCGCCGACAACTCGCTCGGCTGACCCAGCAGGCTCACCCCGGCGGCTGATCCTGGGGACAACACGCGCAGCGCCTGCGTTCTGGCAAGATTCGCCCACCTGACTTCCTTCGCACGCCGGACGGAGGGGGTCAGGCGGGAAGGAGAAACGCTGAGTGGAACGCGTGACTGGGATCGGCGGCGTGTTCTTCCGCAGCAAGGACCCGGAGGGCCTGGCTGCCTGGTACGAGCGGCACCTCGGGGTGACCCGGGTGCCCCTGACCTACGACGAGGAGTCGTGGTATCAACAGGCCGGGCCGACCGTGTTCGCCGCGTTCGACGCTGGCAGCGACCATTTCGGTCGTCCCCAGCAGCAGTGGATGGTCAATTTCCGGGTCCGCAACCTCGACGCCATGGTGCTGCAGCTACGAGCGGCTGAGATCGACGTGGAGGTGGACGCCGAGTTGTATCCGAACGGCCGGTTCGCGCGGATCCACGACCCTGAGGGGAACCCAATCGAATTGTGGCAGCCGATCGAGATCTGAGTGCTGCACCCGGGCGGGAAGAACGGCGAGGCGTTCAGCGGGAGACGACGACCACAGCAGTCAGCGCCAGCTGAGCGAGGCTGACCGGGACCAGGACCAGCCAGGCCAGGCGCTGCAGCTGATCCTCCCGCAGCCGGGGCCAGCTCACCCGCACCCAGATCACCAGTAGGGCGATCAGTCCGGCCTTGAGCAGGGTGTACAGCGGGCCGAGCGCTCCCGGGCCGGGTCCACGCCAGCCGCCGAGGAACATCACCGCGGTCAGCGCCGAGAGAACCACGATCCCGGCGTACTCGGCCAGCAGGAACAGCGCGAACCGCAGCCCGGTGTATTCGGTGTACGGCCCGACGACCAGCTCTGAGTCGGCCAGTGGCATATCGAACGGCGGGCGCTGCACCTCGGCCAGGCCGCCGACCAGGAAGACCATCGCGGCCGGCGCCTGCCAGATCAGCCACCACGGCTGCCAGGCGATGACGATGCCAGTCAGCGACAGCGTCCCGGCGGCCATCGCCACGCTGGTCGCGGCCAGCACCAGCGGCAGTTCGTAGGCCAGCAGCTGCGCGGCCGACCGCATCGCTCCCAGCAGGGCGTACTTGTTGCCGCTCGACCAGCCGGCCATCAGGATGCCCAGCACGGCGATCCCGGACGCCGCCAGCACGAAGAGCAGGCCGGCATCCAGATCGGCCGCAACCAGGCCGGCCGACAACGGAATCGCCGACAGGGCAACCAGATACGGCACCAGCGCCACCGCTGGCGCCAGCCGGAACACGGCCCGGTCGGCCGCCGCGGGCACGACGTCCTCCTTCTGGACGAACTTGACACCGTCTGCGACCAGCTGAGCCCAGCCGTGAAAACCACCCGCGTACATGGGTCCCAGCCGTCCCTGCATGTGCGCCATCACCTTGTGCTCGGTCTGGCCGACCAGCAGCGGCAGCAACAGGAAGGCGGCCAGCACGGCCGCCGCCCGCAGCACGATCTCAGCGAACAGCTGGAGGTCATGCGCCATCGGCGTCCCCGGTCCGGGGATCGTCCTCGTGCGGTCCCCAGCTGGGTTGGGGGACGCCGGGGGGCAGCGTCTTGCGCCGGGACGGCGACGAACCCCGGCCACGGCCAC
>CAXUFS010000236.1:0-4312 GCA_964250315.1 uncultured Kineosporia sp. | reverse complement strand
ATCTGTACCGCGGCCCGCGACGTCGCGGCCAGCGCGAAGAGGGCGTACACCGCGACCAGCAGCCGCCCCGGCCCGCTGGTCCGCCGGTCAGCGCCACCCGTGCGGGCCGGCGGGCGCTGCGAATGGGCCCCGGTCTCAGCCACGGACGCTCCACATCTGCAGCATCCGCACGGTCATCACCGGCAACGCCAGGCAGGCCACCGTGATCACCAGCGTGCTGGACCGCGACCGCTCGGCCAGCGACCACAACAGCCCAGCCGGAGCGACCAGCAACGCCCCCACCGCGTAGGCCACGAAGGTCGCCGTGCTGGCCGGATGTCGACCCGAGACCAACTCCACGATCGCCACCACCAGTTGCGCCAGCAGCAGCAGCTCCAGCCCCCCGAGCGCATAGACGATCCAATCGCCGGGCCGCCGGTCGAGCACCGCCAGCACGATGCTCCAGGCCGCGATCAGCAAGCTGACCGTGATCAGAACAGCGGACAGGGCGTTGCTCACAGCCTGCACCCTACGGCTGGGAGGTGGTCAGGAGATGGGCGGCACCACCAGGTAGACCGCTGACATGTCCTTGTCGCCATGGCCCTGCTCGACCGCCTCCTCGAGATGCCTGCGGACGACCTGCACGAACTCGGGCGCGGCGCCGGCCGCCTGGGCCGCTTCGTCGATCAGGGCGGCGTCCTTGGCCGCGCCGGACAACGCGAAGGCCGGGTCGTACCGGCTGGCCAGCATCGCGCTGGCCTTCAGGCCGATGTACGGCGCGTCCATCGCGCCACCCTTCACGGCCTCCAGGAACAACTCCGGATCCAGGCCGAAAGCCTGCGCCATCCGCAGGCTCTGGGCCACGCCGTCCAGCAAGGTGAGCACCCAGCCGTTGGCCACCAGCTTGAGCTTGGAGCCGTTCCCGGCCTCACCCAGCCAGATCGTGCGCTGGCCGAGCGCATCGAACACCGGGGTCAGGGCCGCCTGCGTGCCGTCCGGCCCAGAGGCCAGCACCACCAGGGCGCCGTCCTGCGCCGGCTTCTTGGTACCCAGCACCGGCGCGTCGACCAGAACCAGGTCGTGCTTGCCGGCCAGCCGGGCCAGCCGCTGAGTGCCCGCCACTCCGACCGTGCTCATCTGCGCCCAGATCGTGCCCGGAGCGAGGTTGGCAGCGGCGTCCTCGATCACACAGGCCACGCTGTCCGTATCGAACAACATGGTGATCACGACGTCGGCGCCGTCCACCGCCTCGGCCGCCGTGGGCGCCACTCGCGCTCCGGCGTCCTTCAGCGGCTCCGCCCGCGCCCGGGTCCGGTTCCACACCGTCAGCGGCAGACCAGCGGCGGCGATGTTCCTGGCCATCGCCGCGCCCATCGTGCCCAGGCCCAGCAGTGCCACTGATGGTTGAGCTGGCTCAGTCATGCCTCTGTCTACTACGCCCGGCCCGCAGGTCTCGCCACCGGGGTGGCCGGGCTGGTCGCCGCCGGGTGGCCGGGCCGGTGGCCCTAGGCTGGTCACACAGACGAGCCGGATCACCGTTCGCCGGGTGGGCCGAAGATGAGACCGATCAGGAGGCCAGCCGGTGACGGAGCATGACCTGGTCGTGGTGGCCAACCGGCTGCCGGTGGATCGCCGGGAGGGCCCGGACGGCACGGTGAGCTGGCAGCCCAGCCCCGGTGGCCTGGTGGCCGCGCTGGAGCCGGTGATGCGCAGCAATTCCGGTGCCTGGGTGGGCTGGACCGGCTCGCCCGGCGAAGCGCCGGAGCCCTTCGATGCCCGCGGCATCCGGCTGATCCCGGTGCCGCTGGACGAGGAAGAGGTCCAGGACTTCTACGAGGGCATGTCCAACGGCACTCTGTGGCCGCTGTACCACGACGTCGTGGTACCGCCTCAGTTCCACCGCAGCTGGTGGGACGCTTACGTCAAGGTCAACCACCGGTTCGCCGAGGCGGCGGCTCAGCAGGCCGGCGACGGCGCGCTGGTCTGGGTGCAGGACTACCAGCTCCAGCTGGTCCCGCAGTTCCTGCGTCAGTTGCGCCCGGACCTGCGGATCGCGTTCTTCAACCACATCCCCTTCCCGCCCTATGAGATCTTCGCCCAGCTGCCCTGGCGCCGGGCCGTGCTGGAGGGCCTGCTCGGGGCTGACCAGCTCGGCTTCCAGCGCCCGGCCGATGCGGGCAACTTCCTGCGCGCCTGCCGGCGCAACGGCCTGACCACCCGGCGCGGACTGGTGCAGCTGCCCGACGAGGAGCGGTTCGGCAGCGCGCAGAGCCATCCCCGGCGGGAGGTGCGCGCGGCCGCGTTCCCGATCTCGATCGATGCGAAGGCCGCCGATGAGCTGGCCCGCGATCCGGCCACCCAGGAGCGGGCCCGAGAGATCCGGCGCGAGCTGGGCGACCCGGAGATCGTGCTACTCGGGGTGGACCGGCTGGACTACACCAAGGGAATCCTGCACCGGCTGAAGGCCGTCGAGGAGTTGCTCGAGGACGGCCAGCTGACCGCCGAGCGGGCGGTGCTGGTGCAGGTGGCCACGCCGAGCCGGGAGCGGGTGGAGGAGTATCTGCAACTGCGCCAGGAGGTCGAGGAGACGGTCGGGCGGATCAACGGTGATCATGGCCGGATCGGGCATCCGGCCGTCCATTACCTGCATCAGGCCTACGACCGCACGGAGCTGGCCGCGATGTATCTGGCCGCCGACGTGCTGCTGGTCACGGCGCTGCGCGATGGCATGAACCTGGTCGCCAAGGAATACGTGGCCAGCCGCCCGGACGAGCGCGGCGCGCTGGTGCTGAGCGAGTTCGCCGGCGCGGCGATCGAGCTGCCGCAGTCGTTCCTGATCAACCCGCACGACATCGACGGCGTGAAGGCGGCCATCATGCGCGCGGCGCAGGTCCAGCCCAAGGACGCACAACGGCGGATGCGGGCCATGCGCCGGCGGGTGTTCGAGCACGATGTCGCTCGCTGGGCCGCCACCTTCCTGCAGGTGGCCGGGTCGGCGCCGGACCAGGACCGGCCCCCGGCCATCCCGCAACCGGCACCGGTGCGCGGCCGGGCGGTGTTCCGGCGGGGCTCGTCGGCGGTGCCGAGCACCCTTCCGGCCGACCTGGTGGGTGCGCTGGAGGGTTTCGCGATGCGATCCCGGCTGCTGATCGCCCTGGACTTCGACGGCGTCCTGGCGCCGATCGTTTCGCAGCCGGACACCGCCCGGATGTTGCGGCAGTCGCAGGAGCATCTGGCTGTTCTCACCGGCCTGCCGGAAATCCGGGTCGCGCTGGTGTCCGGGCGGACGCTGGCTGATCTGCGGGCGGTCGCTGACCCGCCGCCGGGCACCGTCCTGATCGGCAGCCACGGGGCCGAGATCAGTGATCCGGGCGGCAACGGCGATCAGTTGGTCCCGGTGGACGAGGCTGCGCTGAAACTGTTGCAGGGCTTGACATCTGAGCTGAACCGGATCAGTGCCGAGTTCGAGGGGACCCGGGTCGAGGTGAAACCGGCCGGTGCGGTGCTGCACACCCGGCAGGCCGATCGGTCGGTGGCCGCCCGGGCCACCATCGCGGCGATGGACGGGCCGGCCAGCTGGCCCGGCATCCAGCTGACCAAGGGCAAGGAAGTGGTCGAGCTGTCCGTGGTCGACGTCACCAAGGGCACCGCGATCAGGGAACTGCGGCAGCATCTGGGGGCCGAGGCGGTGCTGTACGCCGGCGACGACGCCACCGACGAGCGGGCGTTCGCGGTGCTGAACGGTGAGATGGGTGATGTCTCGGTGCGGGTGGGCAGCGGCGAGACCGTGGCGCGGTACCGGCTCGGATCGCCCGACGAGGTGGCCGCCATGCTCGGCTTCTTGGTCGAACTCTGCACCGAGTGATCCCCGGGATCCGGCCGCGAGCAACGCTTCAGGTGGCGGGCTGAGCCGCCGAGCAGTCCGGGACAGGGCTGTGCCGCACAACGATCTAACGCTAACCTTCGACTTTAGGTTGAGGTTATGCCGGATCGCGCGTCACGCTGATGCCGGACGACCGAGGAGCTGGAGCGGATGCGACGAGCAGGCACGGGTGCGGTGCTGGCGGCGTGCGCCGTCCTGGTCACCGGCATTCAGCCCGCCTCGCCGGCCCTGGCCGGTCCCCGGGCCGATCCGGCCGCCGCCCTCCGGGCCAATCCGGTCTACCCGAGCGCTGATCAGGTGCGCCAAGCCAAGCGCCGGGCGGCGCAGGCGCTGACCGACGTCAATCAGATCCAGGCCACCCTGAGCGCGTCCGCGGCCCGGGTGGACGCCGCCGACCTCGCCCTCAGTCAGGCGGCCGAGGACTACGACGCCGCCCAGGTCGAGCTGGAC
>CAXUFS010000235.1:0-4343 GCA_964250315.1 uncultured Kineosporia sp. | reverse complement strand
GTGTAGCCGGTGGGTTCGGCCGGGCTGCGCAGCGGTTCACGCTGCTCCGGCCGCAGGGACTCGCCGCGCACCCGGTAAGGCAGCTCGCGGTTGGCCTCCGATTCGGACCCCGCGAGATCATCGGTCTCGCTCTGCCCCGGGGTGGCGGACTGGCCGGGATCATCCCAGGGACGGCTGTAGTAGGACGGCGGATTCTGCGGCTCATCGCCATTGCCGGAACGGGAGACCGGCGGAGCGAACGGGTCCCGATAGCCCGGGGCGTTGCCGTTGCCGTAGCCGTTGCCGTTGACCCGCTGGTCCGGAGCCGGAGGCTGCCAGGGCGGCGGCAGGCCGACGCCGGTCCGCGGTGAATCGGCCGGTTCCGCCTGCTGGGGCATCGCCCCCGGGGTGAGCGTGGCGGAGTCACCGTCCCCGATTGATGGGGTGAGCGGCAGCGACACCGCAGGCGGGTCGAGGTTGGGCAGATCGGCCGGGCTGGGTCCTTCCGGGACGGCACCGACCAACAGGTCAGACGAATCGACCACGACCTGCGGCGGCTCATCCACCGGCCCCGGCTCAGACTGAGCGAACGGCCTGGGTTCATCGCCGGCGGACGAACTGCTGATCAGCTCCTCGAACGACGGGTCGTATCCGTTGTGGTAGCTGTCCCCGTAGTTGCTGAACTGATCACTGAACCGGTACCCGGATGGCGGGGCGAACGGATCGGCCCGACCGGCCTCATCGGCCTCGACTGCCGCTTGATCGACGTGATCGACCGGCTGGTCCGGCGATGCGACGGGCTGGTCCTGGGCCGGTTCTGCCGTGATTTCAGGTTCGGGCTCGCTGTCGGAGGCCTCAAGTTGCACTTGCTCGGGCGGCACCGCGTCGGTTTCGCTGGTGTCGGTTTCGCTGGTGCCGCTCTCGCCGGCCTCGCTGTCGCTGGCTTCAAGGTCATCGACTTCAGTTTCGCTGACGCCGGGTTCGGCCTTGGCCGAGTGAGGATACGAGACCGGAAACTGCTCGGCTGCGGGCAATGCTGGCTGATCAGGAGAACTCGCGGGGCCGGCCTGACTCACCGGTTCCGGAGTCTTCGCCGTCAACTCGGCTGGTTCGGCTGGTTCGGCTGGTTCGGCTGCTTCGGCTGGGACTTGCGTACCGGCCTCAGGAACGTCCTCACTGACCCCGGCGGCCCGCTCCTCAGCGGGTGATTCGGGCTCAACTTCGGCGTCCCCGGCTGGCTCCGCCTCGGCTTCGGCGAGGTCCGGCTCCGCCTCGGCTTCGGCGACGTTCAGCTCCGCCTGCTCCTGGCCCGTGGCGGTGGACGATTCCGGCTCATCGACGTCTGGCCCTCCGGGCGGCTGCGCGAGGACCGCCGGAGCGTGGCCGTTCATCCCGGCGTACGCGCCTTCGGCTCCCACCCCAGCCGGCACGGCCACCGGGGCGGCGCTGCGCGTCAGATCAACCACCCGGGCCGGACCCGCGGACGCCGGAACCGGGTAGACGGGGGGAACGCCAGCCGGACGGCCGCCGCTGCCGCCGTCCCAGCCGCCACCCGGGTCGTCGTCCTCCAGGTCGTGGTCGTCCCGGTCGCCGGCCGCCTGATCGGCACCACCCTGATCGGCCCCACCCTGCTCAGAGCCACCCTGCTCAGAGCCACCCTGATCGGAACCACTGGCCGCCAGTTCACCAGACACCCCGGCCTGTGGCTCAGCCTCCTGCGACAGGTCCGCCCCAGTGGGCAGAGCCAGGCCGGACACCAGCACCACCCCGGTGGAGACCAGATAGGGCATCGGCGTGTTCGGATCCACATCGCCCACCAGCACCCGGCGTGCGCCGGAGATCAGTCCTTCCAGCCAGCTCGTGGCTCCGGTGGCATCCAGCCGGACCGGCTCGCCGGATCGCTCGAAGCAGACCGGCACGTTTCCGCGGACCAGCGCACGGACCGCGTCGTTCTCGACCCGGACCACGGCAAAGCTGGGCGCCGTCCGGATCCCCCGGCGGATCAGCACGTCCAGGATCTCGTCCACCGGTGCGTCGTCCAGCGCCAGTTCCCACAGCGGCCCCGCCAGCGACCAGTCCGTGGGTGCATCGACGACCAGCACCGTTCTGGGTGCCACCACGGCAAGGAGCTGGCCGACAGCGAAGGAGATACCTGTCTGCACTCCGAAACATCTCCTCCATCAACGGCGGATGCGCCCACGCACGGTCACTGTCGGGCAAAGCCTCAGTCAACGTCTGGCAGACGCCACTTTCCCGCCCCTTCGCCCGAGGCTCGGCAAGCCTAGGCGTACCCAACCCCACCGGCCAACGGGTTGTGAAGAAAACCCTCATACCTACATCAAGTCCAGCCCTCAGCGCGACGAAGCGGTGATCGACACGCCGGGGCAGCACCTCAGCCCGGCTTGTTCAGCTCCCACCACCGCAACAGCTCCTCGGTGGCGGCTTCGACCGGCAGCGGGCCGCGGTCCAGGCGCAACTCCTTGAGGAATGCCCAGGCCCGGCCCACATCCCGGCCCGGCCCGATGCCGAGGATGCGCATGATCTGGTTCCCGTCCAGATCGGGGCGGATCGCGTCCACCGCCTCCTCCACCCGCAGCCGCGCGATCCGGTCCTCGAGGTCGTCGTAAGCGGCCGACAGTTGCGCGGCCTTGCGCCGGTTGCGGGTGGTGCAGTCCGAGCGGGTCAGCCGGTTCAGTCTTTCCAGCAGTGGGCCGGCGTCGTTGACGTAGCGGCGGACGGCGGAATCGGTCCAGGCGCCATCCCGATAACCGTGGAACCGCAGGTGCAGCTCGGTCAGCCGCGCCACCTGCGCGACGGTGTCCTTGTCGAACCGCAGCGCCTTGAGCCGCTTGGCCACCAGCTTGGCCCCGACCACCTCGTGATGATGGAAGCTGACCCCGCCGCCCGGCTCGAACCGGCGGGTCGCGGGCTTGCCGATGTCGTGCAGCAGTGCCGCCAGCCGGAGCACCAGATCCGGGCCCGGCACCGGCCCGGCCGGCCCATCCTCCAGCGCGATCGCCTGCTCCAGGACGATCAGCGAATGCTCGTAGACGTCCTTGTGCCGGTGGTGCTCGTCGATCTCCAGCTTCAGCGCGGGCAGCTCGGGCAGCACCAGCTCGGCCAGGCCGGTGGTGACCAGCAGCTCGATCCCCGCTCGGGGGCCGGAGGCCAGCATCAGCTTGGTCAGCTCGGCCTGAATCCGCTCAGCCGAGACGATCTCGATCCGGGGCGCCAACTCGGTCATCGCCGCGGCCACCTCGGGCCGCACCCGCAGCCCCAGCTGCGCGCTGAAACGGGCCGCTCGCAGCATCCGCAGCGGGTCGTCGCTGAACGAGATCTCCGGTGCGGATGGGGTGCGCAGAGTCCGGCTGGTCAGATCGTTCAGGCCGCCGAACGGGTCGACGAAGCTGAGTGACGGCAGTTCGAGCGCCATCGCATTGACGGTGAAATCGCGGCGGCCCAGATCGGCGTCCAGCCGATCGCCGAACTGCACCTGGGGACGACGCGAGGCCGGGTCGTACTGGTCGGACCGATAGGTGGTCACCTCGGCCACGTGCTCGCCCCGGCGGGCGCCGATAGTGCCGAACTCCCGGCCGATCTCCCAGTGCGCATCCCCCCAGCGCGCCAGTAACGGCAGGGTCTGCTCGGGCCGGGCATCGGTGGTGAAATCCAGGTCGGTGATCGGCCGGCCGAGCAGCGCATCCCGCACCGGGCCACCGACCAGAGCCAGCCGATGACCAGCCGCGGCGAAGCGCGACCCGAGGTCTTCGAGCATCGGGCGCAGCGGCGCCAGCTGCGCGGCGGCCCGGCGCTGAGCGGTCGCGACGTCTTCGGCTGGCACGGGCCACAAGCGTGCCAGATGCGAAGGCCAGGGGTAGTTACAGTGACTTCATGCCCCATCCGTCCTTCCGGCCGCAGCATGGGCCGCGCCGGTCGTTGCCGACCGTGGAGGAGACCTCAGCCGGGGGGCTGGTGGTGGACCAGTCGGGCCGGTCCCCGGTGGCTGCGGTGATCGCCCGGCTGACCCGGGCCGGGCGGGTGGAGTGGTGCCGGCCGAAGGGTCATCTGGAGCTGGGTGAGACCGCCGAGCAGGCGGCCGTCCGGGAGATCGCCGAGGAGACCGGCATCATTGGCGAGATCGTCGATTCACTGGGCACCATCGACTACTGGTTCTCGGTCGACGGCAAACGGGTGCACAAGCACGTCCATCACTATCTGCTGGTCGCGGTCAGCGGATCACTGACCATCGAGGACGATCCCGACCACGAGGCGATCGACGTCGCCTGGGTTCCGCTCACCGATCTCGGTGGACGGCTCGCCTTCCCGAACGAGCGCCGGATTGCGCGGGAGGCAACAGTCCTGCG
>CAXUFS010000234.1:0-4353 GCA_964250315.1 uncultured Kineosporia sp. | reverse complement strand
GTGGACCTGGGATTCGCCGGGCTGAGCCGGCTCGCGGTCCGCGCCGCTCCGGCCGCGGCCCGGCTGCTGGCCAAGCAGGGTGCCCTGGTGGCGCGCGGGCGCCGGCTCGGCAGTGACCTGGAAAGCGTTCTGGTGCGCCGCTACTCGTTCGCCTCGCCGGTTCCATGGCAGCTGGTGTCGTTCGCCGCGCAAATGATCGCCCGCACCCGGGTCGAGGTGATCTCCGACTTCCTGCCCACCTTCGGCACCCACGACAAGCGGGCGGCGCTGGCCGCCATGACCGGCCACGACGTGCTGGTGGTGGTCGGTGATCACGATGTCCTGATCCCGGCCGTGGCCGGGGAGCAGATCGCGGCCCTGATCCCCGGCGCCGAACAGGTGGTGATCGCCGGCGCGGGCCACCTGGTCCTGCTCGAACACCCACAGCTGGTCACCGATGCGATCGAGGCCCTGCTGGGCCGTGCCGCCGTCGCCGCGGGCGAACAACAGCGCTCAGGCCGGCGTCGCGGATGGGGACGCCGGACCGTGACGCCGATACGCTCACGCTGGCAACGCCGGGAGGGCCCAGACAGCCGGGAGAGCGGAACCGGCCATGAGGGGCCGCAGAGCCGTCAGCGGCGCCCAGGACGACGCGAGGAGAGTGGAGGCCGATCATGAGCGGAGCACACCGGGCCGATCTCAGCTCTGATCTTGGTATCGCCACCCCGCCCCAGGTGACCATGAGCAGCATCGTTCCCTCCGCCGCGGCGATGCGCGAATTCGGCGGCATGCTGGCCAGTACCTTCCAGGCCGGCGATCTGATCGTGCTGACCGGTGACCTGGGAGCGGGTAAGACCACCCTCACCCAGGGCATCGGCGCGCGGTTGCTGGTCCGGGGCGACATCACCAGCCCTACCTTCGTGATCGCCCGGGTCCACCCGTCGCTGGTCGGCGGGCCGGCGCTGGTGCATGTGGACGCCTATCGGCTGGACTCACTGGCCGAGGTCGACGATCTGGACCTGGATGCCTCGCTGGCCGACTCCATCACCGTGGTCGAGTGGGGCGAGGGCCTGGTCGAGGGCCTGGCCTCCGATCGGCTGGAGGTCCGGCTGGAACGCCGCCGCGGTGCGGCTGGCCCGGATGATCCCGAGGTCGAGGGCGACGAGCCGCGCGGGGTCAAGGTCAGCGGCTTCGGGCCGCGCTGGGCCGGCGTGGTACTGCCGATCCCCGCCTGAGCCGGGCGCAGGTCAGGACATGTTGCTGCTGGCGCTGGACACGGCGTCCCCCTCGGTCTCGGTCGCCGTGCACGATGGCCAACGGGTGCTCGGCCAGCTGGATGCCGGGGACAGTCCCCGGCACGCCGAACTGCTCAGCCCGGCGATCGAGCGCCTGCTGGCCGGCCTGTTCATCACCCCGGCCCAGCTCACTGCGATCACGGCCGGGATCGGCCCCGGCCCGTTCACCGGCCTGAGGGTGGGCCTGGCCACGGCCCGGGTGATGGGTATGGCGCTGGGCATCCCGGTGACCGGAGTGTGCAGCCTGGACGCGGTCGCGGCCGGCGCGGTCAGGCTGGGCCTGTCCGAGCCCGAGTTCCTGGTCGCGATCGATGCCCGGCGGGGCGAGGTGTACTGGGCCCGCTATCGGATCTCGGCGGGCAACGGGTTGCCGATCCGGCAGGGGTCGCCGCAGGTCGGGCCGGCCGATCAGATCGGGTTTTCCGGCCTGCCGGTGGCCGGGCGCGGCGCCCTGCTCTACCCGGACGTCCTGGGCCAGCCGCTGCCGCCGCTGGATCCCGGAGCGGCCGATCTGGCCCGGCTCGCGGTGGCCGGAGAGCCTTACCTGAACGAACCGGAACCGTTGTACCTGCGCCGCCCGGACGCTCAGGTGCCGGGGGCGCGCAAGCGGGTGCGCCCGGCTCGATGAGCGAATGGCCCGTCCCGGCCGCCCCCGGCATCACGCTGCGGGCGATGCGCTGGTGGGACATCGAGACCCTGTTGCCGCTGGAGCGATCGCTGTTCGGGCCCGGCGCCTGGACGGCGGAGAGCTTCTGGGCCGAGCTGGCCCACCCGGAGAGCCGCTGGTACGTGGTCGCTCAGGATCGGCTGGGCCAGTTGCTCGGCTATGCCGGGCTGCTCTGCTCCGGCCCGGAGGCCGACGTGCAGACCATCGCGGTGGCCGGTGCCGCACAGGGGCAAGGGCTTGGCGGTGTTCTGCTGGATGCCCTGCTCGCCCAGGCCCGTCGGCTGAAGGCCACGTCGGTGCTGCTGGAGGTGCGGGCCGGGAACGGGCCCGCAATCGCGCTCTACCGCCGCCGCGGCTTCGAGCGGATCGCCATCCGCCGCCGCTACTACCAGCCTGAGGGCGCCGACGCCTGGGTGATGCGGCTGCGCCCGCTGGCTCAGGGGTAGGCCGGCGCCGTGGCGGACCCCCAGTGCGCCGGATGCGGATGGTCATGTGAGGGTTGAACCATGGCGAAGATTCTCTACACCGCCCGGGCCACCGTCACCGGCGGCCGGGCCGAGGGGCATGGCTGGACGGACGACGGCAACCTGGACCTCCAGCTGCGAGTGCCGAAGGAAATGGGCGGGGCCGGCGGCGGAACCAATCCGGAGCAGCTGTTCGCGGTCGGCTATGCCGCCTGCTTCGAGAGCGCGCTGATGCGGGTGGCTGAGCGCCAGCAGGTCGATGCCTCCGGTGTTGTGATCGAGTCGGCGGTGAGCATGCAGCCCAACGGCAGCGGCGGCTTCCAGCTGGCCGTCGCCCTGGACGTGCAACTGCCCGGAACTGATCGGGAAACGGCCGCGCAGATCATCCGGACCGCCCACGAGGTGTGCCCGTACTCCAACGCCACCCGGAACAACATCGAGGTTGACCTGCTGCTCAACGGTCAGGCCATCTGACTGGCGGTAGCGGGCCGCGGATACTCCAAGGTGAGCCTGACAACGGCTGAGCCTGGACAACGGCTGAGCCTGGACAACGGATGAGTATGGATCGATGGGAGAGCCTGGCCGAGCGGCTGATCCGGGAGGCGGCTGAGCGCGGCGCCTTCGATGATCTGCCCGGTACCGGTAAGCCGATCGAGGGCCTGGACCGCCCGTTCAGTGCCGAGCGCTGGGCCCGGGACTGGATCCGGCGCGAGGGCGGGGACACCGGCGCTCTGCTCAGCCCGCTGCCCATCCTGCGCCGGGAAAGGGCTGCGCTGCTCGCTTCGCCGACCGAGATGCCCTCGGAAGCCTCGGTGCGAGAGCTGGTCTCAGACTTCAACCACCGCCTGCTGAGCGAATATCGGCGTCCTGCGAACGGACCGCTGGTACCGGTCGGAGTGATCGATGCTGAGCAGGCGGCTGAGGATTGGCGCTCGCGCCGTCCGGCGCTGCATCGGCCAGACGAATTGGTTGCTGCCGCTGCGCCCATTCGCCGCCGCTGGTGGCGCCGGTCGATCGGGCGGCGCGGATAACCTTCATCGGGTGAGAGAACACCCGCTGGTCCTGGGCATCGAGACCTCGTGCGATGAGACCGGGGTCGGCCTGGTCCGGGGCACCGACCTGCTGGCGGACGCGATCGCGTCGTCGGTCGCCGAGCATGCCCGGTTCGGCGGCGTCGTCCCCGAAGTGGCCAGCCGGGCCCACCTGGAGGCGATCGTCCCGGCGATCGAACGAGCCTGCTTCAGCGCCGGAGTGCGGCTGGGCGACGTCGACGCGATCGCGGTCACCTCCGGGCCCGGGTTGTCCGGCGCGCTGATGGTCGGGGTGGCCTCGGCCAAGGCGCTGGCCCTGGCCCTGGGGGTGCCCTTGTACGGGGTGAACCACCTGGCCGCGCACGTTGCGGTCGACACCCTGGAGCACGGGCTGCTGCCACAACCGGCCATCGCCATGCTGGTGTCCGGTGGCCACTCCTCACTGCTGCTGGTGCAGGACGTCAGCTACGACATCAGCCCGCTCGGGCGGACCATCGACGACGCGGCCGGTGAGGCCTTCGACAAGGTCGCCCGCCTGCTCGGCCTGCCGTTCCCCGGCGGCCCGTTCATCGACCGGGCAGCCAAAGAGGGCGATCCGGCAGCCATCTCGTTCCCGCGCGGGCTGACCAGCCGGCGCGATCTGGAGCGGCACGAGTTCGACTTCTCGTTCAGCGGGCTCAAGACGGCGGTGGCGCGCTGGGTGGAGGCCCGGGAGGAGTCCGGTCAGCCGGTGCCGGTGGCCGATGTCAGCGCCTCCTTCCAGGAGGCGGTGGCCGACGTGCTGACCAGCAAGGCGGTCGCCGCGTGCCGGGCACAGGGAGTGGAGCACCTGCTGATCGGCGGGGGAGTGGCGGCGAACTCCCGCCTACGGGCACTGGCCGCGGAGCGGTGCGCGGCGGCTGGGCTCAGCCTGCGGG
>CAXUFS010000233.1:4071-4428 GCA_964250315.1 uncultured Kineosporia sp. | reverse complement strand
GGGCGCTGGCGGTGTGCCATCTCTGGCGGGGCAATCTGGCCTCCGTGTCGGTTCGGCCGGACGGCCCGGACCTGACCAGTGCGCAGCGCGCCTGGATCGAAGCCGCCGCCGTCAGCCGGCCCCGGCGGTCAGAGACCGATGCACGCCTAACCGCACATCTGGCGGCGGCGCGTCGGGAGCGAGCCAGTCGCCCGGCCCGGTAGATTCTCGTACAGGTGTTCGGCCGGCCAGCGAGGAGACGACGGTGATCGCGTCGGTCACAGGACAGGTGCAGGCGCTGCGGCTGGACGCCGTGATAATCCAGGTCGGCGGGGTCGGGCGGCTGGGGGAGGCCCCGCCCGCCCCGCGGGGCGAGGG
>CAXUFS010000233.1:0-4050 GCA_964250315.1 uncultured Kineosporia sp. | reverse complement strand
CCGAGCTGCGGCCGGGCCAGGAGGCGACGCTGGCCACCAGCCTGGTGGTCCGGGAGGATTCGCTGACCCTGTTCGGGTTCGCGGACGCCGATGAGCGCGACACCTTCGAGGCCGTGCAGACCGTGTCGGGCATCGGGCCACGGCTGGCGCTGGCCATGCTCGCCGTCCACACCCCGGATGGCCTGCGCCGGGCCGTGGCCACCCAGGACCTCACCGCGCTGACCAAGGTCCCGGGGATCGGGCGAAAGGGCGCGCAGCGGATCGTGCTGGAACTGACCGACCGGCTGGGAGCGCCGATCTCGGCGTCGGTCGAACCGGGACCGGAGGCGGCTGTGGTCACCCTAGGTTCGGGTCCGGCCTGGCGCCAGCAGGTCACCGAGGCGCTGATCGGCCTGGGCTGGCAGCCTCGCCAGGCCAGCGACGCGGTCGATGCGGTAGCTGGATCCGACGCCGCTGACGGCGCCGGATCCACCGGCGACGCTCCGCCGCCCGACGTCGCGGTGGTGCTGCGGGCGGCGCTGCGTCATCTCGGCCGGTCGGCGTGAACGAACTGAGCGGCACCGATCTGGGGGATCGGTTGCTCGCCGCTGAGGCCGGGCTGGACGATCGCGCCGCTGAGGGTGCGCTGAGGCCGCGCCTGCTCGGCGAGTTCATCGGTCAGCGAGTGGTGCGCGATCAGCTCAGCCTGGTCCTGGATGCCGCCAAGGCCCGCGGCGCAGCACCGGATCACATTCTGATGTCCGGGCCGCCCGGGCTCGGCAAGACCACGCTGGCCATGATCGTGGCGCACGAGATGGGAGCGCCGCTGCGGGTGACCAGTGGCCCGGCCATCCAGCACGCCGGGGACCTGGCCGCGGTGTTGTCCTCGCTGACCGAGGGCGAGGTGCTGTTCCTGGACGAGATCCATCGGATGGCTCGGCCCGCCGAGGAGATGCTCTACGTCGCGATGGAGGACTTCCGGGTCGACATCGTGGTCGGCAAGGGGCCGGGCGCCACTGCGATCCCCCTGGAGCTGCCCTCATTCACCCTGGTCGGTGCCACCACCCGGGCCGGCATGCTGCCAGGTCCACTGCGCGACCGGTTCGGGTTCGTCGGGCACCTCGACTTCTACGACACAGCCGAGCTGGAGCAGGTGCTGCGCCGCTCGGCTGCTCTGCTTGGGGTCGAGCTGACCCCTGAGGGTGCGCGGGAGATCGCCCGCCGCTCGCGGGGTACACCCCGGATCGCCAACCGGCTGCTGCGCCGGGTCCGGGACTGGGCCCAGGTGCGCGGGGACGGCGTCCTGGATCTGGGCGCGTCCCGGGCCGCCCTCAAGGTGTACGCGGTGGACGAGCGCGGCCTGGACCGGCTGGACCGATCCGTACTGGAGGCACTCTGCCTGCGGTTCGGCGGGGGGCCGGTCGGGCTGTCCACTCTGGCGGTCGCCGTCGGCGAGGAGCCGGAGACGGTGGAGACGGTGGCCGAGCCGTTCCTGGTCCGTGAGGGCCTGCTCGGCCGGACACCGCGAGGCCGGGTCGCCACCGCCGCGACCTGGCAGCACCTGGGCCTGCCGGTGCCGGCCCGGTTCGGCCTGGGACAACCTGGGCAGCCGGCGGAACCATTCCAGCAGCCACTGTCGTTCGACAGCTGACGCGCCTGCGCCGGGGCCCGGCTGGACCGGATCCAAGCTCCGGGGTGTGCGCGTAATCAGGAATTCTGAATTGCGGCATGATGAGCCAGCGTGCTCGTCGGCTGGCGAGCCGATCGTGACGACAGAAGGGCTGCGAGGTGAGCGGCGAATCGGCCGGGCTGTTGTATCTCCTGCTGCCGGTTGTGCTGCTGATCTGGCTGGTCAGCCGGGGGCGCAGGCAGCAGCGCGAGGTCAGCGCCGTCCAGAACCGCTTGACCAGCGGGACCCAGGTCATGATGTCGTCCGGTGTGTACGGTGAGGTGGTTTCGGTCGGTGACGACGGGGTGGTCGTGGTGGAGATCGCTCCCGGGGTGCAGACCCGATGGTCACGCCGGGCGGTCGCCCAGGTGATGGATGAGCCATCAATGACCGGTTCGGGCGACGAGGCGATCTCCGATCAGATCGCCGCGGAGCCAGTGTCTGACCCGCCGGCGGATCCGCCCGGACATCCAGGCGGCGACGACTCGCGGGATTCGCCACGGTGAGACGGATGAAGGGGTGCAGCTGCGGCGGCAGTGGGCAGCATCAGCTGAGCGGATGGCAGTGAACATCCAGACGGTGGGCGACGGCCGGCCGTCATGACGAGAAGAGACCTGTAACAGTGGCACGATCCGGCTCCAACTCCCGGCCTGGCCGGTCCCTCCTGGGTTTGTTCGTCGTCCTGGCCATCCTGTTCGGCTGGGTCGCGATCGGTGGCCTGACATCGAACGCGCGCTGGACGCCGAAGCTGGGCATCGACCTCGAGGGTGGCACCTCGATCATTCTGACGCCGGTCGCGACGACCGGTGGCCAGAAGCCGAATGCGATCCAGCTGCGCGAGGCCGTGAACATCATCCGGCAGCGGGTCAACGGCTCCGGTGTCTCCGAGGCGCAGGTCAGCACCCAGGGCCAGAGCAACATCGTCGTCCAGCTGCCCGGTAAGCCGGACCAGAAAACCCTGGCCCTGGTCAAGCAGTCGGCCGAGATGTCGTTCCGGCCCGTGCTCGCGACCGCCGCGACCCAGAGCAGCCAGCCGGTACCCACGCCGGGCGCGACCGGTACCCCCTCGGCCGGAGCCACGCCCACTCCTGGTCCGACGGCCAGCGCATCGGCAGCACCGGCCGCCAAGTCGTCCATTGCCGTGCCGGCTCCGACCGCATCCGCCACCAAGACCAGCTCGCGGATCGCCCCGGCCGTGTTCCTGCCGCACGCGGCAGCGAGCACGCCCAGTGTCAAGAATCCGGCCGCATCGCCGGTCGCCTCGCCAGTCGCATCGCCGGCCGCATCGCCAGCCGCCAGTGTTCCCAGCGCCCCTGACCCCAGCGCCACCGCCGGGGCTGGCGCTCAGGGGGCCGGCACCAGCAGTGACCTGGCGCAGCTGGGCGACAAGACCACCAGCATCTTCTCGTCGACCCCGATCACGATCAGCGAACAGTTCGAGAAGGCCAGCTGCGACCAGAAGCAGCTGCAGGCCCTCAAGTCCGAGGTGTCAGACCCGAAGAAGCCGCTGGTCACCTGCATGACCGACGGCACCGCGAAGCTGGTGCTGGGGCCGGTCGAGGTGCGCGGGGCGGAGATCAAGTCGGCATCGGCCGGCCTCCAGCAGAACTCCCAGGGTTTCTCCACGCTTGTCTGGGAGGTCAGGCTCAACTTCAAGAGCACCGGGAGCAAGCAGTTCGCCGCTGTGACCGATCGGCTGGCCAAGCTGACCGGTGCGCAGAACCAGTTCGCGATCGTGCTCGACGGCCTGGTGGTGTCCGACCCCGCCGTCAATGAGCGGATCCCCACCGGCACGGCCTCGATCACCGGCAACTTCACCCAGAGTTCGGCCACCACTCTGGCCAACCAGCTCAAGTTCGGTGCGCTGCCGATCTCCTTCGACGTTCTGAGCCAGAACAACATCTCGGCGACGCTGGGCAGCGAACAGCTGAAGCATGGGCTGCTGGCCGGCGTGATCGGCCTGATCCTGGTCGTCCTCTACTCGTTGCTGCAGTACCGGGTGCTGGGCCTGGTCACCGTGTTCAGCCTGGTCCTGGCCGGAGCGACCACCTATGTGCTGGTGCTGCTGCTGAGCTGGCAGCAGGGATTCAGGCTGAGCCTGGCCGGTGTGGCCGGGCTGATCGTCTCCATCGGTATCACCGCTGACTCGTTCATCGTCTACTTCGAACGGGTCAGGGACGAGGTCAGAGAGGGCAGGCCGCTGCGCTCGGCGGTGGAGGCGGGATGGATGCGGGCGCGGCGAACCATCCTGGTGTCCGACACGGTCAACTTCGTGGCCGCCATCGTGCTGTTCATCCTCGCGGTGGGTGACGTGCGGGGCTTCGCCTTCACCCTCGGCCTGACCACGCTGGTGGATGTCTTCATCGTGTTCATGTTCACCAAGCCTGCGGTCACAATGTTGT
>CAXUFS010000232.1:0-4431 GCA_964250315.1 uncultured Kineosporia sp. | reverse complement strand
GGCGTGGCCGGGTGCGCCGCTTGACCAGAGAATGGCGCGGACGAACTGATGAAGGACTTGGCCCGAATCAGTCATTCCCTTCAGGAAGGTCGCGCTGGGCGGAATATGCCCGGAACAAGGCGATCTCTTCCTGAAGCTCCATTGCTAGACCCGAACGGGTGAATCTGTCACCGGCCAGGACCGTCGCGGTCTTGCCGATCCGGCCGATGATGGGCTGGGTCCGGCACTCCACCGGCAGCTGGATCACGGTTCGCAGCTGCCCGGCGGCGGCGTCCAGGTCACGCAGCGCGAGCTGGGCGTTGGCCAGGTCGAGACGGGCAGCGGCGACGAACTCGGGTGAGCGCTGCGCCTCGGGGCCGTCCTCGAACAACTGCAGCGCCTCGATCGCGCTTCCGGCGGCCAGCCGGGCGTTCGACTCTCCGCCCAGGGCCAGCCGGACCTCGCTGGCGTAGTAGGCCGCCTTGCCTGGATCGAACCGGAAGACTCCGGCCTGGTCATCGCTGGCCCGCTGCTCCCGCGCGGCCGAGGCGACGGTGAGGGCCTGTTCCACCTCGGCCTGCTGCCCGCAGGCTGCCCAGGCCCGGGCCTCCTGACTGGCCAGCCGGAGCAGGTTCGATCCTTTGGTGGCGAATCGCTGCCCACTGTGCGCGATCTGGGCCGCCTGCCGGTAGTCGCCGTCCCAGAACGCCACGTTGGACTGCACCCAGCGGATGTAGGCGCGCAGCGAGTCGTCGTCGGCCAGGTCGGCACACAGCCACGCGGTCCGGGTGTGGGTTTCGGCCGCGTAGCTGTGACCGAGATCGGCGCTGGCGTGGGCCAGCAGTGCGCACAGCCGCCCGGCCACCGCGTACAGCGGCGGCAGTACGGCCGGGCGCTGGCGCTGGTCGAGCAGGGCGAAGACCTCGGCTCGCAACCGGGACAGCGGCCGGAAGATGGCCAGCGGCGGACGAATCAGATACTCGATGGCCAGCTGGCGGACGTCGGCGGCGAGCTGGTCGAGCACATCGTGATCGACTCCGCCCCTGCTGCCCCGCACGAAGCGCGCGGACTGCTCGGTGGTCATGGTCATCTCCTCGCAGAGCGCTTGCAGGCCCGATCCGGTGCTGGCCATCGCGAACTCGGATGGCGCTGGCATTGCCGATCGGGCTGGTTCCGGGGCTGGTGATGATGCCGGTCCGAACATTCCAGCCGCGCTTTGACCGGCGGAGATCTGATCGGGTGATGGACGGCGAGCCGCTGGTACCGGCGCCGCGACTGGCCCTGGATGGCTGGCGCTGGGTCCGCCCGATGGCTGATCGGTCACCCGTTCGACGATGTTTTCAGTTGCGGCAGCTCGGAATTCGCGTCGCCGGAGGACGGGGGTGGCGGCGAACAGCTGCTGCACCGAGTAGGTGGTGAACATGGCTTCCAGGACCCGGCAGTGATCTGGCTGCGGCATTCCTTTGATGTCGCCGCTCAACCAGCGCGCGAACTGCCCGCGGCTGGGCCAGCGGCCGACCAGCACCGGGTCGAGCTCTGAGGCGGCCCGGTCGTACTGCCGGCAGAAGGTGGCATAGGTCTGCCAGTGCCGCTCTCGCAGCAGGTCTTTCAGCACAGTGGATGGCTTCGGCATAGGGGTCCGCCCTGGGGAAGATCGCGCGGTCCAGACAGTTCGAGCAGTTCGTGACCAGCCACAGGCTAGTCCGCTGATACCCCGTCCGCCGGAGAATCGTCGACTTACTGTGATCGGACGAGCACCAAAAGCGATAGGAACGAGAACCCAAAGCCGGAGACGAGTACAGGACGACGGTGTGGTGCGACACCCGCCTGGGGCAGATTGGGCTCCGCGAGCCGGGGAACGATCGGAATCCGAGTGGAATCGGGACGGGGCTGAGGATGGCGGTGGTGGCGCTGATGAGCGCGCGTACGGGCTGGGGCAGCCGGGGTGTGATCGCGCTGCGGTATCGCCGGGCCCTGATCCGGACGGCGGTCAGGGCGGCCGCGGCCGGATTGCCGGTGGTGCCAGGTGCGTGGTGGGACGCTCAGGCTGGGCGGTTCCGTTGCGATCAGGCCGGCTGTCCTCGTACCGGACCCCACCCCGCGTCCGGACCGGATCCCCGGAACCCGTCGCCGGCCGCGGCGCTGGACCGGAGGTCGCTGATGGCGCAGGCGGTCCGCAGCCCGGAGGCGGTGCTGCGGTGCTGGCACCACGCGCCGTACTCCGTGCTGGTGGCGACCGGCCAGGACTGCGACGTGATCGACGTCCCGGCTCGGCTCGGGCCCAGCCTGGCGCTGCGCCTCGACGCCCGGTCGGCCCTGGGCCCGGTGATCGAGGCGGGTGCCCGCTGGTTCTTCCTGACCCAGTCCGGTGGCCGGTTGCCCGCGCCCGGTGGAGAGGTGCTGGTCCATGGCCGGGGCTCCTGGGTGATGCTGCCACCGAGCCAGGGGCCCGGCGGTGAACCAGCCACCTGGGTGGCGCGGCCCAGCCGGAGCGGGCGATGGCCGTTGCCTGCCCCGGACGAAGTGATGCGGTGCCTGGACATCCGGGTTCAGCCGAGGAGGCTGCAGCCCGCGATCTGATCGGATCCTCCGACGAGCTGACCGATCGGCTGTACCCATAAGCTGGCGGGCGCGCTCCGGCTCTGCCGCCGGTTCGCGCCCGCCGTCCAGCCCTTCCACGGTTCCGCCCTCGAAAGGCGCGCGCCCCCCCGGTGATGCTGGCGGCTCGATCGCCGGAATCGTCGCCAGCATTACCCCCGGGGCACAGGCCGTTCGAGCAGGCCGTCGCGAACCGTGTGCAGGGCCACGGTGGTGGCGGCGGCGCTGAAGCCGGCCGGGCCGGGGACGGCGTGATGACCATAGATCCGCAGCGCCCAGGCCGGGAGTGAGGCGAACGCGAGCCCGGCCGCCGGAGCCCAACCCGGGCGGCGGCGCTGAGTCAGCATCATCGGTTCCGGCAGGGCGGGTTCGACGACCGCCTCCATGAAGGTCCGGGCGGAAGCGGTGATGCACAGGTCGGGCCGGATCCGGCGGAAGTAGCTGATCAGCGCGCGCTGCGAATCAGGGACTTCGTCCGGTTCCAGGCCCCACGCCACCGCGCTGCGAACCTGTTCGCGCAGGTAGGCCTCGCGCTGAGCCGGCGTGATCGGCAGGCCGCCCCGGGAGGTGATGTCCAGGTAGGAGGCCACCTGGCAGCAGTGCATCCAGAGCACCAGATCGTCATCGTCGCCCCGGAAAGGCCGGCCGTTGCCGCGGGTCCCGCCGACCTGGGCGTAGAGGGCCCGTATCCGGGCAGCCGCCATGATCGCTTCCGCGCCGGTGCCGAAGGTGATCACCCCCACGTAGCGCAGCACCCGCGCGACGCGATCCCATTGATCGTCGATCCGCTCGCTGACCGCGAATACTGTGGCCAGACCTTCCGGATGCAGAACCTGGAGCAGCAGGGCTCGCAGAGTAGCGAGGCCCATCAACGGGTCGGCGTGTACTCGCCAGGTGACGCTGCCGGGTCCGAAGAGGCCGCGATGGGCCTGTTCGTCCACCAGCCCCACCGTCATGGCTCCAGCCTCGCGCCTTTATCGTGTCGCCGCAGGTCGAACCCGCTGCCGGGCCAGTGACCGGGCCAGTGAGAGAGGATGAGGCATGGGCCGGATCGTGGCTGTTGCCAACCAGAAGGGCGGCGTGGCCAAGACGACCTCAGTACTGGCTCTGGGTGCGGCTTTCACCCAGTACGGGCTGCGGGTCCTCATGGTCGATCTCGATCCGCAGGCTTCGCTGACGTTCGCCGCGGGTATCGACTCCGGCCAGGTGGACGATTCGGTGGCCGATGTACTCCTTGGCGAGGCGGCAGCCGATGCCACGATCCTTTCCGCGGCAGAGGGATTCGACCTGCTGCCGTCCACTATCGACCTGGCCGCAGTGGAGTCCATGTTGCTTCCGGTCCAGCGCCGGGAGTTCGTCCTGGGAGCCGCCCTGGCTGATCTGCGGGCGGTTTACGACCTGATACTGCTCGACTGTGCGCCGTCGCTGGGACTGCTCACCGTGAACGCCTTGACCGCCGCGGACGAACTGCTGGTGCCGATGCAGTGCGAGATGCTCAGTCATCGCGGAGTCGGCCAGTTGCTGGACACCGTGGCCGACGTCCAGCGGATACTCAACCCGGGACTGAAGATCCGCGGCCTGCTGCCGACCATGTACGACCGGCGGGCAGGTCATGCCCGGGCGGTGCTGGCCGATATCGGCGAACGCTACCAATTGCCTGTGCTGGCGCCGATTCCGCGCTCGGTACGGTTCGCCGAGGCGCCTGGTTTGGGCCGTTCCATTCTGTCCACCGCTCGCCGCTCAGCCGGTGCCCTGGCTTATCAGGAAGTAGCCGGATCGCTGCTGAGGTCATGGCGGATCCGCCGCCGGCCATCGGCCAGGATCTCGTCCTGACCGGCCCGCAGGGTCCATCAC
>CAXUFS010000231.1:0-4454 GCA_964250315.1 uncultured Kineosporia sp. | reverse complement strand
CCGGCCAGCCGCTGCCGGGCCCGCGACAACGCCGCCTGGGCGTCGGTCAGCGCACTCGACGGGCTCGGGGTCGCCGAAGCCGGAGTCGCAGAGCTGCTGCTGGAATCGGCGCTGGACTCACGACTGATGGTGGACTGAGCCGCCTTTGCCTCCCGCAGAGCCGCATCGGCCTCCGCCTGAGCCTGCTCCAGCTGCGGGGCGTACCCGTGCAGAGCCTGCGACACCGCGCTGTACCGGCGCCGGGCCGTACCCAGCGCGTCACCGATCTTCTGGGCGGTCGAGGCGAATCGGCGTCCGGCATCGGCGTCCCAGCCCTCCGCGTTCGACAGCCGCTGCAGGGTGTTCGCCTGCTGCTCCAGTTCTTCGGCGAGATCGGCGTGACGGCGCCCGATCAACTGAATCTGCACCGCATCGCCCGGCACAGGATCGCTCGCGGCCAGGGGCGCCCAGTCGGCGGGCCGGATCACCGCGGGCCTCTTCCGGACGAGGGCTGTGCCGGGGAAGGAGTGGATGTCCCGCCGGAGCTCTTGATATTGGCGGCCAGATCCTGATCCAGCCGTTCGTAGGCGTCCGCTGCGCTGCTGACGAACTTCTGGCCGCCGCTGACGGTACTGATCAGCTTCTCCCGGTGGACCCGCCAGTTGCTGGCGAACTCCCGCATCGCACCGGCCAGGTCAGGCTGGGCCACCGCCTGGGCATCGTCCTGAGCCGTGCCCTGAGCTGCTCGCAGAGTGTCCGCCACCTCCGCGAGGCGCCGGCTGGTCTCCCGCAACAACGACACGTCGACGCTGATGTGATCGGCCACGTCGTCCCCCAAGTCCTAGAACTGCACTGATGATTACCCCAGAACCCCCAAAACGCTTGAAACTATAGTCCGCCCCGGATCGCGGGGATCAGCTCACGGTTTGTGCTCAGCGCCAACCGTGAAAGCGTGGATCCATGGCCTTCACCCTCGCATCGATCCCGGATCTGTCCGGAACTGTCACCGTCGTCACCGGCGCCAACGGCGGCCTCGGCCTGGAGACCGCCAAGGCGCTGGCCGCTCACGGTGCCCACGTCGTGATGGCCGCCCGGAATCAGCACCGGGCCGAGGACGGCGCGGGCGAGATCCGGGCCCAGACGCCAGCCGCATCGCTCAGCATCGTGCCGCTCGACCTCGGATCGCTGGCTTCGGTCCGGGCCGCTGCCGAGCAGATCGCCGCTCAGCATCCAGCCATCGACGTGCTGGTGAACAACGCTGGGGTGATGGCGATGCCCGAGGGCAAGACCGTGGACGGCTTCGAAACCCAGCTCGGCGTCGACCATCTCGGCCACTGGGCGCTGACCGCGCTGCTGATGCCCCAGCTGCTGAACGCGCCCCGGGCCAGGGTCGTCACGGTGACCAGCACGGCCCACCACATGGGCCGGGCGATCGATCCGCGGAACCCGAATCTCCAGGGCAACTACGGCGCGTGGAAGGCCTACGGGCAGGCCAAGCTGGCCAACTACCACTTCGGGCTCGGTTTGCAGCAGGAGTTCCAGCGGGCTCAGGTGCGCGCGATCAGCCTGCTCGCGCATCCCGGCCTGTCTCACACCGGCCTGCAGGTCACCACCGTGGCTGAGGGTGGCGCAGGAGTGCTGGGGACCGCTTCGGCCTGGCTGAGCGCCCGGACCGGCATGTCCGCCGCCGACGGGGCAATGCCGCAGATCCGGGCGGCCACCGACCCCCGGGCCAGGGGTGGTGACTTCTATGCGCCGCGGTACCTGAACAACGGTCCCGCGGTCCGCCGCCCGATCCTGCGACCGGGCAACAGCGGCGCCATTGCCAAGCTGTGGCTGGTGTCCGAACGGGAGACCGGTATCCCGATGAAGATCAGCCGCTGACCAGCCGATAACCGCAGGAGTTGCGGCTGGCTGGGACTCGCCCGGGGTCGGGCCAGCGGCGTACGTTGAGAGCTGGAGAGTGACCACCGTCACTACCGCCGCCGGTCGCCCGGGCACCATCCCGCCCGTCTGCTGCCGGGTACTCAGCACCGGTTCGCGCCATCCGCGGCCGGCCGATTGAGGAGGTCCGCGTGAGTGACATCGCCAGCGTGGCCGCAGCCGAGCCCGGGGAGCCGGTCCCCGTTCAATACCTGACTCCGGAGGGCGAGCTCCTGGACGCGGGGCCACTTCCCCCTTCCTTCACCGAGCCGGGCCAGCTGCGTGAGTGGTACCGCGAGCTGGTCCTGGTCCGGACCTTGGACGCCGAAGCGATCACCCTGCAGCGCCAGGGTGAAATAGGGCTGTGGGCCTCTCTGCTCGGGCAGGAAGCGGCTCAGATCGGCTCAGGATCGGCGCTGGCCGCCCAGGACATGGCCTTCACTACCTACCGCGAGCATGGGGTCGCCTGGTGCCGCGGGGTCGACCCGATCACCCTGCTGGGGATGTTCCGGGGCACCAGCCTGGGCGGCTGGGACCCGGGCGAGCACAACCTGATGCCCTACGCCATCGTGATCGGCGCGCAAGCCCTGCACGCGGCCGGTTATGCGATGGGAGTGCAACGCGACGGCGCGGTGGGCACCGGCGATCCGGCCCGCGACACGGCAACCATCGTCTACTTCGGAGACGGCGCGACCGCCGAGGGCGACGTCAGCGAGGCCTTCAACTACGCCGGCGTGTTCAATGCGCCGCTGGTGTTCTTCTGCCAGAACAACGGCTGGGCGATCTCTGAGCCGAACGACCGGCAGTTCCGGGTGCCGCTCTATCAGCGCTCCGGAGGGTTCGGCTTCCCCGGTATCCGGGTCGACGGCAACGACGTGATCGCCGTGCACGCGGTCACCCGGGCCGCGCTGGACCGTGCCCGTTCCGGCCAGGGCCCGACCCTGATCGAAGCCGTCACCTACCGGATGGGCGCGCACACCACCTCGGACGACCCCACCCGCTATCGCATCGGCGCCGAGGTCGAGGAGTGGAAGTTGCGTGACCCGATAGCCCGGCTACGGGCGCTGCTGACCCGCAGCGGGATGGCCGGCCCCTCCTTCTTCGACCAGGTGGACGCCGATGCGGCTCAGCTGGCGGAGCAGGTGCGAACCGGCTGCCGGTCGATGCGCGATCCCCGGCCGGAGTCGATGTTCGACCACGTCTACCAGGAGTCACAGGCCGAGATCGAGGCGCAGCGAGCCGGTTTCGTGGCCTACGAAGCGTCTTTGGCCGGATCCGGAGGCGAGTACTGATGGCGGCGGTGAGCCTGAGCGGAGCGATCAACGCCGGTCTGCGCCGGGCCATGGAGTCCGACCCCAAGGTACTGATCATGGGCGAGGACGTCGCCACTCTCGGCGGCGTCTTCCGGGTCACCGACGGGCTGCACAAGGACTTCGGCGACGACCGGGTGATCGACACCCCGCTGGCCGAGTCCGGCCTGATCGGCACCGCGATCGGACTGGCCCTGCGCGGTTACCGGCCGGTCTGCGAGATCCAGTTCGACGGGTTCATCTACCCGGCCTACAACCAGCTCGTTTCCCAGCTGGCCAGAATGACCTACCGCTCAGGCGGTTTCATCCGGATGCCGGTGGTGGTCCGGGTGCCGTTCGGCGGCGGGATCGGCGCGGTCGAGCACCACAGTGAGTCGCCCGAGGCGTACTTCGCGCACACCGCCGGACTGCGGGTGGTCAGCTGCGCCAGCCCGCAGGACGCGTTCTGGATGATCCAGCAGGCGATCGATTGCGACGACCCGGTGATGTTCTTCGAACCGAAACGGCGGTACTGGGACAAGGCTGAGCTGGACCGCGACTCAGCGCCGCCGCCGTTGCATTCGGCCCGGGTGGTGCGGCCGGGGACTGATTGCACGATCGCCGCCTACGGGCCGATGGTGGCGACGGCGCTGCAGGCGGCGACGCTGGCTGAAGGTGAGGGGCGAAGCCTGGAAGTCGTGGATCTGCGATCGATCTCGCCGCTGGACGACGAAACTGTCGCGGTATCAGTCGAGCGGACTGGCCGGTTGGTGGTGGTGCACGAGGCGGCCCAGTCGTTCGGGGTTGGCGCCGAACTGGCGGCCCGGATCACCGAGCGCTGCTTCTACTCACTGGAATCCCCGGTGCTGCGGGTCGCCGGTTACGACATCCCCTACCCCGCCAGCCGGTTGGAGCGCTCGTTCCTGCCCGATCCGGACCGGATCCTGGCTGCGGTGGACCGGGCGGCGGCCTTCTGATGGAGTTCCGGATGCCGGACCCGGGCGAGGGGCTGACCGAGGCCGAGGTGGTCAGCTGGCGGGTGAAGATCGGGGACGATGTCGCGGTCAACCAGCCCATCCTGGAGATCGAGACCGCCAAGTCGCTGGTCGAGATCCCCTGCCCGGTGGCCGGGAAGGTGACCGCGCTGCTGGTCGCCGAGGGCGACACCGTGCCGGTCGGATCCCCGATCATCACCATTGCCGAGGACGGCGCGCAGCCCGGCGGCGCCGGGCCGCAGCCGGAGCCGGCTGACCAGCGTCAGCC
>CAXUFS010000230.1:0-4508 GCA_964250315.1 uncultured Kineosporia sp. | reverse complement strand
CCCCCACCCAGACCGTCCAGCCTGCTTCCTCAGGTTCGCCGCAGGGGGCCGATGGTCAGTCCGACGGCGCCGGTTACGTCACCCCGCTCGTACGCCGGATGGCAGCCGAGCAGGGCGTGGACCTGGCGTCGATCAAAGGCACCGGCGTCGGCGGGCGGATCCGGAAGCAGGACGTGATCGACGCGGGTAAGGCCAAGGCGGAGGCGGCCAAACAAGCCGAAGCCGCCAGCGCGCCGGAGGCCAGCCAGCCTCAGCCAAGCGCTGCTCCGCCGGGCCAGCCGGAGCAAGCCGGCCAGACGGCCAAGGGGACCAAGCAGGTGCCGGTCTCGGCGCTGCGCGGAACCACGGAGAAGATGTCGCGACTGCGCAAGGTGATCGCCCAGCGCATGGTCGAGTCGCTGCAGACCTCCGCTCAGCTGACCAGCGTGGTGGAAGCCGATGTCACCAAGATCGCCCGGCTTCGGGATCGGGCCAAGAACGACTTCGCTGCCCGCGAGGGAGTCAAGCTGTCGTTCCTGCCGTTCTTCGCGCTGGCGGCGGTCGAGGCACTGAAGCAACACCCGAAGCTCAACGCCAGTATCGAAGGCGACAACATCGTCTATCACGCCGAGGAGAACCTGGGGGTGGCAGTCGACACTGAGCGCGGCCTGCTCGCGCCGGTGATTCACAAGGCCGGTGATCTGAACATCGCCGGCCTGGCCCGCAAGATCACAGATCTGGCCGACCGGACCCGCCGGAACAAGATCACACCCGATGAGCTCAGCGGCGGCACCTTCACGCTGACCAACACGGGCAGCCGTGGCGCGCTGTTCGACACGCCCATCCTGTTCCAGCCCCAGGTGGCGATCCTGGGTACCGGCGTGGTGGTGAAGCGGCCCGTCGTGGTCACCGACGAGGACCGGGCGGAAAGCATCGCGATTCGCTCGATCGTCTACCTGGCCCTCTCCTATGACCATCGGCTGGTCGACGGCGCCGACGCGGCCCGGTTCCTGAGCACGATCAAGGAACGCCTGGAGGAGGGCGCCTTCGAGCCCGACCTCGGGCTCTGACGACATTTCCCCCTCTCCCAGTGCGGACACCTCCGGCGCAGGACCCCCGGTCTCTGCGCCGGAGGGTGATCAGGGGCCGTGCGGGCTGGGCCCGGACGTGCGGAACGGCCGGTGCGACCGCATGATCGGCAGATGCGCGTCGTTGTCACGGGATCTCACGGCTTGATCGGTACCGCCCTGGTCCGCTCGCTCCAGCAGGACGGGCACGAAGTGGTGCGGCTGGTGCGCGGCGCGCCATCGGCCCCGGGCGAGGTGCGCTGGGATCCGCAGGCCGGCACGATCGACGTCGACGGCCTGAAAGGCGTTGAATCGGCGGTGAATCTGGCCGGAGCGGGCGTCGGTGATCACCGCTGGACCAGCTCGTACAAGTCCAAGATCAGAGACAGCCGGGTACTCAGCACCCGAACCCTGGTGCAGGCCCTGACCGCGCTGGATCCGGTACCGAAGGTGCTGGTCTCGGGGGCGGCGATCGGTTTCTACGGCGAACGCGGGGACGAGGTACTGACCGAGGAATCCAGTCAGGGCCGAGGCTTCCTGTCCAGCGTGGTCGAGCAGTGGGAAGCCGAGGCGCAGCGGGCGGCTCTCTCCGGAATCAGGGTCGCGACCGTGCGCAGCGGTCTGGTGATGGCGAAGAAGGGCGGTGCCTTCGCTCCGCAGATGCTGCTGGCCAAGCTTGGCCTGGGCGGGCCGATGGGCAGCGGTCGCCAGTGGTGGAGCTGGATCACCCTGGACGACGAGGTGCGCGCGATCCGATTCCTGCTGGAGCAGGACATCAGCGGACCGGTCAATCTGACCGGTCCTGAGCCGGCCAGGAACCGGGACTTGATCAAAGCCCTGGGCCAGGCTCTGCACCGGCCCACGCTGGTACCGGCTCCCGCCTTCGCACTCAGGATCGTGTTGGGCGAGTTCGCCCACGAGGTGCTGGTCAGCCAACGCGTCGTCCCGGAACGATTGCTTGCGGCCGGGTTCGAATTCCGGCATGCGACACCGGCCGCGGCGGCCGAGTGGCTCGCTCATTGATCGGCCCTGCTCGCGGTCCGGCCGGCTCTGCCCTGATCAGCTTTGGCGGGCTCCGCGGCTGAGCTGGTCCTCGCTTCGCCGGCAACCGGTTCCGCCGACCGGATCAGCCATTGCCTGGCCGGTCCACGCACCAACCTCAATCGGACTCGCTGCGGCCCGGTTGCCGCGATCTGCCGCCCACCGGCGCCCCCTGAACCGGCCGGCCCGACCTGGCGATGGGCCGAGGTGGACACCAAGGCGGTGACCTCCACGTCGTCCGGCCTGGCCGACGTCACCCGGACGTCGCTGATCAGATACGAGACGCCGACCAGCCGGAGCCGGGCTTCGCGCAGTCGCCGCACCAGATCAGCGTCCAGCCGCTCCGCGGCCGATCCCGGTTCGTCCGCCCGGGCCAGCGGCGCCACGCTGGCCTGACTGAATGCGGACGCCCGGGCAGCTGCGATCTGATCGAGTGCTGTTACCGCGGCCCGTTCCTCGACGTCCCCTACCGTCACCATCGAAGGTGGCTGATCGGCCCGGCGGCCAGCCTGATCAAGCGATAGCGATCCGCCGGAACGGGTCGCCACCAGGGCGAACCCGGCGACGCCTACCAGTCCACAGCCCAGCAGGACGCCGGCCAAGCGGCGGCCCGCGGCCCGGCGCAATCTCCAGCGGCGAGCGGCCCAGCCACCTCGCCCACCGTGGCGATCACTTGGACGGTCTCCGGAACCAGCCGACCGCGCCGTGACCGCGTTCAGCAACGGATCGGCCGCACACAGCGCGCCACCGGCTCTGCTCTGGACCTCCTGGCCAGGCCCGATCGGCAGCACGATGACCGCAGGATCACAGGAGGTCCAGGCTCGGCGGGCGACGTCGGCCGCAAGTGGCCGCAGCTTCGGCGAGGCCGACAGGCACTCCTGGATCAGTGTCTTCAAGGCGGCCGGGGCGCCCAGGTCCAGCTCGTTGTCCGGCGCGGGCATCCCGAACGGACCCGGTGGCGCCTGTGCGGTGAGCGCGAACCAGGCCAGAGCACCCAGCCCCCAGACGTCACTGGCCTGGCCGCCGGCGCCGCCCGCCGGATCGCCGAAGCCGGGCGTCCGCCACTGCCCCGCCCGGCGGCCCGCGAGCAGGCTGCTGACGCCCAGATCGCTCAGTAGCGGCCGGCCCGACCCGGAGAACAACACATTGCCCGGAGCCAGGTCACCGTGCACCAGGCCCTGGGAATGCAGATCGCTCAGCACCTGCGCCAGCGGGATCAGCATGGTGACCACCTCGCCCGGGTCGAGCGCGCCCCGAGCGGCCACCAGCGCGGCCAGGCTTCCCCCGGCTGCGAAATCCAGCACCAGGGCGGTGGCCCCCGCCGCGGCCGGCACAACCCGGCGCAGCCGGATCAGGTGCGGATGGTCGAGCCGGGCCAGCAGGTCCGCCTCGCCGGCGAGCGCTTCAGCCGAACTCGGATCGAACGGCGAACGGCCAACTTTGAGCGCGACAACGTCCCCAGTGATTTGCTCGCGGGCAGCCCAGACCGCGCCGTGCGCACCCATTCCTAGCAGAGTCGAAGCGACGAATCCCGGCACCACGGGCGGCTTCGCGGGTGGCCCATCCAACGGTGTGATCCCCATGTCGCTGAGACTGCACCAGATCGCCGTCCACCCGTTTTGGTTATCCACAGAGCCGGGATTTATCCACAAGCCGGCGCCGAGGTCGCCGTCCTGCCGGGTCCGTGTGGTCTGATGTGCCTTCCCGATCCGAGCCGTTCCCGGCCTCGCCGGGGCGCAGCGAACTGCTCGAGTGGATCTGAGAGGCCAGGTCGGATGGACGTGCTGATCGCCGGCGCTGGTCTGGCCGGGCTGGCCTGCGCGCGGCGGCTGCAGGATCACGGCCTCGAAGTGGCCGTGCTGGAAGCCAGCGACCGCGTCGGCGGGCGCGTCACCAGTGATGTGATCGACGGCTTCACCCTGGATCGCGGATTTCAGCTGATCAATCCGGCCTACCCGGAGGTCCGCCGGGCGCTGGATGTGGCCGCCCTGCGACTGCAGTCCTTTCCCCCGGCGCTGGCGGTCGCTACCGGGGCCCGGGTGCTGACCGTCGCCGATCCACTCCGGGCGCCGCGGCTGATCCCGGCCACCGTGGCTTCCCTGCTGCGGGGACGGCTGGGATCACCGGCCGAGCTGGCCGCCTTCGCGCAGTGGGCGCTGGGAGCGGGCCACGGCCGGGTCAGCGCCATCTTCGGCTCGGCCGACCGGCCGTGGGGGCCAGCTCTGGATCAGCGCGGGATCAACGGTGGCCTGCGGACGCGGGTGCTCAACCCGTTCCTGGCCGGCGTGCTGGGCGAGTCGAGCGGTGATACCTCTCACCAGTTCGTGCAACTGCTGGTGCGCTCGTTCGTCCGCGGCCTGCCCGCCGTGCCCTGGCGCGGAATGCGGGCCGTGCCCGAGCAGCTCGCGACCGGGCTGGATG
>CAXUFS010000229.1:0-4604 GCA_964250315.1 uncultured Kineosporia sp. | reverse complement strand
GACGACATCCAAGCCGCCCTCCCAGCAGGCCCAGACACCCCGGACGAGCCCTAGCAGAGCCCATCTCGGCTAGCAGCCCTCCTGCTAGCCCTAGCAGCGGAGCTAGCACCCATAACCCGCCTCTGACCTGCGGACTAGCGACCTAGCAGTACCAACCGCCAGTAGCCCTAATCACCGCCAGGAGGCCATCTTGAACCCCCACACCATGCTCACGCTGGCACCGTTCGTCTGGGCGGTCGGCTACGCCTTGGCTTGCCTCTGGTGGCCGTTCGGATCGTGCTGGCGCTGCGGGGGCGACGGCAAGCTCCGTAGCCCAAAGGGCAAGCACTGGCGACGGTGCAAGCGCTGCAAGGGCACCGGCCAGCGGCTCCGGATCGGCCGCCGGGTCCTCAACTACTACTCGGAGACGGCGCGTAAGGCGGCGCGCTGACTACCCGTGGAATCAGGATGCCTGCGGCTCATCCCCACCCCTAACCCAGTCGATCAGCGAGGCGAACCGCCGGGGCAGGCCGCGCTTGCTCATCCACCATCTGACCGGCTTCAGCTGCCCATCGGATCTCTCCCAGCCTCGGCCGGCCGCATCAGCGAAGCGAAGGATGATGCCGGAATCTTCTGGACCACCGCGCCAGCTAGCTAGGTTCTGGGCCACGTTTTCGGTGTGCTCGGAGCCCGGCGGCAGAAACTGCAACTTGGCGGGCTCTCCCACGGCCCGCAGTGGGTACACCCTGACGCGGTAAACGGGCTGGTCCGAACCGTTTCTGATGTGCAGCTTCGGCGTGTACCGCACGGCCGCCCCGGTGGCCCAGGACTTGCCGCCTATCTCCCGCTCGGTCATCCATGCACTGACTAAGCGGGCCTGGCTGCGGCGCCGATCCCTCTGCGCTTGGCCGAACACCAGAACGCCAGCCGCCAGGGTGAGCAAAGTTCCGGCACTGATAGCTAGATCGATCCAAGGCCGGGCTTCCTGCAACACCGGCTCAGCTCAGATGGCGGTCTCGCGCTTAACCGACGCCCACTTGCCTGGCGCGTAAGCCGCCACCACCTCGGTGGCTGTTCCGTTGCCTTCGATCAAGAGGAGGTGACCCTCCTTGATCAGTACACCCTTTGCATCGGGGTGAGTGTCCTGCTGCTCGGATTGCCCAGGGAGCGTAACTGTAATCGCCATATCGCTTAGTGTAACCAGCCCTAATGCGGCCTACTGCCTCAAGTAGACCGGTCCTGCCGCTCGTGCAGGTTGCTGGCGCACCGGTCCAGGTAGGCCAGCTCGGCGGGAAGCTGGACCGTCCGGTCCACGTGGCCCCATTCCCGCTTGCCGTTGGTGGTCCGGACCGGGTGCTGACCGGGCCGGACCTGGTCTGGGGAGCACCAGCCAGGGCGGGCACCCGACCGGTACGAGTCGCGCTCGGGGGTCACACTGACATGCCAGCCGGCCTGGTCCTGCACGAACCCCGTGGCCCGGCCCGGCCACCACCGGCCGCCCTGTTCGAACTCGATTGCCAGTACCAGGGGGTGCAAGTCCAGCTGAGCCAGCCGGTGCTCGAAGTCTGGAACGGTCACCGGCCCATGATGCGGCGGACCCCTGACACCCGGACCGGATCCAGTCGCGCATGAGGCTTGCGTGGGGACACGCCACACTGTTCACGTGAAGATCGATGACTGACGATGCCGCCCTCGATCAGCCAGGTAAGGGGCTAGTCCGCAACTTGCTGGCGCCAGACAACGTTGCGGCAGCCGTCATGGGCTGGATTGGTGCTGCCGGCCACCCAGCCGGGCTGCTCTCCGGTTTGGAGCCCATCGTCGCTCGAGTACAGACCTTGGTCGCCGCCGAGTACCAGGCGAACAAGCAGCGGGCTGCTGCCATGTGGCGCGTAGCCGAGCATGAAGCGGGTCGGCCAGTCGCGGAACTCATCGACGTCGCTGCCTCGGATGAGGACCGCCGATTCCTGGCAACCAGCGCGGCCGCAGGCGCCGAAGGGTCCCGCTACCCGGCTCGCATCATTGCGATCGGCAAGGACCTAGCCGAGGGACTGATCACGGAGAGTCTTGATGCCGTCCTGGCGGAGCAGCAGATCATCGGCGCCATGAGTGCATTGGACCGCCACCACGTGGTGCTCTTGCGGTGTATGGCGTTGGGACTCCCACCTAGCGGCGAGCAGCTCGTGGAACACGAAGCCAGTGAGGAAGCTCTCTGCCGCTCCCTGCCCGGAGTCCGCGAGCCGTTCCGGCGGTTGGTCGCCGTCTTAGAACGAGAAGGACTGGCGGTCTATCGTCCGGCGACCAATGCGGACCAGTCACTCTCAGAAGGCATGCGAAGGATGGCCGTTCTGCCTGGAACACAGCGGCAACGATCTGAGCGCTGGGTTGCCACTGACTTTGGACTGACCGTTTTGAGGAAGTTCAGAGCGGCGGCATTCGAAGGTCTGTAGAAGCCTTAAGCCGAATGCAGATTCCCTTCTGGTCTGCACAGAACTGAGTTCAGAGTTTCGCCCCCACGCATGCACAGTCGGCCGGCGGTTTCCGGGCTGACTGTGATGCGCCAGCCCCCCGACGGGAGCCGAACAGCCAGTCGCCGACTCACAATGGGGCATGCCCACGGAACGCCGCCGACCGCTCAGCGCGGTGCTAGCCCAGAACATCGCCGCCGAGCGGGTTCGGCGCCGGATGGATCAGGGTGAGCTGGCGCGCCTGATCGGCGTGGACCGCTCCACAATCACCCGGATCGAGAACAACGACCGCACGGTCAAGGTCGATGAGCTGGTGTCGTTATGCCAGGCACTCGATGTTCCCTTGATCAAGCTGGCCGAGGGTGTCGACCCCGCTGACCTGAGGCTCATGGGTCTGGCCGGCCCGGGTCAATGACGGGGATCCGCGAGCGCTCGGTGGACGTCGGCGGGTACCGGTTGCAGGTGAAGGAGCAGGGCGAGGGTCTGCCACCGGTGGTGTTCCTGCACGGCCTGACCGGGGACACCTCGGAGTGGGTGAACAACGTTATGCCGCTCCTGGCTGGCGCCGATTTCCATCGGCTTGCGTTCGCCCGGCCGGGTGTCGGCCAGAGTGACCCGCTGCCCCAAGGCGCAGGAATGGGTGTGCCTATGAGTTGGGCAGCCGAGCAGATGCGGACCCTGCTCGACGTCATGGAGGTGTCCGCGCCGCGCGTGCTGGCCGGGCATTCGGTCGGCGCGGTGATCGCGATGCTCGCTGACCGGCTGTGGCCCGGTGAGGTGTCCGGGCTTGTGCTTGTCGATCCCACGTCCATGTTCTTCTGGGGCGACGAGTTCCCGGACCGGCAGCGCACCCTCACCGACTCGGAGCAGGGCGGGATCCGCTTCGACACGGCAGCGATGCGGGATGAATGGTGGTCCATCCCGCCGCCAGAGCAGATGGTCCCGTGCGTGGTGGTGTCTTCATCGCCAGACCGCTGGCAGCGGCTCCCCGACGACTACCTCACCGATGTGCGGCCCCTTACAGCCGTTGAAGTGGACGCTGTGTGGCAGCGGCGGCAACGTGAGTACGCCGCCGAGTTGGGCGCGGTCCACGTCGTCTCCAAGTCGGCGAGTCACACGGTCCACATTGAGCAGCCGGACTTGGTGGCGCTTGCGGTCCGGTCCGTTGTGGAGGCGGTCCGGACCGGTCAGCGGCCCCTTCTGGATGCGGACCAGGTGGACCGGCTGGGGGGCGTGCTGGTCCGGTCCTGACCCGGGCGGACCCGGGCCGGGAGAAGCACCGCCGTCCAGTCCGGGCCGGACCGTTTAGGTCAGGTGGCTTGTTCCGCGAGGTCCAAGAGGTCAGCGCGGAGCCGTTCGGCCAACTCGGCGCGGTAAGGAGCGGCGACCATGGTGGCGGTGGCGATCCCCGCAGCTGCCACCAGCATCGCGACGCAGCGGGAGCAGATGCCCGCATGCACCAGATGAGCTGCCGATTCTGCGACCCGGGTCGTGGCTGTGGCCGGGTCGTCCCCGGCGTCCAAGGCTTCCAGCCCCGTCACGACCATCAGGTTCATCGTGCGAAGGGCGTCGATAGCTGCCGCATCGGGCCGGCCGTGATGCGGGTGCGGGCATCGATGTTCTGGCATGGCCCTATCTCCGTCCGGTCCGTGAAATCACTGATGCCTGATGGCCGAGGGCCCGGTCCAGGCGGGTTCCGTCGAGGATGATCGGGCGGGACGCGACGGCGTCGGCCAGGTCGGTGCCGTGCCGGGCAACCGCTGCTGCGATCCCTTCGATCAGGTAGTCCAGGTCGGCGCGGCTGAGGCCGCTTCCCGATCCGGCGGCTGATCCGCTCGTGCTACCGCGGCCCCCGAATCCGCTCACCCGCGGCCCGGCGGACAACCGCGCCTTGGCGTGGACCAGGTCGTGCAGGCCCCCCAGCGCCTGCTTGCGGAGCCGTTCCACCGCGACGTGCCCGCCGGCGCCCCGGACCTCGGCGGCGGTCCAGATGTGCTCGTTGTTCGACAGCCGAGCATCGATCGAATCGGACGTTTCGGTGCCCGGCCCGTACACAGGGCCGCCAGCGGCCCTGAGTTGGATGCCCGACCTGATGCCGGAGTTGTAGACGGCGGCGCTCTGCACCAGCCGCTCAGCGATCATGACGTGGACCGTCTGGTC
>CAXUFS010000228.1:0-4624 GCA_964250315.1 uncultured Kineosporia sp. | reverse complement strand
GATCAGAGGCCCCGGCCCGTTCCTCTTCCTCGGTGAACGGGCGGTTGCGCCGGCCCCGGCGCTCCCGCAGGGTGTCCAGCAGATCGATCGCCGGAGGATCCTCCGGCACAGGGTGCACTGATCCGCCGGCTTCGACGTCGAAGACCTGCTCCCGGATCGAGCCCTCGCGTACGGGAGCCAGCCGTCGTAGCCCGCTGTCGGGGGCCGTAATCTCCGGCTCATCACCGATCAGCCAGCGAGCCTCGTCGTCCTGGGCGATCACATGGCGCACGACCTGGTTGAACGTCCAGCGGGCCTGGCGCGGCTTGTTCCCAGTCACGAAGTCCAGCCTCACCGTCCAGCTGCCGTCCTCGGCGCGCCAGGCGTCCCAGACCACAGCGTCCAGGTCGACCTCGCGACGGCTCAGCCGCTCGGCCACCAGATCACCCAGGGTGTCGTCCGAACTGCCGCGACGGCGTACTGATACAGCCCGGGCCAGCCCGGCGATGTATTCGCGCTCGGCCAGCACCGGGCCCTCGTAACGCCGGACATGGGCCAGCGGTACCCCGGCGGCACCGGCCACCTCCTCGGCGGTCTCACCGGCCCGGATCCGAGCCTGGATCTCCCGGGGGCGCAGCCCGCCCTCGGATTCGAGCTGGAGCTGGCTGAGCCGCACCCGGTCGCTGCGGACAGCGGCTCGCAGGGCGTCATCCACCCGCAGCCGGAATCTTTGCCCGCCCGGCCCGGCCAGCAGCAGATGATCGCCGTCATCGTGAACGCCGACGAGCGCGAGGTCGTCCATGCTCACACTCCCTCCGGCCCCAAACCTGGGCAAGACTGTGCCACTTCGTACCCCGATCGCGAAGCACGTCGCTCGCATGTCGGGGCGCGGATCACGATAGATCTGGCCAATCCGGCGACGGTGTCCCGAGCCATCGGCCCCGATCGGGCAGTATCTACCAGCGTGACGATGGATCCGCTGCCCGTGGAGCAGCCCGATGTCCCGCCCAGCAGCCGCAGCGGGGAGACCGTGCCCGCGCTCTGGCCCTATGACGGAGTCCTCCTGCTCTCCTTCGGAGGTCCGCAGGAGCCGGCGGACGTCATGCCGTTCCTGCGCAACGTGACCATCGGACGTGGCATCCCCGAGGAGCGGCTGGCTCAGGTGGCCGAGCACTATCTGCACTTCGGCGGTCGCAGCCCGATCAACGATCAGAACCGGGCCCTGCTGGAGGCGATCCGCGCGGAGCTGACCAGCCGCGGGCTGAATCTGCCGATGTACTGGGGGAACCGGAACTGGGCGCCTTTCGTCGCCGACGCGCTGCGGGAGGCCTACGACGACGGGGTCCGCCGGATGCTCGCCATCGTGACCAGTGCTTACCCCAGCTACTCCGGCTGCCGGCAGTATCGGGAGGATCTGGCCGAGGCGCTGATCGAGCTGGCCGGGGAGAACCGGGAGCTGGTGGTCGACAAGGTCCGGCACTACTGCAACCACCCCGGTTTCATCGCCCCGGTCGTGGACGCCGTGGTGGCCGGGGCCGCCGACGTCCCGGCCGGGTCGCGGATCGTGTTCGTCACCCACTCGATCCCGGTCGAGATGGACCAGCTGGCCGGTCCCGGCGGTGCCGCCTACACCAGCTCGCATCGGGATGCCTGCCAGGTGACCGCCCGGCTGGCCGCCCGTCGACTGGGCTATGACCCTGAATGGGACCTGGTCTTCTGCTCCCGGTCGGGGGCGGCGTCCCAGCCCTGGCTGGAGCCGGACATCGGTGATCACCTGGCCGCGCTGGCCGATGCGGGTGTTCCCGGCGTCGTGGTGGTGCCGATCGGCTTCGTCAGCGACCACATGGAAGTGGTGTTCGACCTGGACGCCGAGGCCGAACTGACCGCGGCCACGCTGGGGCTGCCGTTCGTCCGGGTCGCCACCGCCGGCGTGGATCCGCGGTTCGTGGCCGGTCTGGCCGATCTGCTCTGCGAACGCGCCGCCGCCGAGCGCGGCGAACAACCCGAGCGCCCGACGCTGGGCGAGCACGGTCCATGGCACGACGTCTGCCCAGCCGGATGCTGCCCGAATCCGCGTAACCCCGAACGCCCGGCCGCCTGTGGTCAGGACTGGGTGCTGCGGGCGCCGGTATGACCGGCCCGGGGCCTGACCACCCGGCTGATCCCCTGGCTCTGATGAAGTTGGCCGCCGCCGTCGCCCGGGAGGCTGCTGAGCTGATCCTGGCTGCGGAGGACAAGCCCGAGGTCGAAGCGACCAAGTCCAGCGCCACCGATGTCGTCACCGCCATGGACCGGGCGGTCGAGGATCTGCTGGTGCAGCGCCTGCGGCAGGCCCGCCCGGAGGACGGCGTGCTCGGTGAGGAGCGCGGCGCCCAGGCCGGGACCAGCGGCGTCACCTGGGTTCTGGATCCGATCGACGGAACGGTGAACTATCTCTACGGACGCCCGGACTACGCGGTCAGTGTGGCCGCCGTGACCGGCGACCCGATGACTCCAGGTGCTTGGCGGCCGCTGGCTGGATGTGTGCTGCAGCCGGCCACGGGTCACACCTGGACGGCAGCCGCTGGACAGGGCGCATGGCGGGGTTCGCATCGGCTGCGGCTGGGACCCCCGCCTGAGCTGAGCCAGTCCTTGATCAGCACCGGTTTCGGCTATCGGGCCCAGCGCCGGGCCGGGCAGGCCGCGGTAGTGGCTCGGCTGCTGCCGCAGGTCCGGGACATCCGCCGGGTTGGCAGCTCCGCGCTGGATATGTGCGGCGTGGCCTGCGGTACCTCCGACGCCTACTACGAGCGCGGGGTGAACGTCTGGGACGTCGCTGCCGCGACCCTGGTGCTGACCGAGGCCGGTGGCAGCCTACGCGGGCTGGGGGACGCCCCGCCCAGCCCGGAGATGGTGGTCGCCGCCGGTCAGCCCCTGTGCGACACGCTGGCCGAGCTGCTGACTGACCTCGGCGCGGACGCTGATCCGGACGGTCAGTGACCGCTGACCGGCGACTCGTCCCGCCCGATCAGCTCAGCCACTCCGGTCAGCTCAGCCACTCCGGTCAGCCTGGCCCGGTCAAGCCGTCACCGGGGCGGTCCAGGGTGATGCCGTGGTCGGTGGCGATCCGGCTGAGCCCCTCGAGCTCGCCCAGGTGCAGAGTGACGGCGTAGTCGTCGTCCATGTCCCGGGCCTGATCCAGCGAGCGCTGCGCGTCGATGAGCCGCTGGCGGATCTGTGCATCGAAGTCATTCATCCATCACCTGTCCAGCTGGCTCGTCGCTGAGGGGAAGATCTGACTCTACGGCCATCAACGGACCGGTGGAATGGCCAGCACCCTTCTGGTCAGCGACTGCTCAGCGACCGGCTGATGAGCAGCTGGTGCAGAGCCTGCCTCCAGCAGGCGTCTCCGGGTCCGGAGCCACCCAAGGCATCGGCCCCGGGGTGGTCATCCGGCCGGAGCGCAGGGGACGATTCGGGAGCCTCAGGTTACTATGGCCAATCGCAGTTGCGACTGATCTACGCACGGTGACACAGGCCAGCTCACACCGTGCGCGGACCGTGATCCACCACCCAAAACCAGACACGCCCGGGGGCAGGTTCGCGTGCCGCGGCGGGGTAGTGCACAATCCCTGCCGCGAGCGGGCACAAAACGGCCCCAGCAAGCGTTAACCAGCCGCGCGCAGGGGGCGGACTGCACGTTCAGCCGGATCTCCGGATCGGCTGACCGGAACTCCGCCGGAGTACGACCCGCGAGCATCAACAGACAGACCCACGGAGTGTGACCCATGGCAACTGACTACGACGCCCCGCGCAAGACCGACGATGACCTCAACGAGGACTCCCTCGAAGAGCTCAAGGCCCGGCGCGTCGACAAGACCGCAAGTGCGGTCGATGAGGATGAGACCGAGGCGGCAGAAGGCTTCGAACTGCCGGGTGCCGACCTGTCCAACGAAGAACTGTCCGTTCGGGTACTGCCCAGGCAGGCTGACGAGTTCACCTGCTCGCGCTGCTTCCTGGTGCATCACCGCAGCCAGCTCGCCAGTGACAAGGGCGGCCAGCTGGTCTGCAAGGAGTGCGCGGCCTGAGCGGCCCAGACGTCGTCATTGACCGGCGTCCGATCCGCCGGGAGACCAGCGGGAGACCGCTGGCCCATACGCAGTCCGGCCGGTATCAGCTCCAGTCAGCGTTTCAGCGCTGACATCAGGCGGTCCGGCGTCCGGCTGGAAACCAGCCAGTACGGCGCCGGATCATCAGGATCGCGCAGCACTACCTTCACCCCCAGGGGCAGCCAGCCCCGGATACACAGATAGGCCCGGGCGTCGAGCGATCGGCCCCGGGCCGATCTCATCTGCTGCGCGGTCAGCTCCTCCGGATCGCCGATCAGGGTTCGCCGGATCCGGGCCCGGCCAGCCCGCAGCCACTGCTCGTCGACCTGGACCAGCGGCGTGCTCATCGCCAGCAGCGCGAGCAGCACCAGCACCCCGGTGATCGCGGTCACGACGGCGATCCCCCGGTTCAGTGGGGCCGGGATCAGGCCCAGCAGCGCGCCCAGCCCGGCCCCCAGTCCCCAGATCAGCGGCGATGGCCAGAGCCGTTCCGAATACACCGTGGCCGGGCGGGCGGCCGCGGGGGCAGGCGATGGTGGAGCTGGTCGCCGAGTGGC
>CAXUFS010000227.1:0-4658 GCA_964250315.1 uncultured Kineosporia sp. | reverse complement strand
GTGATGTACGCCGTCCGGATCAGGATCGGCGCGTCCATCCGTTGCCGCCCGGACTCGTCGTGGTCCAGCAAGGCGAGCACGCCGCCGTAGTAGCCACGCCCGCGCCGCTCGTGCCGGGCGATCACCCGGCAGGCGTTGCGGATCGGGCTGCCGGTCACCGTCGGGGCGAACATGGTCGCGGCCAGCACATCGCGCGCATCGCGGGAGGTCCGGCCCTCGAGCACGTACTCGGTGTGGGCCAGCCGGGCCATCTCCTTCAGATACGGGCCGGACACGCGTCCGCCCAGGTCGGCCACGTGGGCCATCATCTTGAGTTCCTCGTCCAGCACCATCCACAGCTCGTCCCGCTCCTTGGGGTCGGCCAGGAACGCGATGACCGCGGCCTGCCGCTGCTCAACCGAGCTCCAGCCACCCGCTGGGTAGCGCAGGGTGCCGCTGATCGGGTTCATCGACACCACGCCTCCAGCCAGGCTCACGTGCCGCTCGGGGGTGGCGCCGACCAGGGTGAGGCCGGCGTGTGCACCACGAAAGTCCAGTAGGTGTGCTGTTCACGGGTCAGCAGCCGGGCCGCAGCGCCCAGCGCGGCCTGCGCGGGGGGCAGCTCGACCCGGCCGGTGACCGCCCGATGGATGACGAAGTTGGAGCCCTCACCGGCGGCGATCTCCTGCTCCAGCACGTCGGTCACCAGCTGCCGGTAGGCGTCGTCCGGCAGGTCGTACCCGGTCTCCTCGAAAGGACCCGGACCGCCGGGCAATCGGGCCAGCAGGGTGGTCAGGCTGATCCGGGCTCGTCGCCGGATCCGCAGCCCCAGCAGCGGAGCACCGTCGTCCACCGTCTCGAATCCGCGCTCGGCCAGCTGGCGGAACGGCACGATCGCCAAGACCGGCGACGCATCCGGATCACCGGCCGGCAGGTCGGCCAGCCGGGTGTATTCAGAGACATCGCCGATCATCAGCTCGGCCTGCGGCTCGGCGGCCGGGCGGTTCGACCAGGGGGCAGCGGCGCGGAGCAGGATGGCGAACGGCGGCGGATCCACGCCGAGGATCAGATCGAGCAGGTCATCGCGGTGTGATCGGCTTATGGACACTCTGCAGGCTCCTGTACATACCAGCGGGAGCTGCCCCTGGCGCCGAGCGCCGCAAAACGGGAAACGGCCGCCTCGACGAGGCAGCCGTGGAAAACGTGAACTGGGGCGGCCGCCGTCAGACGGCCTGCCACCGGGTGGATCGGATCGAGTGGGTCCAGCTCACCGTTGGACTATACGCCCCGGGCCGGCCCGGCCGGACCGATACTCTCACCCGATGCGCTTGACAGTTGTGGGTTGTGGCTACCTCGGAGCGGTGCACGCGGCGTGCATGGCTGACTTCGGACACGCCGTCACCGGCATCGACGTGGACGCTGCCAAGATCGCTTCGCTCGCGGCCGGACGGGCGCCCTTCTTCGAGCCCGGCCTGCCCGAGTTGCTCAAGCGGGCGATGGACACCGGCCGGCTGATGTTCAGCACCGACTTTGCGCTGGCCGGGAGGCCGGGCAGCACCGAGCCGGCGGTGCACTTCCTCTGTGTGGGCACCCCGCAGCGGGCCGGCGAGATGGCCGCGGACACCCGCTACGTGGACGCTGCGATCGGGGCACTGCTGCCGCACCTGGCTCCCGGCGATCTGGTGGTGGGCAAGTCCACGGTGCCGGTGGGTACGGCCACCCGGCTGGCCGAGCTGTTGCAGGCGCGCGCGCCCGGCGTGCTGCTGGCCTGGAACCCGGAGTTCCTGCGCGAGGGTCATGCCGTGGACGACACCCAGCGGCCGGATCGGATCGTGTACGGACTGCCTCAGGACCCGCAGCAGGCGGCTGCGGCGACGGCGCTGCTGGACGCTGTCTACGCCCAGCCGCTGAGCGACGGCGTCCCGCTGATCACCATGGATCTGCCCACCGCCGAACTGGTGAAGACCGCGGCCAACGCCTTTCTGGCGACCAAGATCTCGTTCATCAACGCGATGTCCGAGGTCTGTGAGGCGGCCGGCGCGGACGTCGCCACCCTGGCCACCGCGATCGGTCACGACGACCGGATCGGACCCAAGTTCCTTGGCGCTGGGCTTGGTTTTGGCGGCGGTTGCCTGCCCAAGGACATCCGGGCGTTCATGGCCCGGGCGGGAGAACTGGGAGCCGATCAGGCGCTGACCTTCCTGCGCGAAGTCGACGCCATCAACATGCGCCGCCGGATCCGGATGGTGGAGCTGGCCCGCGATGTCATGCGCGGGTCGTTCCTGGGGCGAAAGGTCGCGGTGCTGGGCGCGGCGTTCAAGCCCGAGAGCGACGACATCCGCGATTCGCCGGCCCTGAACGTGGCCGCGCAGATCCGGCTGCAGGGCGGTGAGGTGACGGTGACCGATCCGGCCGCGCTGGAGAACGCCCGCCGGGCCTGGCCCGACCTGCGCTACGAGGACAAGGTGGAAGTGGCTCTGGACGGCGCCGACGTGGTGCTGCTGCTGACCGAGTGGGAGGAGTACCGCCGGCTCGACCCGCTGGTGGTCGGTGACCTGGTCCGGGAGAAGAACATGCTGGACGGGCGCAACGCGCTCGACCCAGCGACCTGGCGAGCGGCAGGCTGGACGTATCGCGCACTGGGGCGCCCCCGCGCCTGATCTGGGCGCTCGCCGATCCCCCGGCCTTGGCGCCAGGGTCACACCGTGAGCAGGGCTTCGAGCTCGGCCTCGCTCAGCAGATCGACCGGGCGGACGGTCTGGCCGGTCGAGGCGTAGAAGAAGGCGGCACGAACCCGGTCCAGCGGCACCTGGTGCAGCCGGGCCCAGGCCAGCCGGTAGACCGCCAGCTGCACCGCCAGCGCCGCCGCCCGGCGTCCCTGCGGCGGCTGCCCCGTCTTCCAGTCGACCACATCCCAGCCGCCATCGGCGCGCCGGAACACGGCGTCGATGCGGCCCCGCAGAACCACCCCGGCCACCGGCGTCTCGATCGCGACCTCGACCGCCACGGCCCTCCGGCTGGCCCATTCCGAAGCCAGGAACATCTCCTGCAACGCGGCCAGCTCACCCTCCTCGGTCGTGTCCAGCTCGTCGCTGGATCCGGGCAGCTCATCGACGTCGACCAGGGCCGCCGCCCCGAAGCGCCGCTCCAGCCAGGCATGAAAGCTGCTGCCGCGCCTGGCTGCTGGGCTCGGAGCCTCCGGCATCGGCCGGCGCAGGCGCTGGGCCAGCCCGGCCGGATCCTCGGCCAGAGCCACCACCCGGGACGCCGACAGGTGGGCGGGCAGTGCGACCGTGCGCTCACCGCGCCGGTTGCGGTTGCGCTCAGCCAGAAGCAGATCCACCTCCTGAGCCCACATGGTCTCGTAGGCCGGCATCGGCTGATCAGCCGGATCCGCCTGCACGGCAAGCTGATCCGCGTGCTCCATCATCGCCTGCTGGACCAGTGAGGCCGCCTGCCCCCAGATCACCTCCCGCGGATGCGGCTCGAGGGCCGGCCACGGCGCGAGTCGTCCATCGACCTGGCGCGGGTTCTCGGCGCCGTCTTCGGGGTCATCGGTCCACAGCCCCACCGAGATGCCCAGCGCTGGATCGCCCGACAGCGCCCGCAACTCCTCCAGAAACCGCGATGGGCTACGGGGTCTCACGCCGTCCGACCAGATCGCCCCGGTCAGGGCGAGGGACTCGCGAGCCCGGGTGATGGCCACATAGGCCAGCCGCCGCTCCTCCAGGATCTCGTGATCACCGCAGCGCTGCATGAACGCCTTGAGCTCGCTCTCCAGCTCAGCCTGGGTCTGGGCCGCGCCGTACTCCCATTGCGGCAGCCCGCCGGCATCCCCCCGCAGCGGGAAGGGCACCGCACCCAGATCGATCAGCCAGCCCTTGGATGTTCGCGGCGGATGCCCGTTCACCCCCGCCGGGAAGGTCCCCTCGACCATTCCGGCCACGGCGACCACGTCCCACTCCAGCCCCTTGGCACCGTGCACGGTGAGCAGCTGGACGGCATCCTCATGGTGTTCGGCCACTCCGGTGTCGAGCCCGCGTTCCTGTACCTCGGCCGCGTCCAGCCAGCTCAGGAACGTGCCCAGCACCGGCCGGTCACTGCCGTCAGCGAAGGACGCGGCCACGTCGATGAAGGCATCCAGGTGGACCCGGGCCGCGGCCGGGGTGCGGCCGGGCACCACCGCGACCTCGACGTCGAGCAGCAGGGCCCGCTCGGCCTCCAGCACCAGATCGGGCAGCGGCAGGCGGGCCCGGGAGCGCAAGCCCCGCAACACATTTGCCAGCCGCTCCAGCCGATGCCGGCCAGCCACGGTGATCACCTGACCCTGGTCACCGGTCCAGTCCGGCGGTGGCAGCTCGTCCATGGCGTCGACGATCGACAGCTCGTCCACCAGGTCGAGTTCGGCCCCCCGGGCCACCATCTGAGCGGCCGGGCCGATCTGATCAGCTTGGCTGATCCGCCAGCGTGCGGCCCGGAACCGGGCCCAGGCGCCCAGGCCGTCCAGATCGCCGGGGCCCAGCCGGCAGGACGGCCCGGTCAGCAACCGCATCAGCGAATCCCCGCGGGACGGGTCGTGCACCACCTGCAGCGCGGCTCGCAGGTCGCTGATCTCCGGTACGTGCAGCAGCCCGCCCAGCCCGATCACCACGCCCGGCAGCCCCCGCCCCCCCAACCCC
>CAXUFS010000226.1:0-4671 GCA_964250315.1 uncultured Kineosporia sp. | reverse complement strand
CCTACGGGCTGTTCACGCTGATCGCTGACCTGATCTGGGTGCGCCACGGTACGGGCGTGCGCCAACTTGAGTCCAATCTGCGGCTGGTGCGACCCGCCTCGACCGCCGCGCAGATCCGCGAGCTGAGCCGGGCTGGAATGCGCTCCTACCTGCGCTACTGGTGTGATGCCTTCCGGCTTCCGGGCTGGTCGCGCGAGCGGATCATCGGCCCGGTCCGGCTGGTGAACGGCGACCTGCTCTGGGCCGCGCAGGCACGAGGCGATGGCCTGGTGGTGGCGCTGGCGCACCAGGGCAACTGGGATCACGCCGGAGCGTGGTCGGCCTACCGGCTGGCCAAAGTGGTCACGGTGGCTGAGCGGCTGGAACCCGCCGGGCTGTTCGACCGGTTCGTGGCCTACCGGGAGTCGCTGGGGATGGAGATCCTGCCGCTGACCGGCGGCGTCAATCTGCTGTCCACCCTGGTCCGGCGAGTGCGGGCGGGGGGTTTCGTCCCGCTGCTGATGGACCGCGACCTGAGCGGAACCGGTGTTCCGGTGGACTTCTTCGGTCAGACCGCGCTGATGGCCAGCGGCCCGGCCGCCCTGGCGCTGGCTGCTGGAGCGCCGCTGCTTCCGGCGAGCATTCACTACGAGCGGTTACCGGAGGCGTCGGCGTCCCGGTGGGGTCTGGTGATCACCATGCATCCGGAGGTGATCGTTCCGGATGCGCCGCGGCGGACTCAGATCCAGCAGATGACCCAGGCCTGCGCGGACGCCCTGGCCGAGGGGATTGCCGCGAATCCGCAGGACTGGCACATGCTGCAACCGGTGTTCAGGTCCAAGATGGAGGCCGGCCCGCCTGAGCGCAGGCAGCGAAACCGCCCGGAGCGGGAAGGCCACCCCGCGTAGAGTGGTTATGTCTCTGGAGACCGGATACGGCGCAGAATCGGCGTCAGGACGGGTCCCCAGCCAATTCCATTGTCGCTTTCTGTGAGGTTCACCGTGTCCAGCCAGACCCCCATCGAGCCGGCCAGCCAGTCTGATCCGGACAGCAAGCCGGACGGAACCGGAACCTCGCGGGTCAAGCGCGGGATGGCCGACATGCTCAAGGGTGGCGTGATCATGGACGTGGTCACCCCGGATCAGGCAAAGATCGCCGAGGACGCCGGCGCGGTCGCGGTGATGGCGCTGGAGCGGGTGCCGGCCGACATCCGGGCCCAGGGCGGGGTGGTCCGGATGAGCGATCCGGACATGATCGACGGCATCATCTCGGCCGTGTCGATCCCGGTGATGGCCAAGGCCAGGATCGGGCACTTCGTGGAGGCCCAGGTGCTGCAGTCGCTCGGCGTCGATTACATCGACGAGTCCGAGGTGCTGACCCCGGCCGACTACGCCAACCACATCGACAAGTGGCGGTTCACGGTTCCGTTCGTCTGCGGTGCCACCAACCTCGGTGAGGCGCTGCGGCGGCTGGCCGAGGGCGCGGCGATGATCCGGTCCAAGGGAGAGGCCGGAACCGGTGACGTCTCCAACGCCACCACGCACATGCGCGCGATCCGGGCTGAGATCCGGCGGCTGGGTTCCATGAACGAGGACGAGCTGTACGTCGCCGCCAAGGAACTGCAGGCGCCGCTGGAACTCGTTCGTGAGGTGGCCGCACTGGGTGCGCTGCCGGTGGTGCTGTTCACCGCCGGCGGGATCGCCACCCCGGCTGACGCGGCGATGATGATGCAGCTGGGCGCGGACGGCGTGTTCGTCGGCTCGGGCATCTTCAAGTCCGGCAACCCGTCGGCCCGGGCCGAGGCCATCGTCAAGGCCACCACCTTCTACGACGACCCGGACGTGATCGCCAAGGTGTCGCGGGGGCTGGGCGAGGCGATGGTCGGAATCACCGTCGACGAGATTCCCCAGCCGCACCGGCTGGCCGAGCGCGGCTGGTGATTGATCAGCCGCTGATCGGCGTCCTCGCCGTCCAGGGCGACGTCCGCGAGCATCTGGCCGCACTGACCGCCTGCGGCGCCCGGGTCCGGACGGTGCGGCGGCCGGGGGAGCTCGGGGATCTGGACGGGATCGTGTTGCCCGGCGGTGAGTCGACCACGATGGACAAGCTGACCCGGGCGTTCGAGCTGCGCGAGCCCCTGATCGAGCGGCTCAGGGGCGGGCTGCCAGCCTACGGGTCGTGCGCCGGGATGATCCTGCTGGCCGATCGGATCCAGGACGCCGCGCCGGGGCAGCTGACCCTCGGCGGGATCGATATGACCGTGCGGCGCAATGCTTTTGGCCGTCAGGTGCAATCGTTCGAGGAGGATCTCAAGTTCACCGGCCTGCCCGGCGATCTGCTCCGGGCGGTGTTCATCCGGGCGCCGTGGGTGGAGGAGGTCGGGCCGGACGTCGAAGTGCTGGCCACGGTCGAGCACGGGCCCGCCGCTGGACGCGTGGTAGCCGTCCGGCAGGGCCGGGCGCTGGCGACGTCGTTCCATCCGGAGATCACCGGAGAGCTCCGGGTGCATCAACTGTTCGCCGAGATGGTTACTCAGGCCCGATAGTTGTGTAGACACAATAATTGTGTGCCTACAATCATCCATGATGGCTTCGGTTCCCACCGCCCGGCGCGGGATCATCCTGGCCACCTGCTGTCTCAGCCTGCTGATCGTCAGCCTCGACGTCACCATCCTCAACGTCGCCCTGCCCTCCTTGTCCAGCGATCTGCACGCCGGGGTGTCCGGGCTGCAGTGGGTGATCGACGCCTATGTCCTGGTCGTGGCCTCGCTGCTGGTGCTGGCCGGGTCAACGGCGGACCGGATCGGGCGGCGGAAGGTCTTCCAGACTGGCCTGTGCGTCTTCACCGTGGCCTCAGCCCTGTCCAGTCTCGCGCCGAGCCTGGGCTGGCTGATCGCGTTCCGGGCGCTACAGGGCGCGGGTGCCTCGATGCTCAACCCGGTGGCCATGTCGATCATCACGTCAACGTTCACCGAGCGCCGTGAGCGCGCCCGCGCGATCGGTGTCTGGGGTGGTGTGGTCGGCGTGAGCATGGCTCTCGGCCCGGTGGCCGGTGGTCTCCTGGTCGCCAGCGTCAGCTGGCGGGCGATCTTCTGGATCAACATCCCGGTCGGGGTCGTCGCGCTGCTGCTGACCCAGAGATTCGTGCCCGAATCCAGGGCCGCCAGGGCACGACGGCCCGACCCGGCCGGCCAGATTCTGATGATCATCACCCTGGCCAGCCTCACCGCTGCGATCATCGAGGGGCCCCGGCTCGGCTGGACGAGCTGGTCCACCGTCGCCCTGGCGGCGACCGGTTTGCTGGCTGGAGCTGGGCTGGCCAGCTACGAACTGCGCCGGCCCGATCCGCTGCTGGAGATGCGATTCTTCCGCAGCATTCCGTTCAGCGGCGCCAGCCTGATCGCGATCGGTGCCTTTGGCGCGCTGTCGGGGTTCCTGTTCCTGAACACGCTGTACCTGCAGGCGGTGCGGGGAATGTCACCCTTGGTGGCCGGTCTGCACACCCTGCCGATGGCCGGAGTCACTCTGTTCGCCGCCCCGCTGTCCGGACGGCTCGTCGGCAACCGCGGCCCGCGACTCTCGCTGGTGATCGCTGGGGTGACGATGACGGCTGGACCCCTGATGCTGACCCGCATCGGCGACAGCACCAGCATCGCCTGGCTGTTCACCGCCTATGTTCTGTTCGGGATCGGCTTCGGAGCGGTGAACTCCCCGATCACGAACACGGCAGTCAGCGGGATGCCGGTGTCTCAGTCCGGGGTGGCCGCGGCCATCTGCAGCACCAGCCGGCAGATCGGTCATCTGCTCGGCGTCGCGGTGATCGGAACGGTGATCGGTTCGGCCGGAGCTGCGGCCGGGAGCGGGCTGGCCGAACGGGTGCGGGCGGCCTCGGAGACCGGCTGGTGGATCATCACCGGCTGCGGCCTGGCCGTGCTGGTTCTTGGGCTGGCCACCACCGGCGCCCGGGCTCAGGCCAGTGCCGAACGGACGGCTAGCGAGATGGCCGGCCCGCCGCCGTCCGGCGCCGAGACGGAGGCTCCGGAACTCGCGGGGCAGCGATGAGCGACGACGCCGCCCGGCTGGCCTGGTCTCGGATGCGCGACCTCGTGCTCGAGCGGGACCGGCGGATGAAGGTCGCCGAAGCCCTGGGCATGAGCTTCCAGCGGATCAAGGCGCTCCGGCACATCGACGGCCAGGAACTGGCCCACCATCAGCTCGCGGCCGAGCTGGCCGTGGACAAGCCGTACGCCACCGTGATCATCCGGGACCTGGTCGAGCGGGGGCTGGCCGAGACGCGCGCGCACCCGGCCGACGGCCGCTCCAAGTTGGTCTCCATCACCCCGCGTGGAGCGGAACTGGCCCGGCAGGCCACCACCCTCCTGACCGAGCCACCAGCCGAGCTGACCGCGCTGAGCAGTCCTGATCTGGCCGAGCTGAACCGGATCCTGGGCTTGCTCCGCCCTGGGTAGGATCGAACACAGACTCAACGCAACGCAGTGGAGGCGTCATGTCCGGCCATTCCAAGTGGGCCACGACAAAACATCAGAAGGCCGCCAAGGACGCCAAGCGGGGGAAGATCTTCGCCAAGCTGATCAAGAACATCGAGGTCGCGGCCAAGACCGGCGGGGGGGCCCGGCCCGCCATGCGAACCAGGTAGGCGCCAATCCTCAGGCGCAGCAGGACTAGGGTCCGG
>CAXUFS010000225.1:0-4746 GCA_964250315.1 uncultured Kineosporia sp. | reverse complement strand
GGTCGGCCAGATGCCAGCCGCGGGCAGCTTCACCGCCGTGCCCGGCTACTGGTCTCAGGCGGCCAGCTGGCTGAAGGCTCACGACGACGGCGCCCGGACCCTGATCGTGCCGGGGTCCGCCTTCGCCACCAGCATCTGGGGTGACCCGCACGACGAGCCGTTCCAGGCGCTGGCCCGGACCCCGTGGGCCACCCGTTCCGGCGTCCCGCTGTCCTCGGCGGGCAACATCCGAGTGCTGAACACCATCGAGTCCCAACTCGAAACCGGTCGTGGTTCAACCGGCTTGGCCGAGTTCCTGGCCCGAGCCGGGATCTCCCGGGTGCTGCTGCGGGCCGATCTGATCCGCTCGTTCCAGGCCGGTTCCCCCCCGCTGCCGATCGTGGTCCGTTCGGCCCTGGAATCCACGCCCGGCCTCCGGCCGGTGGCTCGCTTCGGCCCGCAACTGCACGGCACCCGCAACGCCTTCCAGGTCGCGGACGACGGGCTGGACGTGCCGCTGCCGGCGATCGAGATCTGGCAGGTCGACTCCGGGGCCCGGCTGGCCGATGTCTATCCGGCCCGGGCCACCCTCGCCGTCCAGGGTGGCCCGGAGAGCCTGCTCAGTCTGGCCGAGGCCGGGCAGCTGGGGGCCAGGGCCACCGTGCTGGCCGGGGATCCGGACTCCTCCGCGCTGTCTGTCGCGGCCCGGGCCGACACCGACACCATCCAGCGTCGTGAAGCCACCTTCTCCCAGGTCAGGGACAACTATTCGGCCCCGATGACCGCCAGCCAGCCCTACCTGACCCAGCGCAGGGTGCACGATTGGCTGCCGTTTCCGGCCCCTCTGGTGACGGCCCGTTACCAGGACATCAGCGGGGTCAGCGCCTCCAGCCAGGCGGCCAGCTCGACCGGCCCCTGGTACGCCTTCGACCGGGACGACGCGACCACCTGGACGTCCACCGTGTTCGCCCGCGGGCAGTGGATCCAGGTCGATTTTCCGCATCCGGTCCCGCTGACCGGACCGATCGGGCTGCTCAGCGGCGGGGGCGCCGAACTGGCCGAGGTCGAGGTCCGCACCGAAGCCGGCGCCGTCCGGACCACCCTGGACCGGGCCGGTCAATTCAACCCGGCCGGTTATCCCCAGCAGATCAAGGTGCCGGCCGGGCCGGCCCGATCCCTGCGCCTGACCGTGACCAAGGTTTGGCCGGGCAGCGAGCTCAAAGCGGTCTCCATCAACTCCATCTCCATTCCCGGCCTGGTCCCGGCCCGGATGCTGGTGCTGCCGCCCAGCACCGGAGACCAGCCGCCGGACCTGATCGATCTGCAGGCCACCCGTAACGGGACCGACGGCTGCGCCTTCGACGCCGGCAAGGCCGTCTGCTCGCCCCGGCTGCAGAGCCAGAGCGAGGACACGGACCTGGATCGGGTGGTCCAGCTCACCGCCGGAACCAGTTATGCCCTGCACGGCACCGCCCGGGTGCGGGCCGGCCTGGACGCCGCTGCTCTGCTCCGGCCCTCGAAGGGCGCGATCACTGTCACCGCGTCGTCACGGCGCAGCGCCGAACCGGCGGAGCGGCCTCAAGCGGCGGCCGACCGGGATCCGCACACATCGTGGCTGGCCGGAGCGGATGATCCGGCGCCGGAATTGAGCCTGAAATGGAGCGGGCCGCGCCGGATCAGCCGCCTGCAATGGCAGATGGACGATTCGCTGGCGGCGTCGCGGCCTTCGTCGCTGCGGATCACCGGCGGCGGCCAGACCGTCACTGTCCGGCCGGACCGTGACGGCTGGGCGTCCTTCCGGCCGATCCGTGCATCCGCGCTCCGCATCGCCGTGACCGGCGTCGTCCCGCTGCAGTCGGTTGACCGCGCCACCGGGTTCCCCAGCCAGCTGCCGGTCGGCGTCACCGAGCTGGTGATCCCGGGCCTGGACGATGTACGCCGGGCGATCCCCGCCAGCCGCCCGGTGCATATCCCGTGCGGAAAGGGTCCGGTCATCTCGATCGGCGGCACCCGGATCGCTACCCGGGTGGAGGGGACCGCGGCCGACGTGCTGGCCCGGCGGCCGATGCAGCTGTCCGCGTGCGGGCCGGTGCCGTCGCTGCCCACGGGGGCGACCCGGATCACGGTCACCGCGAACTCGCTGCTGGTGCCGCAGGCGCTCAGCCTGGACGCCGGAACCCTGCCCGTGGCGGGCGGCTCGACGGCACCGCTGAGCATCGTCCAGCGGGGTCCGGAGCACCGTGAGATCGGCGTCACCAGTACGGCCGATGCCCAGGTTCTGGCCGTGCACGAGAACTTCAACCCGGGCTGGCGGGCGGAACTGGGGGGACGGCCCCTGCGCAGTGTGCGGCTGGACGGCTGGCAGCAGGGCTGGGTCGTCCCCGCTGGCTCGGGCGGAGTGGTCGACCTGCGATTCGCTCCGGGCACGTGGTACCGGCTGGCGCTGATTCTGGGGCTGTTGTTCGTGGCCGCGCCGGCACTGCTGGCGTTGCCACCGCGACGGCGCGGGCCGGGACCGTTCCGCTTCCTGTACCGGCCGCCGGTGCCGTTGCCGGAGACAGACGGCCCGACCGGCCCGATCGGCCGGACGAGCCGGATGATCTTCGCCGCGCTGGGACCGTTCGCCGTGCTGGCGATCGGGGGCTGGTGGGGGCTGGCGGCATTCCTGCTGGTCGTGCCCCTGGTGCGGGCAGGCCGGGTCCCCCTGCGCTACCTGGTGGTGGCTGGCTGCACGGTCGCTGGGGGTGGAGCGGCGCTGAGCATCAACGCCGACCAGGCTGGAGCGGCCGCCGCGATCAGCATCGCCGCTTCCCTGGTGGTACTGGCCTGCCTGGCGCTGCGGTTGACTGCCTGGTCAGGCACCGACAGGCCGGCGGTGAGCCCGGCGAGCAGCCCTTCTGCGCCCGCCCCTGGGAGCAGCTCTGCGTCCGGCCCCGTGATCAACCCTGCGACCCGCCCGGCCGGACCGGTTTCCTGAGCCGCGGAACCGGCGTAACAGGGGGGCCTCCAGGTAGCGCCAGGAGAGGCTGGCCACGGCCAGGCTGGCGATCATGGTCAGCACCAGTGTGATCCAGAATCCGCCCTGGAACGGTTCCAGCCGGAGCCCCCGGCGGATCGCCTCCAGCAGCATCGGGTGCCAGAGGAAGACGCCGAAACTGATGGAGCCGAGCCAGGTCAGCACCGGGTGGATGGCGGCCCGCCGCCACCCCGCCTGCGGGTGGCCGAAGACGGCGGGCAGCAGCAGCAGGACGGCCACCAGCAGGTAGGTCAGATGCTTGGTCAGGCCGGCCGCTGTGGTGATGGGACTCAGCCCGTACGGACCGCCCAGACTGGTGGTGGTCATCCAGTAGCCAGCCAGCGCCAGTGACCAGCACACGCCGGGGGCGCTGGACAGGGTGCGGACCAGCTGCGGCACCGGCTGAGGTCGCTCGCGCCACCAGGCCAGCAGCATCCCGGCAGCGAACCAGTCCAGAAAAGCGGGCAGCCACAGTAGCTGCCGGGCGTAGCCGTCCGAACTGGCCGCATAGCCAGCCCGCCAGATCAGGCTGAACAGTGCCAGTGCGGCCAGCGTGATCCCGGGCCGCAGGACGACCAGCTGCCGCCGGAGGTTCAGCCGGCCTGCGAACCAGTTCGTTACGGGCTCCGGTCCCGCCCGGCCGGCGTCCCGCTCATGCGCCTGCGACGTCCTGGGTCCGAGGATCAGCCAGGCCAGCACGGGCAGCAGCAGATAGAAGGAGACCTCGACCACCAGGCTCCAGGTCTGGGTCAGGCCGGCCAGCTGACTGGAGTAGCTGGCTGGATAGTTCTGCACCAGGAACACGGTCTGCAGCCAGAGCTGTCCCGAACCGGCCCGGGCCTGCGGCGTGAGCAGCCAGTCGGCCGCCAGCACGAGCAGAAACGCCGGATAGATCCTGACCACGCGCCGGCCCAGATACGTGATCGGCGGCAACGGTTCCCGCAGGCCGCAGGCCGCCTGGACGAACGGCCGGAACAGCAGGAAGCCGGACAGCAGGAAGAACAGCGCGACCCCGAAGTCGAGCCTGCTCAGCCAGCCCGCCCAGGGCCCGTTCACCGCGGCACCGGAGTCGAAGCCCACATGGGTGATCACGATCATCACGGCGGCGGTACCCCGGACCGCCTCCAGTACCGGCAGGTCGTGAACCGGAAGCTGGCCGGGGGCTGGATCGCTGGACGCCGCCAGTTTCGGGTCGCTGGCCGAAAGGCCGAATCGCCGTCCCTCGAACAGGGCGGTCATGACCCGCTTCCGATCAGCGGCGCCCAGACCCGGGCATGCGCGATGCATTCGTCCGTGGTGGCGTTCAGCCGGACCAGAACCGCGGTGATGGCCTGGCCGATGGGAACCGGATAGTGCAGGACATGCGGCCCGCCGGGCAGGGTCCCGGTGCTGAACGTCTGGGGGGTGACCCGCTTACCGTCCGCGGTGAGCACCTGTACCTGCACCGGCGTGGAGTCGCGCAGCAGCAGCCCGACCTCCACCTGGGCCCCGGGTACGTATCGGGCGGGACGGGTGAACCGCACCCTGGTGTAGCCGGTCCGCCCGGCCGGGATGGTCGCGGCGCACAGGGGGGCCGGTGCCGCTTCGGCGATCGGCACCGGCAGGAACGGCGCCAGTCGCCCGTCCGGGTTGAGCGCCCGGGCCTGCCCGTCGCCGTCGTTGAAGCGCAGGTCGGGGCGGATCAGCTGCAGCAGCGGAGCGCTGGTCGGCAGCTTGGGCGCCACCCACAGCGGCAGCACGTTCTGCGGCAG
>CAXUFS010000224.1:0-4765 GCA_964250315.1 uncultured Kineosporia sp. | reverse complement strand
TGAGGTTAGCGCGGGTGTGACGTCACCCGGATCGGCGCCCGGCACCCGCTGGCCTGCCACTGCGGGGATCGGAAAGGCAGCGTCAGGCAGCGTCAGGCAGCGTCAGGCAGCGTCAGGCAGCGTCAGGCAGCGTCAGGCCGGTCCTGGCGCCGGATCGGATGGCGCGACTTGGAGTTCGGCTTCGTCGCCGGCCTGCATCCGGGCGACCGCGCGGCGCTTCAGTGAGCGGCGCAGGGCCAGATCCTGTTCCGCCCGCTCGAGCAGACTGTCCAGGTCCCCGGAGTCCCAGGGCACCAGAGTGGCCGAGCCAGCACTGACCTTGCCCTGCCAGGAACTGCGCGGCAACGCCGGAATGGTGGCCAGATGAGCGCGCACCCGGCGCTCCATCTCCAGCGGGGAGGTACCGGTGCCCGGGCCGATCATGGCGAACTCGTCGCCTCCCAGCCGGGCGACCACATCCGTTCCACGGGTAGCGGATCGAAGGGATTCGGCCACCGCCAGCAGAACCTCATCGCCTTCACGGATGCCGTGGTCCTGCTTGACGTCGCGAAGGGTGTCGATGTCGAGCACCAGGCAGTGCACGGCCTGACCCTGCCGCCGGGCCAGATCGATCATCGGCCGGGCCACCAGTTCCAGGCCCTTGCGATTGGCCACCCCGGTCAGCGAGTCCTTCACCGACTGCTCCAGCAGCTGCCGGTTCGCCTCCACCAGCGCGGCCGCCGAATGGGTGCGCGACTGCCGCACCGTCAGAGCCAGCCCCGCAGTCACGGTCATCAGCAGCCCGATATTGGCCCAGATAGCGATGTTCAAAACACTCCAGCCGGTCTGAATACCCAGTGACACCACGCAACCCGCCCACAGGGCAGCACAGGCACCGAACACCAGCAAGAACCATGAACGGGCCGACACCAGGCTCGCGATTCCCACCGCCAGCACCAATTCCATGGCCGGCCAGGACGCGTTCAGCAGTTCGACCCGGGCGGTGACCGCCGCTGCCGCGATGATCGGGACGGTCGCCGCCGCCGCGTCGCGCCGCCAGCCAGGCAGGCGATGGGTGGCCGACATGAACGAGACCAGTGCGAAAACGGCCGCGCAGACGGCATCAACCGTGATCAGCGCCGCCCGGTAGGCCAAGCCGGGAAGAAAGATCGAGAAACCGGCCTGAACGGCGTGGATCAGGGCGAAACCGGCGCACAGCCGGGGCAGGCCGACCCGGGCGACACTGTGCGATGAAGGCCCGAGCGTCGCTGGTGTCACCGTGCATGGATCGGCCCGGGACCCGGCCGCCTTGAGCAACCAGGGCTACCGGGGCCGCCGGGGCCGCCGGGGCGCTGTCCCCCTGACCGGAGCGCTGACCTGAGGGTGCCTCAAGCAGCCACGCCCAGCCGTCGATATCTGGCCTGACCGGCGGCTGCCAGCCCGGCAGCGCTGACCCGGCTGGAGGACCGGACCGATGGCACAGAGCGAGGCGAATGCCGGTTCCGCGCAACGATCCCGGACCCGGATCGCCGTCACTGCGCTGTTCACCGTGGCCCTGGTCACCGCCGAGTTCGGCCTGCTCTACGGGGTGTATCACCGGGCGGACCCGGTCCGGGCCCAGCGCCTGATCGCCGTCCAGCTCTCCGCAGCGGCCAGCCAGGCCCTCGCCGTGGCTGGCCCGATCACGCCGGACGCGACCCGATCGAGCCAGCGGCTGAGCGCCTTCACCGCCGATTCGCTGGCCCAGCTGCGAGCTAAGGGCTCCAGCCCGGCGCAACTGGGGTCGCTGAAAGACGCGCAGCGCCGCCTGGAAGCTGGCCCGGGAAATGCCGGCGCGGTGCGGGAGGTGGCCAGCGCCAGCGCCGCGCTCAGTCAGACCCTCGCCAGCCGCCAGCGCGGCAAGGACCTGCAGGCCTCGGCGATCTACGGCGGACTGCTGTTTTTCGTCTCGATCGGCTGGTTCTTCTGGTTCCGCCGCCTGGTCGCCCGGCATCGGGCCTTGCAGGAGGCCGTCACCCATCAGCAGTCGCTAGCCACCAGCGAGCAGAGGCTGCTGGCCCTGGTGCAGAACGGCGCCGACCTGGTGATGGTGCTGGACGCGGACTCCACGACGTCCTTCGTCAGCCCGTCCTCTCAGGCGGTGGTGGGCCGGGCCGCGGACGATCTGCTCGGCACCCGGGTGGTCGATCTGGTGCTGGCGGACGACGTCCCGCTGCTGATCCAGCCGCTGGCCCGGCAGCGCTCGGGTGAGGAGTCGGCGCTGACCCTGCGGATGCGGCACGCGGACGGCCGGACCATCGTGGCCGAAGGGATGCTCACCAATCTGGTCGCCGACCCGGTGGTCGGCGGGTTTGTGATCACCGTGCGAGACGTCACCGAGCGCCACGCTCTGCAAGAACGGCTCAGCTATCAAGCTTTTCACGATTCCCTCACCGGCCTGGCCAATCGTCAGCTGTTCGCTGACCGGCTCGGGCATGCCCTGGAACGCCGGGGAGGCGCGGCCAGTCCGCTGGTCGTGCTGTTCTGCGATCTGGACAACTTCAAGGACGTCAACGACAGCCGTGGCCATGGCGTCGGTGACCGGGTGCTGGAGATCGTCGGGCAGCGGTTGCGGCGGGCGATCCGCTCCGGTGACACGGCCGCCCGGCTGGGCGGGGACGAGTTCGCGATCCTGATGGAATACGCCGATCTGGCCTCGGCTCAGCCGCTGGCCGAACGAGTGCTGGCAGTGGCCTGCGAACCGGTCGAGGTGGACGGCGTCCTGCTGAATGTCACCGCCAGTGTGGGGATGGCCCAGGCCGTGCCGGGCGAGGCCACCAGCGAAGAGGTGCTGCGCAACGCCGATGTGGCGATGTACTGGGCCAAGGACCGCGGGCGGTCCACTCTGGCCAGTTACGACTCCGCCCTGCACCAGGCGGCTCTGGATCGGCTGGCCCTGCGGGCCGATCTGCAGCGAGCCCTGCGGGCCCGCGACGAGCTGGTGCTGCACTACCAGCCCACGGTCGAGCTGAGCACCGGGCGGATCACTGGCTTCGAGGCGCTGGTGCGCTGGCAACATCCCGAGCGTGGACTGCTCTCCCCCGCCTTCTTCGTGCCGATGGCCGAGGAGATCGGGCTGATCGTTCAGCTCGGCTCGTGGGTGCTACGCGAGGCCTGCCGGGCCGGCGGCCAGCTGCAGGCGGACTGGCGGCGGCCCTCGATGGCGGTCAACATCTCCGCGCAGCAGCTCAGCCGGGAAAATTTCGTTGAAGAGGTCACCACCGCCCTGGCCGACGCCAGATTGCCGGCCGACCGGCTGGTGCTGGAGATCACCGAGAGCATCGTGTTGCAGGACCTGGACGCGGTGATTCCCCGGCTGACCGCCCTGCGCGACCGCGGCGTGCGAGTGGCCATCGACGACTTCGGCACCGGTTACAGCTCGCTGGCCTACCTGTCCGACCTGCCGATCGACATCCTGAAGATCGACAAGTCATTCATCGACCGGGTCGCGATCGGCGACGATCAGGGCGCCTCGGTCACCGAGGCGATCATCGCGATGAGTCGCTCGATGAATCTGGCCACGGTGGCGGAAGGGGTCGAGCTGGCCGAGCAGGCGCAATGGCTGCTCGGATCGGGCTGCACGATCGGGCAGGGATACTTCTGGTCCCGCCCAGTCGAGCTGGCGGCGGTCCGCGAACTGCTGGCCGCTTCGGTGGCGGGCTCACCGGCTTCCCCGATGATGCCCGGGGCCAGCCTGATCAGTGGCCTGCACTGAGCTGCGGACGGCCAAGCGCGCCGGCAGCGGCTCAGCTGGCAGCGCCTCAGCTAGCAGCGTCGAGCCAGCGGCGCCGGTGCAGCACCTCGGCCGTGCGCGGAGGCAGGTCCTCCTCCACATCGGCGTCGTGGTTGGCCAGGATCTGCCGGACCCAAGCCTGAGCCTCACCCCGATTGCCCTGAGCGTCGGCGGCGGCGACCAGATCGAGCAGCGCTATGTCGTCCCGGCTGCCGGCCGTCAGCGAGATCCTGGCCGCTGCGGCGGCCCGGTCAGGCTGGCCCTCGGCCAGATGATGGGTGGCGACCAGGTGAGCCACGTCCACGATCATGCCGGTGTACTCGTGGTCCAGCGGGGTGTCGACCAGCCACGCGTAACCACCCGGGCGGCGCTGGTCGAACGGCGGCCCAGTGACCAGGCCGAGCGCGGCCTCCAGATCGGCGATACCGTCCGCTCCGCGCGCCACTCCGCGCAACCTGAGACGCCGGAACAGGTCGGCGTCGGTGAGCAGGCCCTCCAGCCGGTACAGCCCGGCCCCGCTGGACCCGGTGGCCATGGCGGCAGGCAGGTAGGGCTGGCCGGTGGCGGGGTCCTCGCCGAGCCAGCGGCGGACCAGGTAGACGGCCTGGCGCAGCTTGGACTTGGAGGCAATGTCCGGATCGAGCGGCCACAGATCGGTGCCCAGTTGCTCGGCGGTGATCCCGCGCGGATGAGCGGCCAGATAGGCCACCACCTCGGTGTGCCAGGCCACCCGGGGCCGGTCGGCGGGAAGCGTCCCGGCGGTGCGGACCAGCAGTGGCCCGAGCAGGCTGAGCCGGGGCCGGTCGCAGTGGGCGGCATGCCAGCCGACCAGGTCGTCGTCCAGCCCGGAATCAGCCTGCTCGACCTGGCGGCGGACCCGGTCGGTCACGCCCGGCGCGAGCGCCTCGATGTCCCGGCCGGTGCTGGCGGTGGCCGCGAGCATGCTGTCCATCGGGCGGGGCAGGACGGTCGAGGCGTCGCCGTCGTCAGCCGCTGAGGATTCCGCCAGTGGCC
>CAXUFS010000223.1:4560-4808 GCA_964250315.1 uncultured Kineosporia sp. | reverse complement strand
TTCTGCGCTCATCGCTCCAGCGGTGAGCCCGGAGCCGGCTGGAGCTCCGGCCGCTCCCGGTCGCGACGACCCCCCGCCCGTGGCCGACGGAGCTGCGATCATGGTGCTCCCGGCGCAACGGCCGGATCCGGCGCCGCAGGCCGGTCCGGAGCCCGCGGTTCAGCCTGACCAGGTGCCCGAGCCGGACCCAGGCTCCGAGCCGGTGCCCGCGCCGGACCAAGGCTCCGAGCCGGTGCCCGAGCCGGACC
>CAXUFS010000223.1:0-4550 GCA_964250315.1 uncultured Kineosporia sp. | reverse complement strand
GGTGGGGGGGGGGGCGCCGACCCGCGGCGGGGGCCGGCGCGGGCGCGTCGATTTCGGATCAGGCCTTCGCCGATGCCGGCGCGAGCTTGGGCGCGCGGGCGGCGACGTTGGCCGATGCCGACATCATCCTGGGCGTATCCGGCCCCGATCCGGCGAGCCTGGCCGGCCTGGATGATCGTGGCCGCCATTCTGGTCCTGGCGGCGATCGGAAGCATTGCCGCATCGCGGGCCGGTCCGACCGGCAACGCCGGTGCGGCCGGGACACCGGCACCGGGTCTGCGGCTCGCTGCCCCGCCAGGTGCCACGCAGGCGCCGTCACCCTCGGCCAGCGCCACGTCGCCCGCAGATGACCCGGCCCGGGCGGCCTGGGGCCAGGAGTCGGCGCTGGCCAAGATGTGGTCCGCGGTGGTCCCGCCGGATCCGGCGAAACCCGGCAGCCTGGGGCAGGAGTGCCATGCGCAGGCACCGGACACTCCGTACGCGTCGAACGAGATCCTGTGCGCCTTTCCCGATGGTGAGCAGCTCAGCCTGCTGGGGTATCGAACCGGCCGGGATCGCAACCTGCGTGAGGCCCAGATCGCCAGCTCGGACGGAGTGCTGCGGGAGCATCGCGACATGCGGGATCTGAACGGCGATCTGATCGGTGGGACATTTTACGAGCAGCCGCACGCGATCTCACGGTGGTGGGTGCTCGATGACGACCAGCGATCGGCGGTCGTCGCCCGCTGGCCCGGGCATACCCTGGCTCAGCTGGGCCGGTGGTGGGACAGAACCGCGCCGTTCATCTGATCCGGCTGACTGGCCAGACCGGCTGGCCTGAAAGGTGTTTCGCTGATGAACGGGTCGCCGTCTGGTCGCTACGGCGAGATCGCCGGCCAGCTGCGAGCTAGCGGTAGCGTGTTCGCTGAGGACGAGGCCGTGCTGCTGGTCCAAGCGACGCAGGACCCGGCCGAGCTGGCCGGGCTGGTCGCACGGCGCACCGCCGGGGAGCCGCTGGAACACGTGCTGGGCTGGGTGGACTTCTGCGGCCTGCGGATCCGGCTCGATCCGGGCGTGTTCGTCCCGCGGGGCCGTACCCAGCTGCTGGCGCAGCAGGCGTTCGGGCTGATTGCGGCCAACCCCTGCGTGGCCGAGCTGTGCTGCGGCTGCGGAGCGATCAGTGCGGTGCTGCTCGACCGGCTTTCCCGATCCGGGCGCCCGATCGAGCTCTGCGCCGTGGACATCGACCCGGCCGCGGTGCGCTGTGCCCGCCGTAATCTCCCCGCCGGCATGGTCTTTGAGGGCGATCTCTACCAGGCGCTGCCGGGATCGGTGGCCCGGCGGCTGGATCTCGTGATCGCGAACGCGCCCTATGTGCCGACCTCAGCGCTGGATCTGATGCCGAGGGAGGCCCGGCTGCACGAGCCCCGGATCGCATTGGACGGCGGCCCGGACGGCTTGGACGTGCTGCGCCGGGTGATCGCCGGTGCGCCCGATTGGCTGCGGCCGGGCGGCTCCGTCATCGTGCAGGGCAGCGAGCAGCAGGCCGCCGTCCTGGCCGAAACCCTGGCCGGGTACAACTTCTCGCCCCGAACAGTGATCGATCGCGAGCTGGATGACGCCACTGTCGTGATCGGCGCCTGGAACGGCTGAGATGATCCGATCCGGCCGGAGTTGCCGCCGCCCGGTCCAGCAACTATGAACCTGCTCATGGCTCTGCACTGGAAACTCGTCATCGACGCCGGAAACGCTCCGGCCCTGGCCGATTTCTGGGCCGCCGCGCTCGGGTACGAGCCGGAGGACCAGAGCGAGCTGATTGCCAGACTGCTCGATGCCGGGCAGCTCCCACCGGATCAGGTCATCGACCACGGCGGGCGCCGGATGTTCCGCGGGCTGGCTGCGATCCGGCATCCGGACGACCCCTTCGACTCCGCGAGCGGAACCGGACGCGGCCGGCGGCTGCTGTTCCAGGAGGTGCCGGAGAGCAAGACGGTGAAGAACCGGCTGCACATCGACGTCCACGGCGCCCCCGGTGACCTGGACCAGCTGGTCAACCGGCTGGAGTCGCTGGGGGCAACCCGGGTTCAGGAGCAGAACCAGGGCCCCGCTGGTCATTGGTGGGTCATGCTCGACCCCGAGGGCAACGAGTTCTGTGCCAGCTGAAGAGCCGCCGTAAGCATCCTTTCAGGCGGCGCGCACGGCTTCGGGTGGCCAGGGGGTGAAATGGGCTGGTTCTGGAGCATTGCCGGGCAGGTGCAGCAACCGGGCCAGTGGCCGGTGCCGTGAGGCGATGGTCAGGTTGACCGTCTCGTTGTAGAACTGTTCGGCGATGGCCAGCCGGGCGGTGGCCTCATCCAGATCCGAGAGCAGCTTGGCGCCGTAATCGGCGGTGTGCGGCTCGGCGGTGAGTGAGTCCTTCAGGCCGGGCTGGTCGTGGAAGATGGTCAGCGCCCGGCTCAGGTCCTGCTCGGCGACGGCGCGCTCGGGCAGCAGATTTCCCGAATCGCTGAACCGGCGCGCATCCTGCTCGGCGTCGGCCAGGATCACCACCGATGCTGGGTCGATCAGCCCGGAGGTGGCGATCTCGAGAACCACCGTGCACCGGCGCAGCAGAGCCGCGTCCAAGGCCGCCCGGGCGGTTTCGATCCGGACGTGCAGACGGTCGAGCCGGGTGGCCCGCCAGGAGACGTAGAACCCGGTCGTGCTGATCACCGCAATGGCGATCACGATCCACAACAGGACGATCATCCGCGATTCCCTCCCGGCGCGTCAGCCGATGACGGATGCGTGACGGCGTCGTACACAGCTGAGACTTCAGCCGCGATGTATCGCCAATCGTAGGCGTGCACGGCCTCCAGTGCGGCGACCGACATTTTCTGCCGCCGTTCGCCGTCGCCCAGCAATTCCAGCATCACCCGGCTGAGATCCTCGGCGTCCCCGGTGCCGAACAGCGCACCGGCCGCGCCGTCCCGCAGCACCACCCGGAAAGCCTCGATATCGCTGGCCACCACCGGCGCCGACGACGCCATCGCCTCGGCCAGCACGATGCCGAAGCTCTCGCCACCGAGGTTCGGGGCGCAGTACACATCCATCCCGTGGAAGGCCTGGATCTTCTGCTCCTCGGTGACCATGCCGGTGAATTCGACCCGGCCCTGATGAGCCAGATCGATCAACTTACGGGCTTCTTTTTCGTCACCCGGGCCGATGACGGAAAGCCGGACATCGCTATCCCTGGCGGCCATGATATTGAATGCCGCCAGCATCAGCGGTAGTCCTTTCCGGACGTGGTCATAACGGCCAAGAAAGCCAATCCTGGTGCCCTTTCCAGTGAAGCTGCGTTCAGGCCCGGCGTAATGCGAGACATTGACGCCATTCGGAATCACGAAGCAATTGCCCCCCACATGCGAGGTGAGACTTTCCTTCGCTGCTTCGGAGACGGCGATCCGCATACTCAGCTTCTCCAGTGCGCTGTGCAGAATCGGCGCCGAGGCCGACAGCAGCCGGGCTCGCCCCAGCGCAGCGTGAAATGTGCCGACCACCGGGCATTCGGCCATCCAGGTCGCAATCAGCGACGTGCTCGGCGAGGTCAGCTCGTGCACATGGACGACGTCGAACCCACCGTCGTCCAGCCAGCGCCGGACCCGGCTGGCCGACAGTGGCCCGAAGCACATCCGGGCCACCGAACCGTTGTACGGCACCGGAATCGCTTTTCCGGCCGAGGTGAAATATGGGTAATCCAATGTGAGGGCGTCGTCACCGGGAGCAATCACCGCCACCGAATGGCCCATTGCCGTCAACGCATCAGTGAGGTCGCGCACGTGCTGCTGAACGCCTCCTGGGTAGTCCCAGGAATAGGGGCAGACGATTCCCACTCGCAGGCCACGGGCTGCGACAGGAGCGGCTTGCACGGATCAAAACGTAGCTCATCGCACTTCACAGCCAGCATTCAGGCCAGCTTCTGGGGCTGCACAGATCACCTCCCCAGCATCGGAGGAGACAAGGGAGGACCGATGAATGCACGCGACGACGCCGCTCGCCGGACGCTGGCCCTGACCTCCGTCGTGGCCGTGACCGCGGTCGCGCTGACCACAGGCATCGCCATGGCCGCGTCGGCGAGCACCGGCAGCACGAGCACGGCAGGCACCACCGCCACCAGTTCTTCCAGCGGCGGCAACGATTCTTCCAGCGGCTCGCCGGGGTTCAGCTCCGGCTCGGTCAGCTCGGGCAGCGGCGGTAGTGCCGACGCCACCTCGGGAGGCTCGTGATGCCGTTGTCCGAACGGCTGCCACTGACCAGCCGGACCCGGCAGTGGCCGGTCTGGGGAACGCTGAGCCGGATCACTGTCACCGATCCTGACCAGGCCGGCTCGGCTCAGGCGCTGGTCAGCCGCTATCTGGACCGGGTCGACGCCGCCTGCAGCCGGTTCCGGCCGGACAGTGAACTGGCGTTCGTGCAGGCGCTCTGCGCGGCCAGGCCCGGGATCGCGGTGCCGATCTCCAGCTTGCTAGCCGGGCTGGTCGCGGCCGCCCTGGACGCCGGCGGGTAGCCCCCTCACCGCCCGCGAACGACGC
>CAXUFS010000222.1:0-4814 GCA_964250315.1 uncultured Kineosporia sp. | reverse complement strand
TTCAAGAACCTTTGACGCAAGGCACTAGACCGGCACCCGGTCCTGCTCGTGCGGCCCAGCCGGAAGATCCGCTGCCGGCCAAGGTGTTTCGTCCTTCAGCGGGGAGGGCTCGACCCGCAGCACCCGGGCCACCCCGGCCGGCAGCCACCAGTTGTACTTGCCGAACAGAGACACCAGGGCCGGCACCAGCAGGGCCCGGACAATGGTCGCGTCGACCAGGATGCCGACCCGAGCGCGGTCGCGAACACCTTGATGTCGGTGCCCGGTGCGGACGCCAGCGCGGCGAAGGCGAAGAACAGGATCAGCGCCGCCGACGTCACCAGCCGCCCGGTGCGGCCCAGCCCGTGTTCGACGGCGTAAGCGGTGGACCCGGTCCGGTCGTACTCCTCCCGCATCCGGGCCAGGATGAACACCTCGTAGTCCATCGACAGCCCGAACAGGAACGCGAACACCAGTACGGGCAGCCAGAACGTCATCGCGCCGGTGCGCTGGATACCGAAGACCGCCTCCGAGCCGTGACCTTCCTGCCAGAACCAGGTCGAAAGGCCGAATACCGCCGTCACGCTGATCAGATTCAGCAGCACCGCCTTGAGCGGCAGCAGCAGGGACCGGAAGGTCCGCACCAGCAGGATGAATGTGACCAGCGCGATCACCGCCAGCACGTAGGGGAAGTTCTGGTAGACCGCGCGCTGGTAGTCCAGCACGGTCGCGCCCAGTCCCGCCGTCCCGTCATAGCCGGGCAGATCCTTGATCTGCTGACGGACCGCGGTCACGGTGGCGACACTGTTGTTGTCGACCGTCTCGTGATCAGGCACCACCACGACCTCGCTGATCCCGCCCCGGCCCGGCGGCAGCGCTACCGCCATCCGGACGCCGTCCACCTTCTGCGCCGCAGCCACGACGGCCTGCTGGCCACCGCCCTTCACCAGCACTTCCATCGGGGTGAGGATGCCGGTGCCGACGCCGTTATCGCGCAGGGCGACCAGGGTGTCATGGGCCTGGCCGTTGGCGGCCAGGGAATCGGAACTGGCCTGCCCGAACTGGATCGCCGACACCGGCGCGATCGCGATCGCCAGGATCAGCGCGGCCACTCCGGCCGCCACCCAGCGGAAGCGGACGATCGTCCGGGCCCAGGCCGACCAGCCCCGCGATACCGCGCCCTCATGCCGGATCCGGGGCCAGTCCACCCGGGGGCCGATCGCGCCGAGCAGAGCCGGCAGCAGGGTCAGCACCACGGTGGTGCTGACCAGCGGGATCAGCATGCCGCCGAAGCCCATGCTCCGCAGCAGCGGAACCGGGACCACGATCAGTGCGATCAGGCTGATCGCCACGGTCACGCCGGAGGCCAGAACGGCGTGCCCAGCGGTCCGGACCGCGGTCAGCACCGCGTCATGGTTTTCCGCGCCCTTGGCCCGTTCCTCCCGCCAGCGCGACACCACCAGCAGCGAGTAGTCGATCGCCACTCCCAGGCCGACCAGCGAGATCAAGAACTCCACCACGAAACTCACGTCGGCGAAAGTGGTCAGCCCGAGCACGATCAGGAATGTGGAGAGGATCGACACGGCCGCGATCATCAGCGGCACCAGGGCCAGGAAGGATGCGAAAACGAAGATCAGCACGACTAGGGCGCCGGTGGCGCCGATCAGGGTCTCGACCAGGATGCTGGGCCCCTGGTTGTCGTCGCTGCCGGATTGCAACTGGTTGTATCCGGTGACGGTGACGGACAGGTTGTTCGCGGCCGCGCTCTGCTGAACGGCCTGGGTGAACTTCTCGGCGAACGGGTCGGTGAAGCTGGTCTGTGTCGGCGAATACACCAGATCGAAGCCCGACTTGCGGTCGCTGGTGAGGAAGCCCTCGTCCTTGGTGGAGGAGTAGTCGAGTACCTGGAGACCCGGAATCGCCCTGATCGCGGTGGCGACGGCGCCCATTTCCTGCGTGTGATCGGTGATTGCGCTGCCATCCTTGGCGGTGAAGACCGGGATGTAGGACGGGTAGGCGGCGACGCCGTAGGCCTGGGCCAGCTTGACCTCGGTCTCGTAGCCCTCCTGGCCGGGCAGGGAGAAGTCGAATGAGAGCCGTTTGCTGAGCTGACCGGCGGTGGCAACCCCGGCCACGAAGATGACGAACCAGAAGGCGAAGACCCATCGCCGATGGGCAAGAACGAAGCGGGCGATGCGTTCCACGGTCTGACTCCTGGCTGGATGACAACTTGATGGCTGAGTGCGCGCTCAGTATTGCTGACCGACATTACCGATCGGATCTCGAGCCCGGTTCGGGGATCGCCCTGAGCGAACCCCGAACCTGAACGCCCTGGATGGGTAGGACGTTCGGTCACTTTGGCGATCCGCCGGGCTGGGCTCCCGTGTCGTCATGAAAGCATGACGTAGTCATAAATACACTGCGCGTGACTAGAGGGAGTGTTGATGCCACGAGCAGATCTGCGCAGGACCGGGCGGGCCCAGGTGGCCGCATCCACGGCGGAGTCAGAAGCCCGGCATCGCGCCCTGCTGGCCGCACTTCCTGAGGGCGTCGTCCTGCACGACCGGGACGGCAGTTTCCTGCTGGCCAATCCGGCCGCCCGCGAGCTGCTCCGGCTGGCCGATCCAGTCCCTCCCCGGACATCGGGCGGGTCGTCCCGCAAGACCATGCCGAGCCAGCGGGCGGCCAGCGACAGATCGGAAAGTCACTCTGCGGCGGGCTATTCTGAGAACCGGGCCAGCCGATTGGTGGCGGATGTGGCCAGCCGGGCGGTGGCCACCGGCCAGGTCCAGTACGACATCGACCTGGTGCTGGACCGGGACGCGCAGCCGACCCGGCTGCGCGTCACCGCCGTCCCGCTGATCTCCGGCAACGAACCGCCGCAGGCCGCCGTCACCACCTTCACCGCGGTCGAAACCGCCCGGCCCCTGCCCCGCCCAGGGGGATGCGAGCCGGGGGGTTTCGTCAGCCTGGCCGGGCCGGACGATGAATTGATCCAGCAGTTGCTGGCGGCTGGCCGGCTCGAGCCGGACCAGGCCGCGAACCGGCCGCTGGCTCAGAACCCCCCTCCAGCCTCGCCGCCGGTGCCGATCCAGGGCGCTGACCTGGCCGCCGGGCCGGGGCAGGACATGTTCCGGCTAAGCATGCAGCACAGCCCGATCGGGGTCGCTGTGGCCTCACTCAACGGCCGCTTCCTGCGGGTGAACCGGGAACTGTGCCGGATGCTGGGCTACCGGGCCGACCAGCTGCAGGAACGAACCCTCTACGAGATCATTCACCCGGCCGATCTGGAGGAGACCAGCATCCAGATCGGGCAGCTCATTCGAGGCGACCTGGATGTGGTCGCCCTCGACCGGCGCTACGTCGGGCACGGCGGCATGCAGCTGTGGGGCCAGCTGTCGATCACAGTGGTGCGCGATCAGGGTGGGTCGCCGCAGCAGTTCGTCGTACAGGTCGAGGACGCCAGCGAGATCCACCAGGCCCAGCAGTTGCTCACCCACATGACCCTGCACGACACCCTGACCGGCCTGCCGAATCGCACTCTGGTGCTGGACCGGATCCAGAAGGCGCTGGACCGGTCCCAGCGGTCCCGCCGCCAGGTGGCGGTGCTGCTGTGCGACGTCGACCACTTCCGGGTGATCAACGACAGCGCCGGGCACGAACAGGGAGACGCGGTGCTGATCGAGCTTGGCCGGCGGCTGGGCGGCGCGCTGAAACCGGGCGACACCGCCGGTCGGCTGGGCGCCGACGAGTTCGTGGTGGTGTGCGAGGACGTCGCCAGTGAGCACGAGGCCGTGGTGGTGGCCGAACGGATCCAGAGCGCGGTCACCAAGCCGCTGGAGGTCGCGGACCGGGATCTGCTCCCCACGGTGAGCATCGGGATCGCCGTGAACGGGGGCGACGCGGATCCGACAAGCATGCTGCGAGACGCCGGCATCGCCCGGTATCGGGCCAAGGACCGCGGCCGCAATCGCTGGGATCTGGTCGACGCCGGGCTGCGCCAGCGCGCGGTCGAGCGACTGGATCTCGAGCACGCCCTGCGGGCCGGGCTGGAGATGGGCGATCTGCGGCTGCACTTCCAGCCGATCGTCGACCTCACCTCCCGCAGATTGCTCGGCCGGGAGGCGCTGCTGCGCTGGGAACACCCCGAGCACGGGCTGCTGGCTCCGCTGCGCTTCCTGCCGATGGCCGAGGAGTCCGGCCTGATCTCGCAGATCGGGCATTGGGTGCTGACCGAGGCTGTGCGGGCCGCAGCGGCGTCTCCGGAGTCCGCCGGTTACGTGTCGGTCAACGTGTCCCCGCGGCAGGTGGCCCAGCCCGGGCTGGCCCAGCAGGTGGAGAAGGTGCTGGGGTCGGCCGGCCTGCCACCGGAGCGGCTGATGGTCGAGTTGACCGAGTCGGTGGTGCTGAGTGCCGCGCCCAGCGCTCGCCGGGAGCTGGAGCTGCTCGATCGGCAGGGTGTCCGGGTGATGGTGGATGACTTCGGCACCGGGTTCTCGGCGCTGTCGTATCTGCGCGACCTGCCGGTGTCGGGGATCAAGGTGGATCGCAGCTTCACCGCCGGGCTGGGCACGGACGCGCAGTGCGAGCGGATCGTCGAAGCGCTGACCGGGCTCGGGCATGGGCTGGGCGTGGACGTGATCGTCGAGGGCGTGGAGGCCGAGGGCCGGCGGGCGCTGCTGGCGGCCGGGGCGCGCTCGGCGGCGGTCGCGCAGATCATGGATCGCGCGGCGGTGGACGCCTGCATCGCCGCCGGGGTCGGGGCGGTCGTCACCCTCACCGTCGGCGGCAAGCACGACGGTCAGCTGACGCGCCGCAAGGACGGGAAGTTCGGG
>CAXUFS010000221.1:0-4836 GCA_964250315.1 uncultured Kineosporia sp. | reverse complement strand
CCTCCCGGCGGCCCCGCGCGGCCGCGGCACCGGACTGTGCGCCGATGTGCACCACCTCGGCGCTGAGCGGCCGGTGCCGCTGCGGGGCGCGCCCGGCAGCGGCGTCGTCGCGGGAGTCACCCAGCGCACCCAGAACCTCGAAGGACAGGTCCAGCTCGACCTCGAGGACCCGCTCCCGAGCCAGTTGCCGGGCGCTGTCCAGTTCGTTCAGGTAGCTGAGCAAGGGGGTGAGCACGACCGCGGACCGGGCTGCCTGGAGGCGGCCCTGACGCTGCCGGTCGATCTGCTCCTGGCCGCGCAGTTGCTGGAGCTGACTGGTCAACTCGGTGAATGTGGCCGCCAGCTGGGCTTTTTCGGTCAGCCCGTCGTAGGCCAGGCGGCCCTGCTCGAATTCGCTCTCGGCGGTGCCGGCCTGCTGCTTGATCTCGCCGAGCCGCCGGTGCGCCCAGGAGGCCCAGTGCTGCACCAGTCTGGCCACGGCGTCCGCGTCCCGTACGTCAGCCGGATCAGCTGGACCAACCGGAGGAATCTGATCCCCGAGGGCCTGCTCGGCCCGGGAGAGATACTGAGCAGTGATCGCTGCGCGGGCGTCCAGCTGCCGCTCCAGTTCTCGTCGCCGGTTCACCAGCCAGTCCTCGACCGCCATGAACCGCTGAGTGCCGAACAGCTTCTGCAGCAGCGTTCGCCGCTCGTCGGCATGGGCGTGCAGGAACGCGGCGAAGTCGCCCTGGGGGAGCAGGACCAGTTTGGTGAACTGGTCAACTCCCAGGCCGATCAGTTCCTGGAGCCGTTCGCCCGCCTCGTCGGCGCGGTGGGTCAGGGCGACCCAAGCGCCGCCCACCCGTTCCCGGAGGGTGACGTGAGCCCGCTCGCAGACCGTGCCGGTCCCCCGGCGTTTCGGGCGCTCCCACTCCGGAGACCGGATCACCTCGAAACGCCGCCCGGCCACAGTGAATTCACATCGCACCTGAGGCGCGACCCCTTCGGCCGCATGATCACTGCGAAGCCGCCCGGTTCCTCTGGCTCCGGGAACCTGGCCGTAGAGGGCGAAGCAGACCGCGTCCAGCAGGCTCGACTTGCCCGCCCCGGTCGGCCCGTGCAACAGGAACAACCCGGCCTGGGTGAGGGCATCGAAGTCAACCCGCTGGGTGCTGGCGAACGGCCCGAATGCGGTGACCTCCAGCGAGTGCAGCCGCATCAAGCCCCCCGGCGGATGGGCGCGGAGGCGGCCGATCGGTCGTCTCCGATGGCCAGATCCAGGGTCAGGTCCAGCTCGGCCGGGTCGTGCCCGGACCCAGAGCCGAGGTGATGAGAACGGCCATCGCGTTCCATCTCTTCGATCAACGTGGCCTCCAGCCCAGCCCGCATCAGCGCCGCCTCCGCGGGGGATGCGGGCCGCCGCCGGACGTGCTCCAGGAACCCGCAGCAGACGTCGACGTCAGTGCGCCCGGTCAGTTTCTGGGTGTATCCAGGCGCCGCACCGGACATGGCGGTGGGCTCGAATCGCAGTTCCAGCACGTGAGCGAACCGCTGCCGCAGTCGTTCCATCGGCGCGGCGGGCCGGGCCGGGTCGGTCAGAGTTATCTGGCACCAGGCCTTTTCGGCGTTCGCCAGGGCCGGATCGGCCAATAGCTGGCCGAGCTCCCCACGCAGCACGGCCAGCGGGCGCGGCACCGGCGCATCGACCTGCTCCACCTGGTCCAGCCCGGACTTGCCCAGCGTGACCAGCCAGCTCCCTTTCGAATGGTTCGCCTCCGAGAACGACATCGCCAGCGGCGAGCCGCTGTAGCGCACCCGTTCGCTCAGCCGCTGCCGCCCGTGCAGGTGCCCGAGGGCGACATAGTCTGCGCCGTCGAAGGTTTCGATCGGAGCCTGGCCGATGCCGCCCACGGCCAGCTCACGCTCACTGTCGCTGCCGCGGCCGCCGGTGACGAAGGCATGCGCTGCCACCACGGAGCGGATTCCGGGCCGGCCCTGGAGATCGGCGCGGACGGCGTCCATCGCTGCCCTCAGTACCGCCGGATGCGAGCGCTCCGCGCCCAGATCATCGGCTACCAGGGCCGGTTCCAGGTAGGGCAGGGCATAGAACGCCACCGGCCCGTACTGATCCTCGAGCAGCACCGGCTCGGCACTTCGGGCCGGATCGGTGCGCAGGTGCAGGCCGGCCTGGCGCAACAACCGGGAGCCGAATCCGAGCCGCCGGGGCGAGTCGTGATTCCCGCTGGAGATCACGATCTGGGCGCCCGCGTCGCGCAGCCGGAGCAGGGCGTCGTCGAGCAGGGCCACAGCGTCCACCCCGGGCAGCGCCCGGTCGTACACATCGCCCGCCACCAGCAGCACATCCACCCGCTCGGCCCGGATCACCTCGGCCAGGTGATCCAGGAACCGTTCCTGCGGGCCGAGCAGATCCACCCGGTGGAAGGTCCGGCCCAGATGCCAGTCCGACGTATGGAGGATGCGCACTGCTCGAACATAGGTGCGACCGCTGACAATCAGCGGGGCGCCACGCCGCGCTCGTCGCCCAGCCGTCCTGGACCGGCTCAATCCGGCCGAACAGCGCCGGAAAAGTGCATGCCGGCCTGGCTGTTCGGCCCTGATTGTGTAACCGTCAACGGATGGGCGACGAGGTCTCGGCGAGCTGGTTCAGCCGCGAGCAGCGGCAGAGTTACCGGGAGAAGGTTCAACTCTGCCTGGACGTGTTCGAGCGCCTGCTCGGCACCGGAACCTTCGACGGCACTGGCGAAACCACCGGCCTGGAGGTCGAACTCAATCTGGTCGATGAGCAGATGCAGCCAGCCCTGGTCAACGCCGAGGTGCTGAGCCGGATCGACGATCCGGCTTACCAGAACGAGCTGGGCGCCTACAACATCGAGCTCAACGTCGAACCCGGGGCCCTGGCCGAGATCCACCAGCTCGAGCAGAACCTCCGCGCCAGCCTGAACGCCGCCCAGGAGAAGGCCGTGAGTGCCGGGGCGGGAATCGTGATGGTCGGCATTCTGCCCACGATCATGCCCGAGCATCTGACCAGCCAGACCTGGATGAGTCCCTCCGCCCGATACACCGCCCTGAACGACTCGATCATGAGCGCCCGCGGTGAAGACCTGCACCTGGACATCCACGGAGTGGAACGGCTCTCCACCTATTCCGCTTCGCTGGCGCCCGAAAGTGCCTGTACCAGTGTGCAACTGCATTGCCAGGTGGCCCCCGCCGACTTCGCCCCGGCCTGGAACGCGGCCCAGGTCCTGGCTGGTCCGCAGGTGGCGATGGGCGCGAACTCTCCGTTCTTCTTCGGCCGGGAACTGTGGCGGGAGACCCGGATCGATCTGTTCGCGCAGTCCACCGACACCCGGCCCCAGGAACTGCGCAATCAGGGGGTCCGGCCCCGGGTCTGGTTCGGCGAGCGCTGGATCACCTCCATCTTCGACCTGTTCGAGGAGAACGTCCGCTACTTCCCGTCCCTGCTGCCCGAACTGAGTGACGAGGACCCGGTGGCCGAGCTGGATGCCGGGCGGGCGCCGCGGCTGCAGGAACTGCGCCTGCACAACGGCACGATCTATCGCTGGAACCGGCCGATCTACGCCGTGGTCGACGGGCAGCCCCACCTGCGAGTGGAGAACCGGGTCCTTCCGGCCGGGCCGACGGTGATCGACATCATGGCCAATGCCGCATTCTTCTATGGCACCGTGCGCTCCCTGATGCACGACGAGCGGCCGGTCTGGTCGAAGATGTCGTTCGCCACCGCGGACGAGAATTTCTTCACCTGTGCCCGGCACGGCATGGATTCGGCCGTGTACTGGCCCGGTCTGGGCGAGATTCAGGTCGATGAGCTCGTGCTGCGGCGGTTGCTACCGCTGGCCCATCAGGGCCTGGCGTCGGCCGGGGTGCCGGCCACGGTGGCCGACCGGTACCTGGGCGTCATCGAAGCCCGGGCCAAGACCGGCCGCAATGGTGCCTCCTGGCAAGCCGAGGCGGTGCACCGGCTGGAGGCTTCCGGAGCCGATCGGTCGGCCGCCCTGACCTCGATGCTGCAGGCCTACACCGAGGGCATGCACGCGAACGAGCCAGTTCACACCTGGCCATTGCCCAAAGCAATCTGACCTGCGCCCGGCCGCGAAGCAGGGGTGAGGGAAACAGATGCGATAGTCCTTGATCGTCCGCTGCACGCCGCCCGGAAAGGCACTGGCTTTGATGGTTGGACGGCACAACGAGCGAGAAGGCTTTCCGCCACAGCGGCAGCCTGCCCTGCTTCCGGTCGCTGACCGGGCTGACCTCGGCTCGGCGGAGCTGATCGACCTGGTCGCCCGGGGTGACGAGCAGGCCTTCGAGGTGCTCTACGACCGCGTCAGCCCGGTCGTGTTCGGGCTGGCCCGGGCCGTGCTGCGGGATCCGCACCAGGCCGAGGAGGTGACCCAGGAGGTGCTGCTGGAGATCTGGCGGACGGCCGGACGGTTCGACTCCACCCGGGGCAGTGCCAGCGCCTGGGTGGCGACCATGGCCCACCGCCGCGCGGTTGATCGGGTGCGCAGCTCTCAGGCCGCCCGGGCCCGGGACGCGGCCTCAGCGGCTTCGTCTGGAGAACGGGACTACGACGTCGTCAGCGAACGGGTGGAGAGCAGCCTGGAGGCCGAACGGGTGCGCCGATGCCTGGACGGCCTGACTCCCCGTCAGCGGGACACGGTGACCATGGCCTACTACCAGGGCCACACCTATCCGCAGGTGGCGGCCCTGCTGAAACTACCCCTGGGAACGGTCAAGACCAGGATGCGTGATGGCCTGATCCGGCTGCGTGACTGCTTAGGAGTTGGTTCGGATGCCTGAGCTGCACCTTCTCAGCGG
>CAXUFS010000220.1:0-4883 GCA_964250315.1 uncultured Kineosporia sp. | reverse complement strand
GGTTGCCCTGGCTGTCGATCGCCGCGTCCTGCGGCGCCTCGTCGAAGAATCCGCCGAAATGCCAGGTTCCGGTGGTGGGGTGGGCCGGGTCCCAGGTGTAGATGGCGGCGTTGGCGCCGGATTCGCTGCTGCCGGCGTTCGAGGCGCTACCGAACGAGCCCACGACGTAGGTGGTCTTGTTGCCCGACACCGGGTCTGTCCAGGTCAGCACCTTGGATACGGCGCCGTTCACGGTGCCGAACCAGTAGGTGGAGCCATCGTCCCAGGGGCCGGGGCCAATCAGGGTGGTCGTCGCCTGGGCGGCGGGTGCCAGTGCGACTGTCCCCGCCAGCAGCAGGGCTATCGAGGCGACGGCGGCCAGCAGTGCGCGGGGCGCAAAGCGAGAAACTTGAGGCGCGCCAGAAGAAGTCAGCTGCAGCACCGCACTTCATCGGCGGGGAGATCTTGGCGCTGAAGAACGGCCACCCGTCTGGACGACGGGCGAATCGGCTCGGTCAGGCCCGGTGATGTCACCAGAAGCGGGATTCAGGGGCCTGGCTGGGCTGCCTGTTCGTCCAAGCGTTCGTGCAGACCGGCCGCCAGGCCGGCGATGGTGATGACGTCGATGAGTTCGCCCACCCGGGCCAGCCAGGGGCGCCGGACCGGGGCCAGGCGCAGTCGCAGCAGCACCCGGGTTCGCGGCGCCGGACCGGCTATCGGCTGCAGGGTGATGGCCCAGGAGATGTGCATGCGGCCACGCTGGGACCGATACACCAGGGTGTGCGCAGGCGCGATCTCAGCCACCTCGAAAGTGGCCGCCGCACCACCGTAATCGGGGACGACGTCGCCCACGCTGAGCTGTTGCCAGCGTGGCTCCACGGCCCGGGCGGCCCGATGCGATGGCGGGATGAAGCGTTCGATCGAGCGGGGCAGGTACCAGCCGGCCCGCCCCTTGCCCAACTGCGCCAGCCAGGGCCAGACGCGCTCCGGCGCGCCCGGGACGGTGAAGCCGCGATCCATCACGACCTTGGCGTCCACCAGCTCGTCACCGGGCCGGGGTTGGGCGCGTTCAGCACGAGTGACGGTGACGCTTCCGAAAATCACTGCGGCGCAGATCCATTGGGGATGGTGGGAGCCAACTGGCCGAGTTCCGGTAACAGGGCCGGGTCGAAGCTCTGGATGCCGTCGAGCAGTCCGGGGTCAGCTCCAAGCCGTTCCAGAAAGGCCAGCCACACCTGCTCGTCACCGGTCAACCGGTGAGCCAGCGCGACCGCCGCGTCGAAGTCCGGCCCGGATCCGGTGCGGCTGGATTCGGCGATGCCCAGCTGTGTTCGCATGATGCCGAAGTGAACCGACGAGTCGGTGGTGGTCAGCTCGGAGGAGTCGAACCAGGCGACCGGGACGGCCACGATCCGGCCGGGACCGAATCGCAGGGCGAGCTTGGTCAGCAACTCGATGTCGAAGCTGAAGTCCAGCACGGTCAGACCCGATCCGATCACCTGGGCCAGCGCATCGGCCGCGAAGACCTTGGCCCCGCACTGAGTGTCGAGCGGCAGCAGGCCCGGTAGCAGGATCTCCCGGAAGTACCGGGCTGCGTTGGCCCGGGTGTTGCGCCCGGGCTCGATCTCCAGCAGCGACTCGGGCAGGCGCCGGGAACCGGCGGCGGCGACCGCGTTTCGAGTCAGCACGGGAGCGACCAGGTTGCCCAGCTGAGCCAGATCCACTGACAGATCGCAGTCGGTGATCATGAGAACGTGGTCCGGGCCGCTGCCGTGGAGCTCGATCGCCTTGGCCGCGCCGTAGTAGACCGCCCCCGCCTTGCGGGTGTTCTTCGGGTGCTCGACCCCACGCAGAGCGGCGGCGACCAGGCCATTGCCGGACTTGTCCTGCCGGACGCCGTCGGTCAGGAACAGCACCCGGAAGCCGGGCAGCGAATTCTCACCGATCACCTGGGCGATCGCCTCGCCACTGGTCTGTGGCTCGGCCTTGGACATGTCGTCCACGATCACCACGTCGTAAGAGCTGCTGGTGCCGGCGAACAACCACTGCAGCTGCCTGCTCTTCTGCACGGCGAAGTCCTCGCCGTGCGGGTCCTGGCCGGGACCGGTGCCCCGCGGCATCAGCCGGACGGTCTCGTCGTAGGCCGGGATCACCACCGAAACCATGAGCTCCTGCTGGGTGTTCAGCAGAAAAGCGCGGGAGCGGGCCAGCTTGATGGCCAGCCGGGTCAGCTTGCTCAGGCTGCTGTCCGGCTGGCTGGCCGTCTGCTCCAGCGCCCAGAGCCGATCGGGGTCCTGGGTCTGAGCGAGGATCCGATCGGCCGCCGTCCGGCTGGCGGCCAGCGTCTCGGGCACCCGGAGATCCAGGTCCCGGGCGGTCACCTCCTGATCGAGGTGCGCCACCTGGGTGATCAACTGATCAATGTCCGCCAACCTCGCCAGCTCCCATCAGTGCCCGGCAGTCAGGTGCAGAGACTACGGAACCAGTACGAGCTTTCCGCGGACATGTCCGGCCTGACTGATCTGATAGGCCTCGGCGGCCCGGGTGAACGGGAACGTCTGGATCTTGATCACGAGCTTGTTCTGCTCGAGCAGATCAGAGACCAGGGCCAGCGCCTCCATCGGGTGGCTGTCCCCTTCACCGCCAGTCACCTGCACGCCGGCCTGACCAGCGCCGAAATTGGCGATGGTGACCACCTTCGACGGGTCCGCCACCAGGCTGATCAGGTCCTCGATCGGAGTCTTGCCCGCCACATCGATCACTGCGGCCACGGGGCCGCCCGCCGCATCCCGGACCCGGCCGGCCACTCCGGAGCCGTACAGCACCGGGACCGCGCCGATCTCCCGCAGGTAGCTCTGATTCTGCTCCCCGGCCGAGGCGATCACCTGGACGCCCCGGGCGATCGCCATCTGGACTGTCACCGCGCCCACGCCGCCAGCGCCGCCATCCACGAAGAGTGTTTCTCCGGATTGGATTCCCGACAGCCGCAGGACCCGCTCCGCGGTCTCCCCGGTGACGCCAGCCGCTGCGGCAACCGCCCAGTCGGTGGACGGGTGCTTGGCCGTCCACGCCGTGAGCACGGCGTACCCGGCCATCGTGTTCATACCGCGCCCGAACACCTCGTCGCCCACGGCGACGCCGGTCACGCCGTCGCCCACCTCGTCCACGACCCCGGCGGCGTCGTAGCCGAGATAGCCGGTCCCTTTCATCGGCTTGTCGCCAGCCATCGCCCCGCTGAAGGTCTTCCAGTCGATCGGATTGATGCTCGCCGCGCGCACCCCCACCCTGATCTGCCCCGGGCCAGCATGCGGGTCCGGTGCCTGGGCCCACTCGATCACCTCTGGGCCTCCGTACTTCTTGTACTGCAGCGCTTGCACCAGTGTCTCCCTCGGGTCAGCAGTCTCGGTTCACTGTGCCGGCGTCTCGTCCGGCCCTGACTTCAGCACCAGGCTGGAGGCCAGAGCGGCCAGCTGGGGGCGCCATGTCGCGGCGGCCACCATATCCAGATAGCTGGTGGAAAGCAGAACCACGATAGGTCCGTCGAAGTCCTCGAGGATCCAGCCGAACGCCTCGGACTCCATCACGATCTCGTGTCCGGGGTCCACCGGATCGCGGTATCGCTGGATGACATGGAAGGCCGTTCCGCTCCTGGTCTGGACCGTCTCCTCGACTCGTGCCTGCTCGAGCATCTCGGCCGGCATCTTGAGCTGTTCGACCAGGTCATGCAGCGTGACGCCGTCATCGACCGGCTCGGCCCGGACGCTGACGCTGGTGATCGCGAACTGGCCGGCATCCGGCGCCAGGAACAGGAGCAGGGTCGGGCGCGGATCTTCGGCCTGGGCCAGCTCGATCGTGGACACCATCAGCGAGGCCAGTTCGGCCACCCGCCGGCGGCCCAGCCGGATCTTCTGCTCCGATGCGCGCATCCGCACGACCTCTCGGGCCCAGGCGCCCGGGTCGACGTCCAGATCGGCCATGATCCACTCATCGGTCAGATCGACGTACAGCCAGTTGTCCATATCACTCCCGGGTCCAGCGCAGCGATTGGGCCATCGCCTCGAACAGGGTCGCCATCGGGCCGGCCAGATCATCGACCGGCGTCCGGAACGACAACAGCAGGGTCTGCTGGGTTCCGGGGAAAGGGGCGAAAACGTCCAATGTGGTGACCATCAGTGTGGCCGGTGAGGCCGGGGCCCCGGCCGCGTCGTCCTCGATGGTCAGTGGTTCGCGGCGCCGGATCGCCGCGCACTCCCGCCCCTCGATCAGCAGTGTGCCCGGCCTGTCGCTGTCCCGGTCAGCCAGCGCATTGGCCACGGCTTCGCCGGATATCCCTTCCGGCAGAGGAGCATTCACCAGACTAGCTAAGCAGCTCGCGGCCAGCGGCAGTCCATAGCGTGAATCGATCAGCAGGTAGAGATCGCGCCCGCCCTGCTGGACGGCGTCGTCCACCAGAGCGTTGATCTGGTCCTCCAGTTCTCGCCGCCAGCGGAACACCGCATCGCGGGGGAGGGTGGCCAGCTGTGAGCGCAGCAGCGCGGCCACCCGGCGATGCCGGTCCGCCCCGAGCGGGATGTGGTGCCAGTTGCTGGGCAGCAGCAGTGACCAACCGGCCGGATCAGCGACTGGCATAACGGCCGAACGTGAACCAGGGTTCGATCGGGTCGGTCGCTCCAGACTTGTCCAGCACGTCACTGCCGACTCCGATCCCGCTGGAGATGGCGGCCCGGCGCAGGCCGGCGATGGCCGCCTGGCTGGCCGCCTGCGTCCGAGCAGAACCCGGGGCCAGCGACGACAGCGCCTTGATCCGGGCCGCTTGCTGGGCCGCTGCGCCGTCCAGATTCGCCACCTTGCTGACCAGGGACGGCTTGACGTCGGTCGCCTGCCGTACCGCCTGAGCGGCATAC
>CAXUFS010000219.1:0-4884 GCA_964250315.1 uncultured Kineosporia sp. | reverse complement strand
GTGCCCCGGCCCGCAGGCACTGGGCCAGCGCCGAGTGCTCCGAATCGACCGGCACGATCTGGCCGGGCGAAGCCGCCCGGGTGACCAGGGCGCCCCCCATGATCAGAGACTCTTTGTTGGCCAGCGCCAGCGTGCTGCCCGCAGCCAGCGCGGGCAGCGTGGGCTCCAACCCGATCGCGCCGGTGATGCCGTTCAGCACGACGTCACAGGGTTGGGCGGCGATCTGGGTGGCGGCCTGGGGCCCGGCCAGGATCTGGACGCCGGCATCGGCCCCCAGCGCCAGCCGCACCGCGTCCGCCGCCCGCTCCGATCCCACCCCGATCAGCCGGACGCCCAGCCGCAACGCCTGCTCCGCGAGCAGTTCCGGCTGCCCGCCCCCGGCGGCGATCGCCCGGACCCGGAACCGGCCGGGGTTACGGGTGATCACGTCGATCGCCTGGGTGCCGATCGAGCCGGTCGAGCCGAGCAGCACGACCTCGCGTGAGGTCACAGCGCGATGCCGACGTACTTGGTCTCCAGGTACTCCTCGATCCCTTCGGCCCCGCCTTCCCGGCCGAAACCGGAGTGCTTGACCCCGCCGAACGGTGCGGCCGGATTGGAGACGATGCCCTGGTTGATCCCGAGCATGCCCGTCTGCAGCGCTTCGGCCACCTTCAGCGCGCGGTTCAGGTCCCGGGTGAAGGCGTAGGCCACCAGCCCGTACTGGGTGTCGTTGGCCATCGCCAGCGCCTCGTCATCGGTGTGGAAGGTGGTGATCGGCGCGGCCGGGCCGAAGATCTCTTCCTTCAGCATCCGGGCGCCCGGCTCCACCCCGGTCAGGACGGTGGGCGCGTAGAAGTATCCGCGATCACCCACCGGCGAGCCGCCGGCCAGCACCTTGGCACCGCTGCTGACGGCGTCGGCGACCAGCTCCTGCACCTTGTCCCGGGTGGAGGCGTCAATCAGCGGGCCCACCTCGGTACCCGGCGCACTGCCCGGGCCGACCTTCAGCGCACCCATCCGGGCCGCGAAGCCCTCGGCGAACTGGTCCGCGACCGACTCGTGCACCAAGAACCGGTTGGCCGCGGTGCAGGCCTCGCCCATGTTCCGCATCTTGGCCAGCATCGCCCCGTTGAGGGCCGCCTCGATGTCGGCGTCGGCGAACACCAGGAACGGCGCGTTCCCGCCCAGCTCCATCGACACCCGCAGCAGCTGCTGGGCCGACTGCTCGACCAGCTTCTGCCCGACCTCGGTGGAGCCGGTGAAGGACAACTTGCGCAGCCGGGGGTCCCGGATCAGCGGTTCCACCACGGCACCGGTCCGGGAGGTGGTGATCACGTTCAGCACGCCCTCGGGCAGGCCGGCCTCGGCCAGGATCCCGGCCAGCGCATACATCGACAACGGCGTGAGGGTGGCGGGCTTGACCACCATCGTGCAGCCCGCCGCGATCGCCGGGCCGATCTTGCGGGTGCCCATGGCCATCGGGAAGTTCCAGGGGGTGACGAACAGGCACGGGCCGACCGGTTGCTTCATGGTCAGCAGGCGGGTGGCGCCGTTCGGGGCAACCGACCAGCGCCCGCTGATCCGGACCGCCTCCTCGGAGAACCAGCGGAAGAACTCGGCCGCGTAGGTGATCTCGGCCTTCGACTCGGCGAGCGGTTTGCCCATCTCCAGGGTCATCAGCAGGGCTAGGTCAGCCGCCCGCTGGGTGAGCAGCTCGAACGCCCGGCGCAGGATCTCGCCCCGGTCCCGCGGCGCGGTCGCGGCCCACGACTCCTGTACGGCCATGGCGGCGTCGAGGGCGGCAGTGCCGTCGCCAATCTCGGCGTCCGGCACCTCGGCCAGAACCTCGCCGGTGGAGGGGTCCTCGACCTCCACGGTCTTTCCGCCGGACGCCGGGCGCCACTGGCCGCCGATGAACAGGCCCCGCGGCACGGCCTCCAGCACTGAGGTCTCCCGGTCAGTCGCGCTCGCGTTCTCAGTCATCCGCCATTCCTCACTCCTGTGCCACCGCGTTCCACTTATTTCGTTGAGCCTAATCGCTTCAGGCCCGTTTTTCGCGGTCTAGATGACCGTTCGAAACGAATCCCGTCGCGTCGTCCGCATCCGGCCGACGTGCTGCCCGGCCGGCCCCGCCTATGCTGACTCTATGCTCGATACTCCGTTCAGCGTCCCGCAGTCCGACCCCTCGAGCCAGCCCGAGGCCGCGATCGCGAAGGCCGGTTTGGGCGCCGATCGGCCACTGGCCCAGCGGCGCAACCTGGTCACCCCGGTGCCCGGCCCGCGCTCCCAGGAACTGGCCCGCCGCCGGGCCGGTGCAGTGGCGGCCGGAGTGAGCAGCGTGATGCCGGTCTACGTGGACCGGGCCCAGGGCGGCATCCTGCTCGACGTCGACGGCAACAGCCTGATCGACCTCGGCTCCGGCATCGCCGTGACCAGCGTCGGGGTGAGCGCGCCGCAGGTGGTCAGCGCGGTGCAGGAGGCGGTTGCCCGGTTCACCCACACCTGCTTCATGGTCACGCCGTACGAGGGGTACCTCGCAGTCTGCGAGGAGCTGAACCGGATCACGCCCGGCGATCACGACAAGCGCTCGGCCCTGTTCAACTCCGGCGCTGAGGCGGTGGAGAACGCGGTCAAGATCGCCCGCCGGTTCACTGGCCGGGAGACGGTGGTCGTGTTCGACCACGCCTATCACGGCCGCACCAATCTGACCATGGCGATGACCGCCAAGAACATGCCCTACAAGGACGGTTTCGGCCCGTTCGCCGGGGAGATCTACCGGGCGCCGATGTCCTATCCGCTGCGCGACAGATTCGGCTGCGACGGCGCCGCCGCCGCGGCCGCGGCGATCGGCGAGATCGAGAACCAGGTCGGTGCGGCCCGGACGGCCTGCGTGGTGATCGAGCCGATCCAGGGCGAGGGCGGCTTCGTGGTCCCGGCGCCCGGTTTCCTGCCTGCCGTGGCCGCCTGGTGCCAGGCCAACGGAGTGCTGTTCATCGCCGACGAGATCCAGACCGGATTCGCCCGTACCGGCGACTGGTTCGCCTGCCAGCACGAGGGCGTGGTCCCCGATCTGATCACGGTGGCCAAGGGCATCGCCGGCGGCATGCCACTGTCGGGAGTCACCGGCCGGGCCGAGGTGATGGACTCCGTGCACGCCGGTGGCCTGGGGGGCACCTACGGGGGAAACCCGGTGGCGTGCGCGGCCGCGCTGGGCGCGATGGCCGCGGTCGAGGAGTACGGCCTGCTCCGGGCGGCCACCCGGATCGGGGAGCAGGCCACGGCCCGGCTGCAGGCGATCGCTTCCGAACACGATTGCGTGGCCGAGGTTCGCGGGCGGGGCGCCATGCTGGCGCTCGAGATCGTCCGGCCCGGATCGATCGACCCGGACGCCGCCCGGGCCACCGCGATCAGCCAGGCCTGTCATCAGGCCGGCGTGATCACGCTGACCTGCGGCAGTTACAGCAATGTGCTCCGGCTGCTGCCCCCGCTGGTGATCGGGGACGATCTGCTGGCGGACGGGCTGAACGTACTGGCGCAGGCGGTGGCCGCCACCGCGCCGGGCTCCGCTTCCCGCGCCACCACCCGCCCCGCCACTGAGGCCGCGGCCGAGGCCGCCGCTGACTGAACGGTCACTCACTGGCGGTAGCTGAACCCCGGGACTGGTGCGTGAAGATTTCTCCACGCCCAGTGACGAAGACGGCTGATTAGGGGGGTCCACGCGCCTCAGCGTTGTGCCATGCTGACGCACAGCTTCATGAATGTGCTGCAGATCGGCGGTGCGGCCGTGCCGCCCGACTGCCCGCAGGCTCCGCCCGTCTTCCCCCGGGGGTAACCATGGCCCGCGCACGCCGGACGCCGGCTGCGACAGCGACCTCCGACCTGCCGGGCCCGCGCTGGCAGCCGCTGCTGAATCCGCCGCCGGTACTTTCTGGCCCGGGCAGCGCCGAACCAGCCCGGCAGGCGCAGTTCACCGCTCTGACCGCACTTCTGCGCGAGGGCGGCCCGCAGATCGTGTACCAGCCGCAGCTGTCGTTGTCCCGGATGGCGCTGGCGGGCTACGAGGCCCTGGCCCGTTTCCCGGACATGTCCCGGGGGGCGGCAGCAGGCCGCAAAACGCTTGGGACGCACGCCTGGTTCGAGGTCGCCCACCATCTCGGACTCGGACATCAGCTCGAGGCGATGGCCGTTCAGCGAGCGCTGGAGAACCGGGAACGCAGGCCCGCCGGGACCACGCTGGCGGTGAACCTGTCTCCCGCCGTGCTGACCGGCTCCGTGCTGCCAGCTGCGCTGCCCGCCGATCTGTCCGGGATCGAGATCGAACTCACCGAGCACGAGTGGCTGCCCGGGAACGGCCGGCTGCGGCGGATACTGGACCGGCTGCGCGAGCGGGGTGCCCGGGTGGCGATCGACGACGTCGGGGTCGCGCACTCCGGGCTGCGCCGGGTGATGGAGCTCGCGCCGGACCGGATCAAGCTGGACCGCCATCTGGTGCACGGGGTGAGCCGGAGCTCGGCCAAGACCGCGCTGATCCGGTCCCTGGTGGATTTCGCTGAGCAGATCGGGTCGGACGTCTGCGCCGAGGGGGTCGAGACGCTCGAGGATCTGCGGGCGCTGGCTGAACTGGACGTCGGGTACGCGCAGGGCTGGGCGATCGGGTTACCCGCCCCGGCGTTCACCGACGTCGAGAGTGCGGCCTCGCTGGCCAGCCAGGAATCGCTGCGCGGCCTGCTGGCCAGTTCGGTGCCCTCAGCGTTCCAGGTGGACGCCAACGTGGGGGTCGAGCACCTGCTGTCCCGGCTGGCGTCGGTGACCAACCTACGCCAGCTGGCCCGGCTGACCGCCGGCTATGCCGGGGTGCACGGGGCCGCCCTGCTGGGGCTCAGCCTGCGGTCCCCCGGCGGC
>CAXUFS010000218.1:0-4887 GCA_964250315.1 uncultured Kineosporia sp. | reverse complement strand
ACCGCTGACCGGCCGCGATGGGGAACTGGCGACGCTGCTGCGGCTGAGCCGGGAGAACCGCCAGGCTGGAAAGGTCGCCGTGGTCACTGGGGAGAGCGGCATCGGCCGATCCCGGCTGCTGCAGGAGTTCGCCGCTCGCACCGGGCGGGCGGCGATGGCCCGGGCGCACGAGGGGGAGGCCGGACTGGCCTTCGCGCCGATCGCGGATCTGCTCCGTGAAACCCTGGTCCTGATGGACAGACCGCTGGAACCCGCTGTGGCACTGGAGATCTCGCGGATCGTACCGGAGCTCCAGGTCAGCGGCGCCGGCCCCGCGCCAGCCCTGGACCAGCTCGGTGGCCGGGACCGGTTCTTCGACGCCGTGGTCCGCGCTCTGGCTGCGGCCCGGCTCGATGCGGTGGTGCTGGACGACGTCCAGGCCGTGAGCGCGGTCAGCGCGGACTTCCTCAGTTATCTGCTGTACCGGCTGGATCGGCTGGGCTGCCTGCTGGTGCTGAGCTGGCGCACTCCCGGGTTACCCGGGCGTCATCCCGTCCGGGGGGCACTGGCCAACGGGCGGCCGGGCGAGCATGCCAGCCACCTCCCGCTGGCCCGGCGGAGCCTGGAGGACATGGCGGCCCTGATCACGGTCACCGGTTCCAGCCTGGACGCCGAGGCGGTCGCCGCCGACACCGCCGGGCTGCCACTGCTGGTGGCCGAGGCGATCCGGGCCGGGCGGACCGGAGTGCTCGGGGCGGGCGTGCGCGAGGTGCTGGCGGCCCGGCTGGCCGAGGTGTCCGAAGAGACCATGCAGGTACTGGCCGCGCTGGCGGTCTGCGGCGGCGTGGCCGATCAGCCGACCCTGCGAGCGACCAGCGGCCGCAGTGAACTGGAGACGGTCGACGCCGTGGAGCAGGCGCTGCGGCTGGGGCTGATCGACGAGGAAGGCTCGTCGGTGGGCTTCAGCCACGACGCGCTCCGGCAGGTGGCCTACGACGATCTGTCGCTGGTCCGGCGCCGGCTGCTGCACAGCCGGGCCGCTCAGGCATTGATCGCCTCCGGGCCGGACGCGGGTCCGGGCCTGATCGCCCATCACTGGCGGCTGGCCGGACAGGACGAACAGGCTGCGCACTGGGCCTGGATCGCGGCCAGCCGGGCGGCGTCCCTGTTCGCGCATCAGGAGGCGCTGCTGCACCTGCAGTTCGTGCAGGCGCTGGGCCAGGATCGGGTGGAGGTGGCCACGGCCGAGGGCGACGCCCTGGTCGCGCTGGGCCGGTACGACCAGGCCCTGCTGGCCTACGCCCGGGCGGCGTCCCTGGCCCCCCCTCGCGACGCCGTGCTCCGGGCCGGGATCGAACGCCGCCGGGCCGACGTGCATGCCCGGGTGGGCGACTGGGAACTGGCCAGCAGTGGCCTCACCGCCGCCTTGGACCTGCTGGGCGCCGGATCCGGTCCCCGCCAATCGACCCAGACTCCGCCACAGCCGGAAATCGCTGCGCTACAGGCACTTCTGCTAGCGGATCGAGCTCTGCTCACGCTGCGCCGCGGCCAGCCCGGCGCCAGTCGTCTCGCCCGGCAAGCGCGAGCCGCGCTGTCCCAGGCCCGGCTCTCACCCCCGCTCTCAGCCGGGTCGTCGCTGCTGCCGCCGCAAGGAACTGAGCCGCCGGACCCGCACGCGTACGTTCAGAACGCGCTGGGCCTGGTCGAGCTGGCCGCCGGTGAACTCGATGCGGCGGCGGCCGCCTTCACCGCGGCGCTGGACAGCGCGCCGGACGGCGTCCTGCGCACCGCGGCGCTGAACAACCTGGCCCGCACCCAGTCCGGCGACCCGGCCTTGGCGGTGGCGACCGCCCGGCAGGCGCTCAGCCTGGGCGTGATCCAGGGAGATCGGCACCGGCTGGCCGCGCTGCACAGCAACCTGGCCGACCGGCTGCACGAGGCCGGTGACACCGAGGCGGCGATGGCGCAGAACAAGCTGGCCGCCGCCCTCTTCGCTGAGATCGGCGCGGACCCGCTGGGGCATCCCGACGTCTGGACGTTGACTGCCTGGTAGCCCGGGGCCGCCCCATCCGGCTCGAGCGCGCCCACCTCCGACCACCTCAGGCGGCTCGGAACACCTCAGGCGGCTCGAAACTCTCGGCGCAGAGCCTCGTTCGCCGCGTTCATCCCGCACATCCCATGCACCCCACCGCCGGGCGGAGTGGACGACGAACACAGGTAGACCCCGGTCAGCGGAGTCCGGTATCTGGACCAGCGCGGCACCGGGCCGAGCACCGACTGGAACAGACCGGCCCGCCCGGCATTGATGTCGCCGCCGACATAGTTCCGGTTGTAGGCCTCGTACCCTGCGGCGGTCCGGGTGGACCGGCCGAGCACGGTGTCGCGGAAACCGGGTGCGAACCGCTCGATCTGGGCCTCGATGGCGGCGGTCCGGTCCAGGCCGGAGCCGCTCGGCACATGGCAGTAGGCCCACAGGGTGTCCCGCCCGGCCGGGGCCCGGCTGTCGTCCATCACCCCGGGCTGCACCACCAGAACGAACGGGCGGTCAGCATGCCGGCCGTGTTCAAGGGCCGATTCGCTGGCGGCCACTTCGGCCAGAGTGCCGCCCAGGTGCAGGGTTCCGGCCTGGCGGCAGTCCGGATTCGTCCAGGGCACTGGTTCGGACAGTGCGTAGTCAATCTTGAAAACGCCTGGCCCATAACGGAACCGCTGCAGCGCGCGGCGATAACCGGGTGGCAGGCGGTCACCGGCCAGCTGAGCCAGCTGACGCGGGCCCAGGTCCAGCATGGTCACTCTGGACGAGGGCAGCTGGGCCAGAGACTCGATCGGCCGGCCGTATTCGAACTTGACGCCGAGCGCGGCCAGCCGGTCAACCAGGGCGTCCGTGAGGTTCTGGCTGCCGCCTCTCACCACCGGCCAGCCGGATGCGTGCGCGCTCACCGTCAGCAGCAGGCCGAAGGCCGCGGTCAGCGGGGCGTGCAAGGTCCGCATGCTGTGTGCGGCCACGCCGGCGAACAGGGCACGAGCGGGTTCGGTTCGGAAGGCACTGCGGGCCAGCAGATTGGCACTGAGCGCGCCGGGGAGGCCGAACCGGGCCAACTGGATCGGGTGGCGGGGCGGATGTCGCAGATCGCTGAGTACGTCGGTGAGCAGATCCGGGACGTGGGCGGACAGCGGGCCCAGCAGCCGGCGCCAGGCGGCCGCGTCGCGGCCCAGCCCATCAGCCGTCTGCTCGACGCTGCGGTGGGCCACAGCGGCGCCACCGCCGTCCAGCGGCTGGGCGAAGGCGATCTTCGGCCAGACCAGGTCGACCCCCATCGCAGCCAGATCCATCCCGGCGAAGAACGGCGATATCTCGGCCAGGCCCTGGACGGTGGAGCAGACGTCGTGCCGGTATCCCGGCAGAGTCAGCTCGGCCGTCCGGCAGCCACCACCCGGCTGATCCGCGGCTTCGAAGACCTGCACGCTGCGGCCGGCCTGCGCCAGGGTCAGGGCTGCGGCCAAGCCGTTCGGTCCGGCCCCGACCACCACCGCGTCCACGTTGAATGTCACCGGTCCATCATCCTCACCAGCACCGGGCGGTCGCACCGCCGGGCCGGTTTGATCTCACTGCTGGCCGCGATCCACCGGCAGGGTGAGTTGCGCGGCGGCCAGATCGAGGAATCGCAGACCGGTCAGCTGACACTGCAACAGGCGGCCCGGGAAGCCGGGAATCGGAGCATCGTCAACCAGCTTGAGGTGTTCCTCGACGTAGTCCAGCCGGTCCGGGCCGATCCAGCCGGTGGAACCGGCGCAACGGCAGATCAGGTCGCGATGCGGGGCGGCGCGGTGCGGCAGCCGTGCGAACCTGGGCATCGCCCGGCGCCTGCGCTGGGGTAAAGGGATCTGCTGACGTTGCGCCGCCGCCCGCCAGGCATCTCGCGCCTGCGCGCTTACCTGCCGGTCGGTGACCGCGAAAGCGGCCAGGCTCCGGGCCCGTTCGCCCAGCCCTGCGCGCCGCAGCAGATCGAGCAGGCCACCGATCGCATCCTCGCCGGGCAGTTGCACCCGCCGGGACTGCTCCAGCAGGCCGATGGCTTCCGCGCAGTGCTCCCAGCTGAGCTCCTCGTCGTCCGAAACCACACCCGCCGCCGCGATCACCGGGAGCCGGGGATCACGGCAGCCGCCGGTGAAGGCGCGCCGGGCGGCCGGTCCGGCCACCGCCAGGTGTGCCGGGGTGAGCTGCGCAGGAGTGATCCCACCCAGCGCCAGCATCCACGAGGTCCACGGCGAATCACCCAGATCGGTGGCCGCCGCCTGCACGTCCGGCCAGCCCGAATCCTGGCCGGCCTGGGCCTGCGCCACCGCGAGGAGCATGGCCACGGCCGGATGAGACGGCTGACTTCTCTCTTCGGCCGTCTTGGAGTTCTTCCGGGCGGGCTGGCGATGCTTCAGCAGCCGCAACGCGGTGGCGTGGTCGGCGGCCAGCACCGCCAGTTCGGCCCGGCGAAGCACGTCATCGTCATCGTCTGGATGGATCTCCAGCGCGAGCGCGAACAGACCGGCCCCGGCCAGTGCATCACTCCAGCGGCGAACGACGTCAGCGGGATACCGGTGGATCTGCTCGTCCGGCGAGTGCACAGGGGCGTGGCTCACGTCGTCTTGTCGGCACGACACCGGCATCGGTTGAGCCGGCTCAGAGCCGGGCCGCCCTTGGCCGTCCGCTGGCGCCGGTGACTCAGCCTCGCTTGGTTCCGGTGACGCTGCCGCTGACGAAGAACCGCGGCGGAACCACTCGGGCCAGGGCTCGATCGGCGGCCGACAGCCGTCGCCACCAGTGGTAGGCCAGCTTCGTCCTTCTGGCCCCGGGTTGCGCCGTCCGGCCGGTGAGCCGGGCGCCTGGGGTCGCGGCGGCCGGGTCGCCAATGG
>CAXUFS010000217.1:0-4888 GCA_964250315.1 uncultured Kineosporia sp. | reverse complement strand
GATCCCGGCCGGTGCCACCCTGGTTCGCGGATCGCTGCCGGACGCCGAACTGGCCGAGACCCGGGCCAAGGCGTCCGCCATCCTGGGCGCCTTCCAGCCGGAGACCGGCCCCCAAGCGGCCGTCCCGCCGGTGCAGCCGGCTCTCAGCGGCGATCCCGCGGTGGCCCGCGCGCTCCGCCAGCGCAACGGCAGCCTGGCGGCGTTCTGGCTGAACGAGCGGGTCGCGGATCCGCAGCGGCCGGGGCCGGAGCTGACCGTGGTGGACGCCGAGGACGACTTCACCGCCATGCTGGCCCACCTCCTGCGCTCGCTCGGATTCGTTGTCACCACGCTGAGCTGGAACGACGCCGCCCACCGGGATGATCTCCTGAGGCAGGCCGCCCCGGTGGTGCTGGGTCCCGGGCCGGGTGATCCGGCCGATCTGAGCCTGCCGCGGATCGCCGTCGTGCATCGCATCGCGGCGGCCCGGCTGACCGCCGGGCTGCCGATGCTCGGGATCTGCCTGGGCCATCAGGTGCTCGGCCTGCAGCTTGGACTGCGGGTGATCCGGTTGCCGGTCCCCGACCAGGGCATGCAGGAGGAGATCACTGTGCTCGGGGAGCGGCACCAGGCTGGGTTCTACAACAGTTACGTGCTGGCCCCCCCGGCTGCTGGAGGCCCACCACCGGAACTGAGCATCGACATGGACGACGCCGGGCGGCGAATCGTGGCGCTGCGGGGGCCGTCGGTGACCGGCCTGCAGTTCCATCCCGAATCGGTGCTCACCTCCGAGGGCGGGCAGATCCTGCGCCGGGCGCTGAGATTCGGCGCCGGCGCGCTGGAGCCGGCGCCGGGATCGGTGCCTACCATGAGGATGTGAGCAACACCGGCTTCCCGTACTACGCCCTGCCCGAGGAACACCAGGAGCTCCGGCAGGCGATCCGGGCGATCTGTGCGGACAAGATCGCACCGGGCGCGGCCGCCGCCGATGAGACGGGCGAGTTCCCGCAGGCCTCCTACGACGCCCTGCGAGCCGGTGACTTCCACGCGCCGCACATCCCGGAGCAGTACGGCGGAGTGGGTGCCGATGCGCTGGCCGTCTGCATCGTGATCGAGGAGGTCGCCCGGGTCTGTGCGTCGTCCTCGCTGATCCCGGGAGTGAACAAGCTGGGCACCCTGCCGTTGATACTGAACGGGACCGACGAGCTCAAGCGGAAGTACCTGCCGCCGGTGGCATCCGGCCAGGCGATGTTCTCCTACGGGCTGTCCGAGCGGGAGGCCGGCAGCGACACCGCCTCGATGAAGACCAGAGCGGTGCCGGCCGGAGACGACTGGGTGCTGAACGGGCAGAAGTCATGGATCACCAACGCGGGGGAGAGCCAGTACTACACGGTGCTGGCGGTCACCGATCCGGACGGGCGCCGCGGCCGCAACATCAGCGCGTTCGTGGTCGAGGCCGCGGACGAGGGATTCAGCTGGGGGGAGAAGGAGCGCAAGCTCGGGATCAAGGGCAGCCCGACCCGCGAGCTGTTCTTCGACAATGTCCGGATCCCCGGCGACCGGCTGATCGGTGAGCTGGGCCAGGGCCTCCCGATCGCGCTGCGCACGCTCGACCACACCCGGATCACGATCGGCGCCCAGGCGCTCGGCATCGCCCAGGGCGCGCTGGACCACGCCGTCGCCTACATGAAGGAGCGGACCCAGTTCGGCCAGCACCTGACCGATTTCCAGGGGCTCCAGTTCATGGTCGCCGACATGGGGATGCAGATCGAGGCCGCTCGCCAGCTGGTCTACGCAGCCGCCGCCCGGAGCGAGCGGGACGATCGGGACCTGGCCTTCTTCGGTTCGGCGGCCAAGTGTTTCGCCTCTGATGTGGCCATGAAGGTGACCACGGACGCCGTCCAGCTGCTCGGCGGTTACGGCTACGTCAAGGACTATCCGGTCGAGCGGATGATGCGCGACGCCAAAATCACCCAGATCTACGAGGGCACCAACCAGATCCAGCGCCTGGTGATGGCGCGCCAGCTGCTCAAATAAGGCATGGACGACGCCGAGCACCACCTGCCGCCCATCGCGGAACAGCGGATTCGCCGGCAGCGCCAGAGCCGGGTGGCCGGATCGCTGCTGTCCGCGCCCGCTGCGGCCGCGCTGGCCGCGGCGGATCTGGAACCGGCCGGTGAGGTGATGGGCTGCATCGTCATGCACCTGGGCTGGGCTGGCTACGGGTGCGGCGGATTCGGCGGGGGTTATGGCGCTCCGCCCGGCGTCTACGGTTTCGGCACCAGCAATCGCACCTATGTGCCGACCCCGATCCTCACCAGTGGCGGTGGATCGTCGTGGCAGGGGTTCGGGCCGTACGTCCAAGCGCTCTACCACGCCTACGACAGTGCTCAGGGCCGGATGCTGGCCGAGGCGGGCGCCCTGGGCGCCGATGGTGTGGTGGGAGTCAGCCTGACCTGGTCGCACCTGGATTCCGGAGCACGCGAGCTGATGGCGTTGGGTACTGCCGTCCGGTTCCGGACCCGACCCAGCGCTGACGCCCGGGATCAGCCGGCCCAGCCGTTCTGCACCGAGCTGAACGCCGAAGAGGTGGCCAGCGCGATGCTGGCCGGATGGCAGCCGGTGGCGATCGTGACCGGCCTGTGTGTGGCCGTGAAGCACGACGACTGGCCGATGCAGCGGCAGACCAGTGCGGCCGGCTTCCGGACCGGGAACGTGGAGGTGACCGGGCTGACTGCCCTGGTTCAGCGGACCCGGGCGGACGCCCGCGAGCGGCTAACCCACCGCGCGGCGGCGATCGTTCGCCGCGGGCAGGTGGTGATATCGGCCGCCGATCTCGACATCAGGCATCGTGAATGCCGCAGCGGGGGCGAGGGGCACGACCATGTGGCCGAGGCCCGTTTCGTCGGCACGGTGTTGCGGCACCACGGACGTACCAGCGCGGCTCGTCCGCCGAGCCTGAGCATCCTCCCGCTCCGCGGTGAACGACGTTAGCGCAATAACCTTGTCGTACAACATCATTCAGAGGAGCTGCGCACTGTGAGCAACCCAGGCCCGGGCGGCCCCGACCTGTCGTCCGTACAGCTTCCGCAGGACGCCCGGCGCCGGCTGACCACCATGGCCAGCGAGGGCCCGGACCGATTGTTCACCTCCGACCTGTCGGTGAACGAGTTCCTGCTGGTGCGCGAGGCCGGTTTCCGCCCGGCTGGGCTGGTGCTGGGCACCAGCGTCTACCACGTCGGCATCCAGGTGGGGCGCTGGAGCAAGAACATGGAGCTCGCCCGTTTGACCGAAGCGATGTACCACGCCCGTGACCTGGCGATGACCCGGATGGAGGCCGAGGCGGATGTGCTGGGTGCCGACGGCATCGTCGGCGTCCGGCTCGAGATCGAGTTCAAGGAGTTCGGCGGCGACATCGCCGAGTTCATCGCGGTCGGGACGGCGGTGGTGGCCGACGACCAGCCGCCGTCCGGAACCTGGCGCAACGCCCGGGGCCTGCCCTTCACCTCGGACCTGTCCGGCCAGGACTTCTGGACCCTGATCCAGGCCGGCTACGCGCCGCTGGGCATGGTGATGGGGACCTGCGTCTACCACATCGCGCACCGGGGCGTGCTAGCGACGATGGCCACCGCCGGGTCCAACGTCGAGATCGAGCAGTACACCGAAGCGCTCTACGACGCCCGGGAACTGGCCATGAGCCGGATGCAGGCCGAGGCCGAGGCGCTCCAGGCCGAAGGCATCGTCGGCGTCCAGCTGCTGTCTCTGCCGCATCAATGGGGCGGCCACACGACCGAGTTCTTCGCCATCGGCACGGCGGTGCGGCCGCTGCGAGACGATCACGTGATCACCAAACCCACCCTGGTGCTGCCGCTCACCGACCTGCCCCGATGAGCCTGTCACCAGCGGACATGCTGGCGACGATGGGAGAGGGCGCACCCGCTCTCGGCCTCCCGCCGGACGTGCTCGCCGTCGAACGGACGCGCTCGATCTCTGACCGGCTGGCGGGGCGCCCCGGGCCGGTCGAACGGGTGACCCTGACCGGGCCAGACCTGCGGCTCACTTTGAGGCGGGACGGCGCGCGGGTGCTGGCCGAGGCGGTGCGGGAGGTACGCGGAGTGGTGATCTCCCGGCGCACGGTGCCGGTCTCCGAGTGGGCCGGCCTGTTCGATCTCGAGCTGGCCAAGGTGATGACCCAGTCACAGCGCGACCAGACCGCGGCCAGCCAGGCGCTGGTCACGCTGGGCCTGCGCGAACCGGGCGCCGATCTCGAGGTCAGTCCGGCCGACATCGCCGGCGGTCTGCGCGCCCTGCCCGCCCGCCTCGAGGGCCGCCTGCCGGACGACGTGATCGCGGATGTGCAGCGGATCGGCGACCTGCTGATCGACGCCCTGCCCCGGATCGAGCCGGACGGCTCGCGGCAGGCGTACGCCCTGGTGCGAACGGCCACCGACTATCTGCCCCGGACCCTGCGCGGATATCTGGCCCTGCCGGGCGACTTCGCGGCCACCCACGACCTCGGTCAGGGCTCGACCGCCCTGGACGCACTGCGTGAACAATTGGGCGTGCTCGAATCGGCGGTGCGGGGGATGCGGGACGCCGCCATTGCCTCCGATGCGAACGAGGTGCTGGCCAACGGCATCTTTCTGACTGACCGTTTCGGAGGGTCGGCCCTGGACGATCACTGAACCCAGCCGGGCGACACGCGTGGCCGGGTGAACCGGGCAATCATCGGAAACGCGCTGATCAAGCTCGATACTGGCCCGATGCCGCCCACCAGACTGCGCTCGGTGCCCCGGCCCGGTGCACCCAGCGGGGCAGGTGGCGCAGGTGGCTCTCCCGCCCCGTCCGGCCCGCGGATCTCGGGCCAGCCGAGCCGGGCCCAGGGCGGATCCAGCCCACGGTCCACAAC
>CAXUFS010000216.1:1143-4931 GCA_964250315.1 uncultured Kineosporia sp. | reverse complement strand
CGCGGAGATCGGCGGGGAGTTAGGGGGCCCCGGCCCGGCCGGACGCCCATGCCGCAGCCACCCGCCCGGACCTTCGGACAACGATCAGCCGGCGTACTTGGTGGCTACCTGCTCCGCGTCCTTCTGGCCCGCGTCCAGAGCTGCCTTCACCGTCTCCCGGCCGGCGATGGCCGCCGAGACGTCCTGGGCAACCTTGGTGCCCAGGTCAGCGAACTCCGGGATGGCGACGAACTGGATGCCCGTCGTCGGCCGGGGCTGCACGCCCGGGTTGGTCGGGTCAGCGGCCTGGATCGCCTTCAGCGTGATCGGGCCGAACGAGCCAGCTGCCTTCTGGTAGTCCGGAAGCTGGTAGGTGCTGGCCCGCTTGCCGGAAGGAACCCGGGCCCATCCCAGCTTCTCACCGACCGTCTGCTCGTACTTCTTGCTGGTCGCCCAGAGCGCGAACTTGGCCGCGTCGGCCGAGTGCTTGCTGGTCTTCGGCATGACCCAGGCCCAGGCCCAGAGCCATCCGCTGCTCTTGGTGTCCTTGACCGGAGCTGCGGCGTAGCCGACCTTGCCCACGACCTTGCTGACCGACGGGTCTTCCAGCGACCCAGCGGCTGAGGTGGCGTCGTACCACATCGCGACCTTGTTCTGGCTCATCGCGTTCAGGCACTCGGTGAATCCGGCCTGGGATGCGCCCGGCTCACCGTGGGCCTTCAGCAGGTTCACGTAGAACTGGGTTGCCGCAGTGAACTGCGGTGAGTTGACCTGCGCCTTCCAGTCCTTGGTGAACCAGGTACCGCCGTAGGTGTTCACCACGGTGGTCAGGGGAGCGAACAGCTCGCCCCAGCCGGGCAGGCCGCGCAGGCAGATGCCCTTCATTCCTGGCTCGGCGCCGTCCAGCTTGGCCGCCGCCGCGGCCACCTGGTCCCAGGTCGGGTTGTCCGGGATGGTGACGCCCTTCTTCGCGGCCAGGTCCTTGCGGTACATCAGGAACGACGACTCGCCGTAGAACGGCAGGGCGTAGAGCTTGCCGTCCTCGCCGGACAGTCCCTTGACGATGTTGGGCAGCAGGTCCGCCTTGTCGTAGGTCGAGTCGGCGTCGGCGAAGCTGTCCATCTCGTGCAGCCAGCCGTTCTTGGACCAGATCGGCACCTCATACATACCGACCGTGGCCAGGTCGTACTGACCGGCTTGGGTGGCGATGTCCTGAGTCACCTTGTCCCGCAACTCGTTCTCCGGCAGCACGGTGTAGTTCACCTTGATGCCGGTGTCCTTGGTAAAGGTCTCCTCGGTCAGCTTCTGGATGTCGGTCATCTGCGGGTTGGCGACCATCAGGACGTTGATGGACTTGCTGCCACCGCTGCTGCCACTGTTTCCGCTGTCTCCGCTACCTCCCGCGCCAGCACAGGCTGAGGCCAGCATCGCGGTGACGGCGATGATCGCCACCGCTGCTCCGGCGCGGTATTTCTGTCGTACTCCTGACACAGGTCCTCCTCGTGACCTCCGGCTCGCACTGCTGCGAACTCGGAACGGCCCGTCCGGCAGGACGGCCGCTGCGGTTGATGGCTCGTGCTCTTGGTTGGTGCGGTTCTGCACTGTTCCCCTGATCAGGGGTTCTGATCAGGCGGTGCGTTGCGTTGCTGGCGCGGGCCTCAAGGAGCGGGACCCGCGACTGTGGTGGCGGACAGGCAGGCAGCCGTGCCCCAGGACACGGCTTTTTGCAGGCGTGCCAACGGGTCCTGCTCATCAGCACCGGACAGCCACCCCGCCAGCAGGGCATCTCCGGCACCGGCCGTATTGATCGCGATCACCGGTTCGGCGCTCGCGTGCACAGTGCGCTGACCATCGGTCCAGATCGCACCGTCAGCGCCCAGGCTGATCAGCAACTGGCATCCCTGCTCGGTCGCGATCGCTGAGACCTGTTGCTGCACTGCTTCTTCGTCATCTCCTACCGCGGGCCACAGCGAGGTGCGGACCTGGGCCAGCTCGGCCAGGTTCGGAGCCAGCAGGTCGGCCCCGGCGGTCAGGGCAGAGGCCAGGGCTGGCCCGGAACTGTCTACCGCACAGCGGATTCCGGCCGAGCGGGCGGTCATCACCAGCCGGGCCATCAGCCCGACGTCAGTCTGCGGCGGGAACGATCCACACACCGCCAGCCAGACAGGCTCGCGCTGGCCGCTGGCCCCGGACACCTCGTCGAGGGTCTGGGCGACGGTGGCGACCAGGTTGTCCACCTCGGCCGGGGACGGCGCCGAGCCCGGTCCGTTGATCTTGCTGACCATGCCGTCGCCGACGATCGTGGTGTTGATCCGGGTCGGCCCGGCCTGCGGGGCGTGCCGGAATGGCACCCCGTCCCGGCTGAGCAGGGTCAGCAGCTGCTCACCGGTGCTGCCGCCAGCCGCCAGTACAGCGATGCTGGGACATCCGGCCCGGGCCAGTATCCGGGTCACGTTCACGCCCTTGCCGCTGGCTTCCAGGGTGGCCGTCTCGGCCCGGTGCACCTGGTCAGTGCTGATCCCCGGCCCGGGGCCACGCCCGGCCGGGAGCTGATAGGTCAGGTCCAGGCTCGCGTTCGGCGTCACGGTGACGATCACACGACCACCGTCTCCACCCCGAGGGCGCGGATCCGCTGGACCGCAGTGTCACTGGCCGAGCGCCCGGTGACGATCGTGTTCATCTGCCGTACCTCGGCGAACCGATAAGACGAGTCCGAACCGAACTTGGAGCCATCGGTGATCAGAATGGTCCGGCGGCTGGCCGCGACAGCATGAGACTTGACTGCCGCTACGGATGCGTTCGGACAGGTCAACCCGCGCTGCGGGGTGACGCCGTTGCTGCCGACCAGGCACAGGTCGAAGACGAAATCGTCGATCATGCGCAGGGCCCAGTGATCCACTGAGGCCAGCGTCTTCTCCCGGACCCGGCCGCCGATCAGGATCACCGTGACGTTGTCCCGGGGAGTGAGCAGCAACGCGATCGGCAGCGCGTTGGTGACGATGGTGACCGCACGGGTGGGGTGCAGGCGTTCCGCGAACGCGGCGGTGGTGGAGCCCTCGTCGAGGTAGATCAGTTCGGCGGTGCCGAGCAGGCCCAGCGTGTAGTCGGCGATCCGGGCCTTCTCGCCCTGGTGGGTGCCCTCGCGCAGCGACAGGGTGCCTTCGAAGCCAAGCCGCTCGATCGGGATGGCCCCTCCGTGCACCCGGCGCAGCAGACCCTCCGACTCCAGCACGCTCAGATCGCGCCGCACCGTCTCCTTGGCCACGGTGAGGGTACGGGCCACCTCGGCCACGTCGACTCGCCCGGCTTGCCGAGCTTGGTCGACGAGCCAGCGACGCCTCTCAAAAGCGTACAGCTCCATTGCCCGCCTCCACCCGTTCATGGCCGTCATTGCCCGGAACGAAGCTGACAACGTTGTAGGCCGAGAGATCTGGCTCACACAAGAGCTTCGCACATACGGGCAGGCCAACCCGCCAAAGAGACTCAAGCAGGCATACACAGTTACTCACCTGTGACCTGCTGAACCCTTTACATCACATAAGAGCCGTGATCCGGTCGGCATCGGGCATTTCGTGCTTGCGCAGCCCCGGCCGGGCTCGGAGAGCCGGCCAGACGGCCTCAGTCTGCAACGGGCGTGTCTAAGCCGGTCAGTAACTCCCGCAGCAGCCGGGCCAGCTGCTCGCGCCCGGCGCCAGTCAACCGGCCCAGTACGCCGTCCTCGATCCTCAGCAGGTCGGCCAGCGCGGCGTCCACCAGCTGACGCCCAGCCGTCTCCAGCTGGACCATCACCCCTCGGCCGTCGGCCGGAT
>CAXUFS010000216.1:0-1133 GCA_964250315.1 uncultured Kineosporia sp. | reverse complement strand
ACCAGTCCCCGGCTGGCCAGGCGGTCGATCCGATTGGTCATGGTCCCGCTGGTCACCATGGTCTGAGCGACCAGCTGTCCGGGCGACAGCCGATAGCCGGCCCCGGCCCGGCGCAGCGCCGCCAGCACGTCGAACTCCCAGATCTCCAGGTCGTGCGCGGTGAACGCGACGGCCCGGGCCCGATCCAGGTGCCGGGCCAGCCGGGTGACGCGGGACAGCACCTGCAACGGGCTGACATCCAGGTCGGGCCGCTCCCGCTGCCAGGCTTCGACGATCCGGTCGACCTCGTCGCCACCGGATGCTGAGGACGGCGGTGTGCTGGTCAAGGGCGCCGCTGCCCGGACCCGAGCCGCGGGCGGGTCTCCAGCCCGGAAAGGCCGTTCCAGGCCAGGTTCACCACGTGAGCTGCGACCTCCGCCTTGTCCGGCTGCCGATGATCCAGCCAGTACTGGCCGGTGAGCGCGATCATGCCGACCAGCATCTGCGCGTACAGCGGCGCGCTGCGCGGATCGAGGCCCTGCTCAGCCATCCGTGCGCCGAGAATGTATTCGACCCGGCTGGCGATGTCGCTGATCAGGGTGGCCATGCCACCCCCGGCCCTGGTGATCGGTGAATCCCGGACCAGGATGCGGAAGCCGTCGGTGTCGGACTCGATGTAGTCGAGGAACGCCAGAGCGGCGATCTCCAGGATCTGCCGGCCGCTGGCCTGAGTGGTCAGAGCGCTCGCCATCACCGAGAGCAGGGTCTGGATCTCGTGGTCGACCACCACGGCGTACAAGCCCTCCTTGCCGCCGAAGTGTTCGTACACAACCGGTTTGCTGACTTCGGCGGTAGCGGCGATCTCCTCCACGCTGGTGCCCTCGAAGCCGCGCTCGGCGAACAGGGCCCGCCCGATCTCCAAGAGTTGCTGGCGGCGTTGCGGGCCGGTCATCCGGGCGCGCGCACCGGGCCGGGGCGCACGTGCGCGCTCGCCGCCAGCTGAGACCCCGGAGCCGCTCACCCGGCCCATCATGCCGGGTGGGCGGTCGTCCGGTTGCTCATCCGTCCCTACGTCCGATCGGGCCGGGCCGGGCGACCGGGCGACGGGGCGACTGGGGGGGAGCATCGGAAGGGACATCCCCCGGCCGAGTTGG
>CAXUFS010000215.1:0-4943 GCA_964250315.1 uncultured Kineosporia sp. | reverse complement strand
GCCCGCAACCCGCCAGCCAGCCCGGCCGCCCAGCCGGCGTCCATCGCCGCGGGGAGGGCCAGGCTGACCAGCAGCACAACCGGCTGGGCGCCCATGGCGGCGATATCAGCGAAGTTCTGGGCGGCGACCTTGACCCCGACGTCGCCGGCTCCGGACCACTCCAGCCGGAAGTCATATCCCTGAACCAACGTGTCAGTGCTGGCGACCAGCGCGCCGCCAGCATCCCCCGCCAGCGCGGCCAGATCGATCACGGCGGCGTCGTCGCCCGGGCCGACGGTGAGCCAGCTGGGAGCCGGATCGGTGCCGAAACCGGCGATCACCCGGGCGACCAGAGCGTCCTCACCCAGCGATCCAGCACTGGGCACGGAACCTCCCTGGCGCCGGCCCGGATTTTCCGGCAGTTTGTCCGGTAGCCCCCACCGGATGGGGGGCCTGTCACGTCGCGGCCGACACGGTAGCGTGGCCGGTCAAGCCCTGGAACTGCGGTGCACAGGCGCGCCCGGAGGTCGGGCTATGTGAGGACAGGAGACCAAGTGCTGGTTCAGGCGTACATCCTCATTCAGACCGAAGTCGGCACGGCCGCGCAGGTGGCCACCGAAGTCAGCCAGGTGGCCGGGGTGACGATGGCTGAGGACGTTACCGGACCGTACGACGTGATCGCCCGGATCGAGGCCAGCAGCATGGACGATCTTGGGCAGATCGTGATCGCCCGGATTCAGGACGTCAAAGGCATCACCCGGACCCTGACCTGCACGGTGGTCAGCGGCTGACCTATGCGGGTCCTGTCCGGAATCGCCCTGCTCTTCCTTCTGACCGGCTGCGCCGGGCCTGGCGCCACGCAGATCCAGGCCGCGCCGTCGGCCAGCGATGCTGGCTGCGCCGCACTGCTCAACCGGCTGCCAGCCACCCTGCTCGGCCGCAAGCTGGGCACGACGGATGCGGCTGGTGCCGCCGTCTGGGGCGATCCGGCCATCGTGCTGCGGTGCGGAGTGGAGCCGCCTGGTCCCTCTGCGGACGCCTGCGTCACTGTGAACAACGTCGACTGGCTGTTCCGGGAGAACACCTCGGCTTACCTGTTCACCACCTACGGCCGGACTCCCGCCACCGAGCTCGCCGTGCCGCACCAGGTCGACCGCACCCAGGCCAGCGGCGCCCTGGCCCAGCTCACGGCCGCCATCACGCCGGTACCGGCCAGCCGCCACTGCGTGGGCGCGGGGGATGACTGAGGATGCCCCGGTCGCCTGAGTAAAGGTTTGGCGCCGCTGGTGCGTGTAGGTGGCATGACGAGGATGCAACGGTGCCCCGGATGACCGGTCTGACCGAGCAGGCGCGGGGAGACTTCAGCGCCTGGTACGAGTCCGGATTCCCGCGGGTCAGGGCCGCCGTGAGCCTGGCCATCGGTGACTGGGCGCTGGGCGAGGAAGCCACCGCGGAAGCATTCGCCCGGGCGCTGCTGAACTGGCCCCGGCTGGCCGCGAGTGGGCGCCCGGACGCCTGGGTCTACGTGGTGGCCCTGAATCAGGTGCGCTCGCAGGCCCGCCGGTCCCGGCTGGAACGCCGTTATCTAGCCAGCCAGCGTGAAGGTCAGCAGGCGGCGCCGGCCGAACCGGACGACGCTCTCTGGGCCGCCGTCGCCGCTCTGCCACCGCGGGCCCGGGCGGCCATCGCACTGCGTTATGTAGCCGACCTGAGCGAGGCGGAGGTCGCCCGAGCCATGAACATCAGCCCTGGAACGGTCGCGGCCACCCTGCACAAAGCCCGGGCCCGCCTAGCTGAGGAACTGACCAGCGGCGGCGTCACCAGCACAACCAGCGAGAGGACCCAACCGTGATCGAGGACGAGCCGCTGACCCGCCTCGCGGGCACCCGCTATCCGGCCACCACCCGGCCGATCTCTGACATCGTCAGGCGGGCCAACGTCATTCGCCGCAGCCGAAGGCTGTACGCGACCGGTGCACTCGGCGCGGCGGCAACTGCGGTGACCACGCTCAGCGTCCTGTCCGGCCTGCCACTGCCCGGCCAGGGCGGATCGGATGTCCGGGTGAGCGGAGCCGCCGCGTCAAGCTCCGCTTCAAGCTCCGCTTCAAGCCAGGACTGCAACGGCGGTTACGCCTACCACCAGCGGCTGTCAACCATGCCGGAGCTGGCCTTCCTGCCGTCGGTCTCGTCGGCGGGCCCGATCACCGGCCCAGTGATCGCGCGCCGGGAGACCGGCAACTGTGACTTCGTCCCCCCACAGGCGGTGGCCTACGCCCTGCACGGCCAGACCGTGAGCAAGCGCGTGGCCATCGGAGGACCGGGAGCCCGCAACCAGTACGGCGGTGCCGGAACGAACGGAGCCGAATTCGGCGGCCTGATCACGCATCCTGTGATCGGGGGCGCCCGAGCCGACCTCTACGGGGACCCGGAACAGTCCTGGCTCTATCTGTACTGGACCGGTACGGATGGCGCCGGCCACGAACTGCAGTCCGATGGGGTCAGCCGCGCCGAACTCGGCTCCCTCGCCCAGAGTCTGAGGTTCGACCACGGTGGCCGGGTGGACACCAGCCACGCCCTGCGCGGGCTGCCCCGCTGGGCGCAGTTGCCGGTCGTTGCGCTGGATGCGGGCGCGGCCAGGCAGTCTCGCTACGTCTCGTTCTCGTTCCAGGGCGGCGGCAGCGCACCCGGGTGGATCTTCGAGGTCCGCGACCGAGCCACCTACACCGACGCTCCGTTCAGCGGCCAGCAGGTGCAGATAGGCGCCAGTACTGGCTGGTGGCGGGGCGACGGCGCCGGTGGCGGAAAGGTGAAACAGGGCAGGCTGACCTGGCGGGTGGGCGGTGTGGAGCTCGAGATCGCCGGCAACAGCAAGCCGCTCGATCTGCAGCAGGCTCTGCGGATCGCCCGCAGCGTCACCAAGGTCTCTCCCAGCGACCCCCGGATCACCGCGGTCAAAGAGGTCTGAGGACGCGCCAGCCAGCAAGATGGGCTGGTGGACGAGATCATCGCCTGGTCGGGCTTCCTGGGCGCCTGGTTGCTGGTGGCCGGGCCGATGTATCAGGCCACCCTGGAACTGCGGGACGAGGACATCCAGCGGGACGAGCTGCGCGCCCTGGGGGCCGCCGTCGACACCAGCCCGGTCTCCGGCTGGTGGTGGCTGATCCCTCCGGTGATGTACCTCAAGCGGCGCAAGCGGTCCCGGGAGATACGGATCGCAGTGATCAAATCACTGGAACAGGACCACCGGATGGTGGTGGTGGACTACCTGAACAAGGCCACCGGCTGGCTGTGCGTCGCGCTCGGCGGGCTGCTGATCGCGATCGAGCAGACCTTCGAGGTATCGCAGCACCAGGGCTGGCCGCTGCCAGTGTTCCTGCTGCTGATCCTGGTCATGGCGGGTACGGCGTTCGGGTTCATCGCCCACCGGACCCAGCACAGCCAGAACCTGCTGGCCGAGCAGGACGCCCGGTCCACCGGCCCGGGCTGAGTCTCAGCGCAGGCCAGCCGGACGGGCCAAGGCCAGCCGGATCAGCCGGTCGATCAGGGCCGGATACGCCAAACCTGTTGCCGCCCAGAGCATTGGATACATCGACGAGGCGGTGAACCCGGGCATCGTGTTCAGTTCGTTGACCAGCACCTGCCCATCCGGCTGGACGAAGAAGTCCACCCGAGCCAACCCTTCGCAGCCCATCACGGCGAAGGCCCGGGCCGCCAGTTCCCGGACCCGCCGGGAGACCTCCGGGTCCAGGTCGGCGGGGCAGGACAGGCGGATCAGCGAGTCGTCCAGGTACTTGGCCTCGAAGTCGTAGAACTCGCGATCCCCGGCCACCTCGACCTCCCCCGGCAGGCTGGTCACCGGCGGCCCGTCCGCGGTCCCGAGCACCGAGCACTCGATCTCCCGCCCGGTGATCGCCGCCTCCACGATCAACTTCGGGTCGTGCTCGCGGGCCGTCTCGATGGCGGCGTCCAAGCCCTCCGGGCCGTGCACCTTGGTGATGCCGACGCTGGATCCGCCCCGGGCGGGCTTGACGAACGCCGGCCAGCCCAGCTCCTCGACATCGTCCCGGACCGCCTGCGGATGGCGCTCCCATTCCCCCGGTGAGACCACCAGGTAGGGGCCGATCGGGAGCCCGGCGCCGGCCAGCATCACCTTCATCACCTGCTTGTCCATGGACGCCGCCGAGGCCAGTACGCCCGAGCCGACATAGCGCAGGCCGGCCAGTTCGAGCAGGCCCTGCACGGTCCCGTCCTCGCCGAACGGCCCGTGCAGCAACGGGAAGACCACATCGACCCCGACCAGCCGGCCCAGCGGCTGCCCCTCCTCCACCACCCGCAAGCCGTTCTCCCCGCCTTCAGCGGCCACGATCACGGCCGGGCCGTCGCCGTCCTTGACCTCGGGCAGGGCACCGGCGGTCAGCTCCCACCGGGACGGATCGCCGGTGGTCAGCATCCACCGGCCCGCTCGGGTCACCCCGATCGGGATCACGTCGTAGGCATCGCGGTCGATCGCCCGCAGCACGCCAGCGGCGGTGGCGCAGCTGATCGCGTGCTCGCTGGACCGGCCTCCGAAGATGATCGCGACCGTGATCTTCCGCGCGCTGGGATCAGGCTCCATGCGCACGGAGGTTAGCGCGTACACACCTCGGTCATGTGCGGCTCGTATCCTGCCCCGGTGAGCAGGGCCGAGCAGCATGACTCATCCGCAGCAGTGGACCCGTCCGGCCCAGCCGGGCCGGCCCGGGCACTGACCCGGGCCACCATCGCGGTCAGGTCCGGCCGACCCGCTGATGAAGCGGGGCAGCCGCTGGTGGCCCCGATCGAGCTGTCGTCCACCTTCATCGCCAGCGACCAGAGCACCCAGCCAGGCGACCCGGTCTACGGCCGGTTCGCCAACCGGTCCTGGCGGGATCTCGAGGACGTCGTTGGTGAGCTGGAAGGTGGCCAGGCCACCGCGTTCGCTTCGGG
>CAXUFS010000214.1:4647-4956 GCA_964250315.1 uncultured Kineosporia sp. | reverse complement strand
GGCCAGCACCCCGGCGGCCTGGCCGTAGGAACCGGCCCGATCAGCCGCCCCGGCCAGGGCAGTGGTGGTACCCAGCGCGCGCAGCAGGACGGCGATCCCGCCCAGCAGCCGCCGCTCGATGCTGAGCCGGGGCGGCAGCACGAACCGGGTCAGGGCGAGCGCAGAGCCGGCCAGCAAGCCCAGCGTGAGGGCCTGGCCACCGGGCTGGTGGGGGGCCCTCAGGGCCCCCCCCCACCCCCGCCACCCCCGGACCCGCCCCCCCCACCGGGAACCGTCGCGCCCCCCCCCCGCCCCCCCCCCCCCACCCCC
>CAXUFS010000214.1:0-4637 GCA_964250315.1 uncultured Kineosporia sp. | reverse complement strand
GCCACGACCAGCACCGGCACCAGCGGTCCGAGCACCGAACTGCTGATCGATCCGGCCCGGACCCCGGACCAGGCCGCCCATCCGGCCAGTAGGCCGGCGCAGACCGCGGCCGCGCCCGCGGCATAGCTCAGGCCGGGCACTTGATCTGCCCCCCAGAGTCCGGTGCCACGGACCGCCCAGGCATCGGCGAGCACCAGCACCACCCCGAGCCAGCCGATCGCCTCGGCGGCGTCCGTCAGCTTGGGCTTGAGCAGGGTGGAGCCGAGCAGCACGCCCGTGGTGCAGGCGGCGATGATGGCGGCTCGCATCGGCAGGCCCATCAGCCGCCACGAGTAGACCAGGAAGACGATCGAGGCCACCGCCAGCAGCAGGGCACCGATGATCAGCAGCACGCCGTGTACTCCCAGCCGGGAGAACAGGCTGGGCCGGGCCGCGGATCCGGTCTGGAACTGCCGCGGATAGGGCTGATAGTCCGGCCCCTGCCCGGCGGGCACCGGCGCATGCGCGACGAGCGGCCCTTGCCCGGGCGGGGCGGCCGGAGCCAGCGCGGCTGCCCGGGCCTGGCCACTGATCCGCCGCACGATCAGATCGCGTTCGTCCAGCAGCCGGGCGATGTCCAGGCTCAGGTTGTGCAGCTGGGCGCCGTCGGGGCCGGACAGTTCGGCGCCGCAGCTGGTGCACCGGGGGCCGAGCAGTTCCGCCCCGCAGACCGGGCAGTGCGTGGTATCGGTCAGGGAGGCTCTGGTGAGCAGCATGCTGCTGATCCTCTTGATCTGGGGTCCGGTGCCACACCGGCGATCTACCTAACCGGCGACCACCGCCGGCTGAGTAGGCCTACTCAGCTGGCGGCCGATGGAGGGCTGATCGGCAGTCAGTCGACGTTGATCAACCGGTCCACGCCCCCGGATGGAACCATCATCAGCGGCTGCAACTGCCCGAACCCGCGCAGGAACCGGCGCCTCTGCGGCACCAGCACGATGTCGGGGTTGGGCCGCAGCGAGCTGGCGGTGGTGGGATCGGTGATCACCGTCCCGGGCTGGGCCAGTGCGGTGAGCCGGCTGGCCAGGTTGACGGTCGGGCCGTACACGTCTCCGAGACTGCGCAGCACCGGGCCGTGGGCCAGGCCGATCCGGACGTCGGGGACCAGGTCGTCGATCGCCATCCGCTCCGCGATGGACAGCGCGATCACCGCTCCGGCGTCAGGGCTTTCGGCGGTGAACAGCACCTCGTCGCCAACGGTCTTGACCACTCGGCCGCCGCCGGTGGTGGTGACGTCGGCGGCCAGTCCCTCGAAACGTTGTACCAGGCGGCTCAGTTCGCGCCGGGGCAATCGCCGGGACAGCCGGGTGTAGGCGACCAGATCGGCGAAGCCCACGGTCAGCTCGATCTCCGGTTCGACCGAGTCGTCCATCCGGGCGACGGCGGCGGCGAGCTGGCGCCGGAACGAGTAGATCAGCAGCCGTTCCAGGTCCGGCCTCAGCTGCTCCAGCGTCTTCAGCGCATCCACCGGCTCTCCGGCCGCCTGCCGGGCGGCCAGGTACTCCAGCAGGGCTTCGGCTTCCCAGCTGACCAGCCGGTCGGTGTTCTGGCCCAGGGCCCGGGCGCAGGTGATCGCCGTCTCGTCGTCGATCACCCCGTCCCGGACCAGCGACACCACTCGGCGCAGGGCGTCCAGATCGGCCTCGGTGAAGGCGATGTCCTCGTCCTGGACGCCGGGAAAACCCAGGGCCCGCCAGAGTTTCCGGGCCGAATGCAGGGAGACGCCGGCCGCCCGCGCGACCTCGCGGCGGCGCAGGGTGCGCGGGCCGCCGAGCAGGTCGGCGATCAGCGATTCCCGGATGGTGCTGTCGTCCGGGCTCATGGCGACCTTCGGGGGATCACTGCTGGCGACCGGCCGGGCCGCGGTATTCCTCGTCGAAGGCGTCGTCCAGTTCCCGGGCGACCTGCGGGTCCAGGCCGGTGTCGTGCACGCCCCGGGCATCCTCCGACAGCCGGTACAGGGTGCGCTGCACGAGCTCGACCTTGGGGATGTCGTTGAGCAGCAGCTGGCCCCGTTCGCCGGCCGACTCCACGATCAGCGTGCCGCAGCCGAGCATCCGCTCGATCACGTTGTGCTGGAAGGAGACATCGTTCAGCCGGCTCAACGGCATGTCGTGGCCCTGCCGGTTCAGCACGCCACTGCGCAGGATCAGGCGGCGGCTGGTGATCGCGTAGACGGTGTTCCACCACACCAGCCACGGCCACGCCGACCAGCGCAGGGCCGCGATGGCCAGGATCGCCCAGAGCACCACCTGGACCCAGATATTCACCGACAGCAGGGCCACCCCGGCGGCGGCGGCCACACTGAGCAGCAGGATCAGGAACGGGACGATCAGCACCTTGACGTGCTGACGCAGCACCAGCACCAGGCGCTCGTCGTCGGACAGCAGCCGCTTCGGGAATCCCATCCTCCGATCATGCCCGCTCACGGGGCCGGATGTGCACCACGTCACCCGCCGCGAATGCCCGAACTGCCGGGTTTCCGGCCTCGGCGCCGGCGACCCGAACCAGAAGCCGCCCCTCGTCGTCCACCCCCTCGGCCACGCCGTCCACCACCGGGCCGTCTGCCGCCGGGTCGTCCGCGCCGGAGGCGGACGGGAGAATCACCCGCACGTCCCGCCCGATCGTCTGGCAGCGTTCCCGGAAGGCCGCCGCCACCGAGGCGCGGGGATCGCCGGCGGCCGCCTCCCAGCGGGAGTACCAGCGTTCCAGGGTCCGCAGCACCGACCGCAGCACCGGGTCACGGCCGGTCCGGGCCGCCCCAGCCATCCGCAGCGATATGGCGGTGGGCCCGGGCAGCTCGGCGGCGTCCTGGCTGACGTTGATGCCGATGCCGAGGACGACGGCTGGGCCCGTTGGGGTGGTCACCACCTCGGACAGCAGGCCCGCCACCTTCAGCGGCTCCCGGTGGCCGGCCCGCAGACCGTCCCTGGGGCCACCGGGAGCCGGTGGCACCAGCACGTCGTTCGGCCATTTGAGCCCGGCCTCCAGGCCACAGTCGCGCCGCAGCGCGTCGGTGACCGCGACGCCGGCCAGCAGGCTGAGCCAGGCCCACCGGGACGGCGGCACGGCGGGACGCAGCAGCACTGAGAAGGTGAGCGCCGAGCGGGGCGCGGCGCTCCATTCCCGGCCCCGGCGGCCTCGCCCGGTGGTCTGCGCCTCGGCCACCAGCACCAGTCCGGCCTCGGCACCGGCCCGGGCCTGTTCGGCGACGTCCTGGTTGGTCGAACCCGTCTGGGTCACGACGTCGATCCGGCGCCAGATGCTGCCTGGCCCGGTCAGGGCCGCCCGCAGCGCTCGCTGGCTGAGCGGCGGCCGGGCCAGATCGGCCCATCGATCATCCACCTGATCACGCTATCCCGGTGCCGAGTTAGGCTCGGCGCTCAGCAACCCACCAGCCAGGAGGAGTGTGAGGATGGTCAATCCGGCGAAGGCCAGCGGTACCGGCGTCCAAGCGGACATCGACATCCACAGCACCGCCGGAAAACTGGCCGACTATCACCGCCGCCAGCACGAGGCGGTGCATGCCGGGTCGCAGCGGGCGGTCGAGAAACAGCATGCCAAGGGCAAGAAGACCGCCCGCGAGCGGCTGGAGGCGCTGCTGGATCCGGGCTCGTTCGCCGAACTGGACACTCTGGCCCGGCACCGCTCACGGGCATTCGGGGTGGAGGGCAAGCGCCCCTATGGCGACGGTGTGGTCTCCGGTTACGGCACCGTCGATGGACGCCAGGTGTGTGTGTTCAGCCAGGACGTGACCGTGTTCGGTGGCAGCCTGGGTGAGGTCTACGGCGAGAAGATCGTCAAGGTGCAGGAGATGGCGATCCGGACCGGAGTGCCGCTGATCGGGATCAACGAGGGCGGCGGCGCGCGGATCCAGGAGGGCGTGGTCTCACTGGGCCTGTACGGGGAGATCTTCGCCAATCACGTCCGGGCCTCCGGCGTGATCCCGCAGATCTCGCTGATCATGGGCGCGGCGGCCGGCGGTCACGTCTACGGCCCGGCCCTGACCGACTTCATCGTCATGGTCGACCAGACCTCGCACATGTTCATCACTGGTCCTGATGTGATCAGAACCGTTACCGGAGAAGAAGTCTCGTTCGAGGAACTGGGGGGAGCGCGGACTCACAACACCCGCAGCGGCAATGCGCACTACATGGGCAGTGATGAGGACGACGCGCTGGAGTATGTGCGGACCCTGCTCTCCTTCCTGCCGGACAACAACCTCTCCGATCCCCCGGTGTTCGATCTCGCCGAGGAGCCGGACGACGAGCCGGACGAATTCCTCGACACCTTCATTCCCGATTCGGCCAACCAGCCCTACGACATGCACGAAGTGCTTCGCCGGGTGCTGGACGCGGGCGAGTTCCTCGAGGTGCAGGCCCTTTTCGCGCCCAACATCATCGTCGGTTTCGGCCGGGCCGATGGCCGCCCGGTCGGCGTGGTGGCCAATCAGCCGATGCAGTACGCCGGGACGCTGGACATCGACGCCTCTGAGAAGGCCGCCCGGTTCGTGCGGACCTGTGACGCCTTCAACATCCCCATCCTGACCTTCGTCGACGTGCCCGGCTTCCTGCCCGGCACCGACCAGGAGTGGAACG
>CAXUFS010000213.1:0-4964 GCA_964250315.1 uncultured Kineosporia sp. | reverse complement strand
GCCGCCGGCCTGCTCGAGCCGGACGACGATCGGCCCGCGGCGGACCTGCCACCTCCACCGCCGGGCAGCGGCGTCGACGTCGTCCACGACGAAATCCACGCTCAGCCCGGCCGGGCCGCTCACCCGTCCGGTCAGGCCGGCCACCAGCGGCCCCGACGGTGGCTCAACCCGGCGGATCTGCGGCGCCCAGCCCGGCCACTCGGCCAGGTCGGCGTACCGCTCCCAGGCGGTCTCCACATCGACGGGGCCACTCGCGCTCAGCCGCAGCGATCTGATCAGCGACAACAAGGCCGATTCAACCGGTCAGTCGGGGTTCGGCTGACCCGGCAGGGCCGGAGCCACCAGCGGCAGCCGGGCCTGGAACCGGGTGTCGCCCGGCTGCGAAACCACCCGCAGATCGCCGCCGTGCCGGTTGGCCACGATCCGCCAGGAGATGTCCAGACCCAGGCCCGTCCCCTTGCCCACCGCCTTGGTGGTGAAGAATGGTTCGAAGATCTTCGTGGTCAGATCCGGCGAAACCCCGGGCCCGGTGTCGCAGATCTCCACCAGGGCATAGGCGCCGTCCCGCATGGTCCGCACGGTCAGAGTGCCCCGGCCGTCCATGGCCTGGACCGCGTTGTCGATCAAGTTGGTCCAGACCTGGTTCAGCTCGGCCGCGAACATCGGCACCGGCGGCAGATCCGGGTCATACTCCTTGACCACCTTCACCTCCTCGGGGATCTTGCGTCCGAGCATCACCAGAGTGCTGTCCAGGCCAGCGCGCAGGTCGGCATTCTGATGCGCGGCCCGGTCCATCTGGGAGTACTGCTTGGCCGCACCGACCAGCGCCGAGATCCGCTGCGTGGCCTCCTCGATCTCGGACATCAGCTGCTCGGACTCCAGGGCGTAGGTGATCCAGCGCAGGCCGCCCTCCAGATGCGCCCCCGGGATGCGCCCGCTGGTCTCATCCAGCCAGCCGGTGTCCAGGCCGGACGCGACCAGAACCGGAGCCAGCTGCCAGCCGCCGCTGAGGTCGTGGTCATCGAGCCAGTCGGAGATCTCGTCCTCACGGTCGCTGGCCTGGACGGCGGACAGGTCCGGCGCCTTGGCCGCCTTCTCGATCGCCTCCTCCTGGAGCGCGGTCAGCTGACGCAGCGTCTCCGGATCCACCTTGCCCGAAGCCAACGCCCCGAGCTTGTGCCGCATCGCGGCGACCCGCTCGCGCAGAGTCGCGGTGGCCCGGACGGCGGCGGCGGCCGGGTTGTTCAGCTCGTGCGTCAGTCCAGCGGTCAGCCGCCCCAGGGCAGTGAGCCGCTCGCGCTGCCCGATGATGGCTTCGGAGGCGCGCATGCCGACGAACAATCCCTCCAGCAGATGGACCGCCATCGGGAACCAGGTCTTCATGATCCGGCCGAACTCGTCGGCCGGCAGGGTGAAGGCGTGGACGGCGGTCAGCGCGCGCACCGAGGCGCCGTAGCGCTGGCTGCCCCGGGTGCTCTCATCCGTGGCGTTGACCAGCCAGGATGCCGTGGCGCCGAAATAGGAGCCGCGATAGTCGGTGCGGTTGATCTCGACATCGGTGCCGTCGACCGCCCGGGACAGCTGGATGGTCCCGTCCAGCAGCACGTAGAAGCAGGTGGCCGGCTGCTCGGGGGTGAACAGCTGCTGGCCGGCCTGGTGATACTCCACCACCCCATTGGCGGACAGCCAGGCGAGCTGATCGTCGTCCAGGCCTTCGAAGAGGAACAGCGTCCGCAGCTCCTGCGCCGGCAGCCGATCGGCCGCTGCGTCCGAAGGGGTCTGAGTCATGGCGTCTCCAGGTACCTGTGCACGAGGGTCACCGCCATCGCACCTTCGCCGACGGCGGAGGCGACCCGCTTGACTGATTGAGCGCGAACGTCACCGGCCACGAACACGCCGGGCAGGCTGGTCTCCAGGTGGTAGGGCGCCCGGTCCAGTGGCCAGCCCTTGGGCGCCCGGCCCTCCGGGGACAGCTCCAGCCCGGTCAGCACGAAGCCGGACCCGTCCCGGGCGACCTCCTCCGGCAGCCAGTCGGTGAATGGCTGGGCTCCGATGAAGGCGAACACGTGCGCGCACCAGACCTCTTCCTCCTCGCCGGTGCCGGTGTGGCGGATCACCGCCCGATCGAGATGGTCGGATCCGCGGACGGCGATCAGCTCGGTGCAGGTGCGCACCTCGATGTTGTGGATCTGCTCGATCTGCTCGATCAGGTATTGCGACATCGAGCGCTCCAGGTTCGGCCCGCGCACCAGCATCGTCACGTTGGCCGCCCACTGGGAGAAGAAGACCGCGGCCTGCCCGGCCGAGTTCGCGCCGCCGACAATGATCACCTGCTCGTCCTTGCAGTCGGCGGCTTCCGTGGCGGCCGAGCCGTAGTAGACGCCCCGGCCGAGGAAGTCGTCGGCGCCCTCGGCGGGCAGCCGCCGATAGGAGACACCGGTGGCCAGAAGCACGGCATGGGCGGCCACCTGCGACCCGTCGTCCAGCTTCACCACCCGTTTCGGGCCGTGGGACTCCAGGCCGATCACCTTGCGCGCGGTCAGCAGCTCGGCCCCGAATCGGGTTGCCTGGCGACGGGCCCGGTCGGTCAGCTGGCCGCCGCTGATGCCGTCCGGAAATCCCAGATAGTTCTCGATCCGGGAGCTCTGCCCGGCCTGGCCGCCGGTGGCCGCCCGCTCGACCAGCACGGTGCGCAGTCCCTCGGACGCTCCATACACCGCTGCACCCAGACCGGCTGGGCCGCCGCCGATGATGATCAGGTCGTAGAAATCCTCCGACGGCATGGTGGACAGGCCGACCTTGCTGGCCACATCCGAGATCGAGGGCGAGATCAGCACGTCTCCCTCGGGGGTCAGCACGACCGGGATGTGGTCCGCGGTGGTGCCGCTGGCGTCGAGCAGCCGCCGTCCCTCCTCGTCCTCGATCCCGTACCAGCGGTAGGGCACCCCGCATCGGGCCAGGAAGTCACGGATCTCGTGGGACTTCGCCGACCAGCGGTGGCCGATGATTCGGGTCTGCTCGACCGGGCGGTCACCGGCCGCGGCCCAGGCGTCGATCAGCGCGTCGATGATCGGATAGAGCTTCTCCTCCGGCGGTTCCCAGGGTTTGAGCAGGTAGTGATCGACATCCACCACGTTGATGGCCTGGATGGCCGCGTCGGTGTCGGCGTACGCGGTCAGTAACGCCCGCCGGGCGCTGGGGAACAGGTCCATCGCCCGTTCGAGGAAGTCGATGCCGTTCATGCCTGGCATCCGGTAGTCGGCCAGGATCACCGCGACCTTGTCGCCGCGCAGCAGGACCTCCTGAAGGGCCTCCAGGGCGCTGGGCCCGGAGTCGGCCCGTAGCACTCGAAAGTCCTCGGCGTACCGGCGGCGCAGATCCCGGGCCACTGCGCGGGACACCGATGGATCGTCGTCGACGGTGAGAAGGATGGGTTTACTCACCAGCAGGGCTCCTTGATCGGCGCGAGTGCGATCGCTTCCACCGTAAAGGTGTCGTCATCACCAGGCCATTCCCGGCCGAGGGGCAGGGCCATCTGGTCCGCGGGCGCTGCGGGTGAACGAGCGCTCATTTTCTGGCCCCCCGGTAACGGCGCCATGCGCAGGCGGGGGTTTATGGCCTACTCGGCTGACTATCGGGACCGGCTGTGGTGATGATCGGGATGGCCCGCTTCGCCGGACCGCGGGAGGCAAAACGGACCGCAGCCGAACCGGCTCGGCTCGTGGGCGTGGAAAGCTACGGCTTAATCGGATCAAAGGGTTCATTAATCGGAAGGCGGACGTGATGGATGCGGCCGGCTCGGTGCCGGTGGAGAGCCAGGACGCCTGGACCCTCTCCGCCGACCTGGGTAGTGCGCAGCTGGCGGCCGTGGTCACAACCGGAACTGGTACCGCTGAGCCATTGGAGTTCGACGGGCTGCCCCTGCTTCCGGGCGGCGTCCTGATGGACTCCGACGGAGAGATCTCATCGGGTACCGCCGCGCTGCGGCAGGCGCTGCTGGCGCCGCAGCGCTTCGAGCCGGCCCCGGTCCGGCTGCTCGGTGACGGCCAGCAGTACACCCTGGGCGGAGCGGCTTTCGATCCCGCCGATGCGGTTGCTGTGGTGCTGCGCCAGGTGCAGGCGGTCGCCGTCCAGCGGCTGCGCCGGGAGCCGGCCCGGACCGTGCTGATCTGCCCGCAGCCCTGGCCGTATGCCGGCCGGGACGCACTGGCGGAGGCGGGCCGCCGGGCCGGGTTGAACGAGGTCGAGATTCTGGGCGGGGCCGAGGCGGCCGGCCGGTACCTGTACACCGCCGGGCTGCTGGGGCCCGAAGCCACCGTTGCGGTCGCCGACGCCGGGGCGGGATCCATTGGCACGGCGGTGATCCACCGGACGGTGGACGACCAGATCGAACTGCTCAGCTGGGGCTGGCTGGATGGGCTCGGCGGCAACCGCCTGGACCTGGCCGTCTTCGATCGAGTGGTGCGCTCGGTGCTCATCCCGGCCGACCCAGGCCTGGAGGTGCTGTTTCGGCCGGTCGATGCTCGCGGGCGTCGCCTGCGGGAGACCCTGCTGCGCGAGGTTCGCCGGGCCCGGGAGGAGCTCAGCCGGTACGGGATGGTGCGAGTTCACACCGATGCGGTGGCCGCCGGGTCGCTGGAGCGGGCCCGGCCCGACCGCGATCTGCTGCTCAGGCCCGATATCGACCAGCTGGTGACAGCCTTGGACACGACCGTGCTCGCCTCCGGGGTCGCGGCCGATCGGCTGGACGGGATTGTGCTGCTCGGCGGGACGGCCGTCACTCCGCTACTGGCTCAGGTGATCGTGACCGCGCTGGGGCAGGTACCGAAGCTGGTTCCTCATCCGCTGCTGGCGCTGGCCTGCGGTGGAGCGGTCACAGTCCCGGGCCGGTCGCGACGTTCCGGGCCGGACGGGCGGCCCGGCGCGGATGTGTCCGCCGGAGTCCAGGCCGAGCCGCTCGCTTC
>CAXUFS010000212.1:0-5009 GCA_964250315.1 uncultured Kineosporia sp. | reverse complement strand
TCGCTGAACCGGGGATGCTGACAGTCTGATCGGATGCTTCGTATTCACTGGCTGACCGTCCGGCTGATCGTTCCGGGACCGGAGTGGCTGACCGAGCGGACGTCCGCATTCTGGGCCGAGGTGACCGCCAGCACCCGGACCGGGCCGGGCCTGCTGCAGCCTGAACAGGGTGCGCCATACCTGGCTCTGGAACGGCTGGACGGCGCTCCGGCTCCAGGTCAGGGCCCGGATGGGCGGTGCCGGCTGGGTGTGGAGATCGGGCCCGGGGATTCGCTGGAGCGGGCCACCGAGCAGGCGATCAGCCTCGGCGCGACCCCGGCCGGTCACGACGATGACGCCGTCCGGCTGGAAAGTCCTGGCGGTTATGAGTTCTCGTTGTCTGCGAGCCGGTCGCCGGAGGTGTCCGTGCCGCCGCCGGGCCGGCTGGACGCCGGTGGCCTCAATCGAGCCGACCAGATCTGCCTGGACGTCCCGCCCTCCCGGTTCGGCGCCGAATGCGCGTTCTGGCAGACGCTCACCGGCTGGCCGCTGACCAGCGATCCGGCGTCGGAGTTCGCCTCCCTGCGCAGGCCAGCGGACATCCCGATCCGGATCCTGGTGCAGCGCCGGGACGCCGCGGGGCCCGATGAGCCGGTGACCGGGCACCTCGACTTCGCCACCCAGGATCGAAAGAACCTGGCCGAGCGGCACATTCGGGCCGGCGCCACCCGGGCCGGTGAGTTTCCGGGCTGGATCAGCCTGCGCGACCCGGCGGGCCGGGTGTACTGCCTGACCGCCCGCGATCCGGCCACCGGCCTGCGGCCCTGACATGCCGCCGCAACTGAGGCACCATGGACGGGAAACACCCGAAGGGGGCGCCATGAGTCAAGGATCAGCCGGCCTGACCGGACAAGCTGAGCTGTCCCGGGCCGAGCACGCCGTCATCGTGCTGGACGCCGCCCGCACGGAACTCCAGCGCGGCTGGTCGCAGCACGGCTGGCACGTCACTCAGGACGCCGCCGGCGGTCACCGGGCGGTGACCGGCCAGCAGTTCGGCTTCACCCGGCTCGACCGCACCCAGGTGGTGAGCAGTTGCCTGGTCGGGGCCGTGCTGCAGGCCGGCTGGTGGTACAGCGATCGTTCCGAGGACAGTGCCCCGGCCATCGACGCGCTGTGGAATGGGCTGCAGGTACTGACCGGCCAGGGCGCACCCACCCCGATCGAGCGGGTCTGCTCACCGGTGGTGCGGACGGGCCGGGTCCGGGAGCTGACCCGCTGGAACGATCAGCCCGGCCGCAGCCGGGACGACGTCCTGCTCCTGCTGGATCTGTCGCGCTCACTGCTGGCCCAGGCCGGAACGGCAGCGGCCTGAGCGCTAACCCAGCTTCGCGGCCTGCTTCTGGTAGGCCACCAGCCGGATGCAGGCGGTCAGCCCGAGCAGAGCCTTCTCCAGATCGGCCTGGCTGGGGAAGGTCGGGGCGATCCGGATGTTCTGGTCCTGCGGGTCCTGGCCATAGGGGTAGGTGGAGCCGGCTGGGGTCAGCTCGATGCCGGCCTCCTTGGCCCGCTGGACCACCTCGGTGGCGCAGCCGCTGGGCACGTCCAGGCTGACGAAGTAGCCGCCCTTGGGCTGGGACCACTGAGCCAGTCCGGTGCCTCCCAGTTGCTCGTTCAGAATACGTTGCACGGCATCGAATTTCGGCGCCAGCAACTCCCGGTGGCGGGCCATGTGCTTGACCAGCCCACCGGCGTCCTGCAGAAACATGACGTGCCGCAACTGGTTTATCTTGTCCGGGCCGATCGAGCGTTTCGAGTTGTTCAGGGTGAGCCACTGGACGTTGGCGGTGGACGCGCCGAAGAAGGCCACCCCCGCTCCGGCGAAGGTGATCTTCGAGGTCGAACCGAAAACGAAGGCTCGGTCGGGGTTTCCGGCTTCGGTACAGACAGCCAGCAAATCGGTGATCTCGGCGTGCTGATCGGTGAGGTGGTGGACGGCGTAGGCGTTGTCCCAGAAGATCCGGAAGTCCGGTGCCGCCGTGCTCATGGTGGCCAGCCGGTGGGCGACCTGCTCGCTGTAGACCGCGCCGTCCGGGTTGCTGTACTTGGGAACGCACCAGATGCCCTTGATCGCAGCATCATCCGCGACCAGCTGCTCGACCGTGTCCATGTCCGGGCCGTCGTCCTTCATCGGCACGGCGATCATCTCGATACCGAACCGCTCACACAGGGCGAAATGCCGGTCGTAGCCCGGCACCGGGCAGATGAACGCGATCCGGTCCTCGGCCGTCCACGGCCGGATGGCGCCGGGCATGGTGCTCAGCAGGGCATGGACCAGGCAGTCGTGCATCAGCTCCAGACTGGAGTTGCCCAGCGCCATCAGATTGGCGGCCGGAACCTGAAGTGGCGCACTGAAAATGGAGCGCAATTCCGGAAGCCCCTGCAGGTTGCCGTAGTTGCGGGCGTCGCTTCCATCAGCGGCATGGTGCTGGCCAGCGGGCAGCCGGAGCAGTTCCTCGGACAGATCAAGCTGCTCGGGCGACGGCTTGCCCCGGGTGAGATCCAGCTTCAGGCGCTGCGCGACCAGCGCATCGTAGTCGTGCTGCGCGGCGGTCAGAAGCTCGGACGGGGACTGCTGGCTGAGCCCATCGGGACTCGGGTGGTTGGTGATCACTCACTCCTCTTTCGACCCGGCCCACGCTAATGGCTGAGGCCGCCGAAACGCATTCGGGTTGATTCAGCTGGGCCGGTAGGGCGAGACCACGACCTCGACCCGCTGGAACTCCTTGACGTCGGAGTAGCCGGTGGTGGCCATCGAGCGGCGAAGCGCTCCGATCAGGTTGGCCGTGCCGTCGGCCACCCGGCCCGGCCCGTAAAGGATCTCCTCCAGGGTGCCGACGGTGCCGACCTGCACCCGGGCTCCCCGAGGCACGGACGGGTGGTGGGCTTCTGGCCCCCAGTGATAACCGCGGCCCGGCGCTTCGGACGCCCGGGCCAGCGCGGCCCCGAGCATCACGGCGTCCGCCCCGCAGGCGATCGCCTTGACCACTTCACCGGAGCGGGCCATTCCGCCGTCCGCGATCACCTGCACGTACCGGCCGCCGGACTCGTCCATGTAGTCCCGGCGGGCGGCCGCGACGTCTGCCACCGCGGTGGCCATCGGCGCGTGGATACCGAGGGTGTCCCGGGTGGTGTGGGTGGCGCCGCCGCCGAAGCCGACCAGCACCCCGGCCGCTCCGGTGCGCATCAGGTGCAGCGCGGCGGTGTAGGTGGCGGAACCACCCACGATCACTGGGACATCGAGCTCATAGATGAAGCGCTTCAGATTGAGCGGCTCGGCCCGGCCGGAGACGTGCTCGGCGCTGACCGTGGTGCCGCGGATCACGAACAGGTCGACCCCGGCGTCCACCACGTGCTTCCACAGCTGCTGGGTGCGCTGCGGAGTGAGCGCACCAGCCACGGTGACCCCGGCCGCGCGAATCTCCTTGATCCGGGCCGCGACCAGGTCGGGCTTGATCTCCTCGGCGTACAGCTCCTGCATCCGCCGGGTGGAGATGGCCATGTCCAGGCCGGCGATCTCGGCCAGGATCGGCTCGGGATCCTCGTACCGGGTCCATAGCCCTTCCAGATCGAGGACGCCGAGACCGCCGAGCTTTCCCAGCGCGATCGCGGTGGCCGGGCTCATCACCGAGTCCATCGGCGCGGCCATGATCGGCAGCTCGAACCGGTAAGCGTCGATTTGCCAGTCGGTGGACACCTCTTCGGGATCACGGGTGCGGCGACTGGGCACAATGGCCACATCGTCGAAGGTGTAGGCCCGGCGGCCGCGCTTGCCCCGGCCGATCTCGATCTCAGTCACGCGAATCAGCCTACCGAGACCCAGCCGGGGACGGCCTCCCCTTGCATGATCACCAGGGACGAGAGGCTCAGTGGCCGAGGGCGGCCAAGGCGAGGCCGCCGATGGTCAGCACGATGTTGAGGCCAGCGATGAAGGCACCGATCAGACCGGCCACCCGGGCCGGGCCGCTCACTGGCGCGCCACCGCGGGTCAGCCCGGCCCGCCAGGCGGCGCAGGCACCAAGAACTCCTGGCGCACCGGACCAGAAGAAGCACAGGGTGACCACGGACAACACCGCGAGCACGATCGATCCGGCCATCGCGCGCTGCGCGGAGCGGGTGGCCGCGGCAATACCGAGTCCGAGCGCGAGCGCCAGGGTCCCGGCCAGGCCGATCGCCACGATCGAGTCGACTGGGCCGTCGCTGGCGTAGGGATCATGGTCAGTGAAGAGGATCTCACCCAGGAAGATGAGGAGTGGGATGCCAACACACACGACGTACTCGGTGCCGAGCAGGATGGGCGCCCGGGGCAGGGTGACAGTGCGGGCCGGGGTGCTGGTGGTGAGGGACATGATGAACTCCAATCGCACGCGGCCAGCCGATCTGGCCTCCTGCTCACCGTGACGAGCACGCCGTCCCGCGGGCCAGACCGGCGGCGTCCCGCCGGATCCTGCCCCGTCCCGGGAAATGACCGGGCGATGTCCCTCAGTGTCCCGCGATCGTCCCGGTGGCGTCCCGTCCCGGCGATGATCCCTGTTCTGACCCCTGCGCCCGGGCCATGCTGATGGGGTGAGCAGTATCGCCGGGCCCAGCAGGACAGCGGCCGGTTCCGCCGCCCCGGGGATTCCCCCGGCGGTGCTGACCGCCGCCGCCTGCTTCGCGCTCAGCGCGGGAGCTACGGCGCTCGTGCTGCGTCTGCCCCAGCAACCGCCCAGCGGGATCCTGCTCCTGGGCTGGCCCGTATTCGCCGTGGCCGGTGGCGTCCTGATGGATCAGGGCCGGTTCATCGCGATGGCCCGGGCCCTGAACCTGCTGGCTCTGGTCCCGCTGGCCGTGGTCGTGGCCACAGCGGTGGCGTCCGGCTCGGTGGACGGCAGTGCCGGGCAGGTGCTGCACACCATCGGTGCGACCGGCTCGTTGCAGGTGGTCGCGCTGGCGGCGCTGCCCTGCATCGCCCGCCCGCCCCGGCGCTTCGG
>CAXUFS010000211.1:239-5013 GCA_964250315.1 uncultured Kineosporia sp. | reverse complement strand
GGCGAGTTCGGCCAGCGGAGGGCCTGGCGCTGGGCTCGATGGCTGCGGGTTGCCTCGCCCTGTCGGCCGGAGGCCAGCTGATCGCCGATCTGATCCCGGGTGTTTTGCGCTGACTGTTACAGCGAACGTCCAGGAAACTCCCAGGCTCCGGGGGAACGCCCGGCCGATGATCGCCGTTGACTGCTGTAGATCGAGCAATCACGAAGGAGTCAGAGAACTCGATGGGTCATCGTCATTTCAACGGGTTGAAGACCGCCGTTCTGCTGGCGGGTATGTCGGCCTTTTTGCTCTTCATCGGCGAAGCATTCTTCGGCCGGAACGGGCTGATCATCGCGCTGGTGATCGCTCTGGGCATCAACGCCTATGGCTACTGGAACTCGGACAAGCTGGCTCTGCGGGCCATGCACGCCCGGCCGGTGAGCGAGGCCGAACAGCCGGCCATGTACCGGATCGTGCGTGAACTCTCCACCCAGGCCCGGCAGCCGATGCCACGCCTCTACGTGTCGCCGACCAACGCTCCGAACGCCTTCGCCACCGGCCGGAATCCGCGCAATGCGGCGGTCTGCTGCACCGACGGCATCCTGCAGATCCTGACTGAACGGGAGTTGCGCGGGGTCCTGGGCCACGAACTGATGCACGTGTACAACCGGGACATCCTGACCTCCTCGATCGCGGCGGCGATGGCCACCGCGATCACCTTCGTGGCCAACTTCGCCCTGTTCTTCGGCGGTGGCGACGACGAGGACCGGCCCAACCCGATCTTCGCGCTGCTGTTCATGTTCCTCGGCCCGCTGGCCGCGGGGGTGATTCAGCTGGCGATCAGCCGGACCCGCGAGTACGACGCCGACGAGGACGGCGCCACGCTGACCGGTGACCCGATGGCCCTGGCCTCGGCTCTGCGCAAGCTGGAGCTGGGCACCCGGCAGCTGCCGCTGCCGCCCGAGCGGGAACTGGTCAATGCCAGCCACATGATGATCGCCAACCCGTTCCGGGCCGACGGCGTGACCAAGCTGTTCGCCACCCACCCGCCGATGGCCGACCGGATCGCCCGGCTCGAGGCGATGGAACGCTTCTACCGCTGACAGTTTGATCGGCGGCGGCCTCCGATCGAGCCGGGGCCTTAGGGCTGCTGAGCCCCCTGCGCCTCGACGTACACGCTGTAGAGCGACCGGGTGGCGGTCATGAACAGCCGGTTCTTCTTCACTCCGCCGAAGCAGAGGTTCGCGCAACTCTCCGGCAGATGGATCTGGCCCAGCAGCTGGCCTTCGGGGCTGTAGCAGTGAACCCCGTCGAAGCCGGCCCCGCCGCCGGTCGCGGCGGCCCAGACGTTCCCGTCCCGGTCGGTGCGAATGCCGTCCGCCCCGCCCGGGGCCATCTCGACGAACACCCGGCCGTTGACGGGGGTTGTGCCGTCCAGATCGAAGACCCGGATGTGGCTGATATCGACAACGTACAACCGGGTTTCGTCGGGTGAGAAGCAGATCCCGTTCGGCCGGTCCATCCCGGTGATCACCGGCGTTCCAATCCCGGTGGCGGCGTCCACCCGGTAGACGTGGCGGGGGATCTCCTTGGTGGCTTTGTCGCCCTCGTAGTTGCCCTCGATGCCCCAGCCGGGGTCGGTGAACCAGACCGAGCCGTCGGAGTGCACGGTCACGTCGTTGGGGGCATTCAGCGGCCTGCCGTCCAGGTTGTCCATCAGCACCGAGATCGATCCGTCGTACCCGGTCCGGGTGACCCGCCGGGTCAGGTGCTCGCAACTCACCAGCCGGCCCTGCCGGTCCCGGGTGTGGCCGTTGCTGTGGTTCGACGGTTGCCGGAAAACCGTGACTTCGCCGGTAATCTCGCTCCAGCACATGATCCGGTTGTTCGGGATGTCGGAGAACAGCAGGTAACGGCCGTCTCCGAACCAGACCGGGCCTTCCAGCCATCGGCCGCCGGTCCAGAGCCGCTCGACCACCTCCTGGTAGACCACCAGCGACCGGAATCGCTCGTCGATGATCTGCACGGCCGGGTCGGGCAGGTGCAAGATGCTCCGATCACCGTCCCAGGCGTTCGCTGCGCGACTGTCCACCACTCAACCTCGGCCGATGAAGGGCATTTTCGTCGCCATCACGGTGATGGTGGCGACGTTGGTTCCCAGCGGCAGTCCGGCCATGTAGCGGACGGCGGCGCCAACGTCGGCGACGTCCATCAACGGCTCGGGCCGCGTCTCACCGTCGGGCTGGGCTGCACCGGACGCCGCTCCACGGGCCATGTTCGTGGCCGCGTTACCGATGTCGATCTGCCCGCAGGCGATGTCGAAGGGGCGGCCGTCCAGCGCGGTCGACTTGGTCAGTCCAGTGATGGCGTGTTTGGTTGCGGTGTAAGCGATCGATCGAGGCCGGGGGGCGTGGGCCGAGATGGACCCGTTGTTGATGATCCGCCCGCCCATCGGGTCCTGGCGGCGCATCACCCGGAACGCCTCGCGGGTGCAGAGGAAGGCGCCAGTCAGGTTCACTGCGACCACCGCGTTCCACGCGTCGAGGCTGAGCTCATCGATATCGACTGCGGGAGCTCCCATTCCGGCATTGTTGAACAGTAGATCAACCCGGCCGTACCGTTGCACGGTGGTGTCGAAGAGCCGCCGGACGCTCTGTTCGTCGGTGACGTCGGCCTGGATCGGCTCGAGCCGGCCGGGGTGACCTGCTCCCTGGCCGGCTGTGTCCGTAAGCGTGTCCAGGTGCCGCCCGGCCACCATCACGGTCCAGCCGTCTTCGGCCAGGGCATGCGCGACCGCCGCTCCGATGCCGCTGCCACCGCCGGTGACCACGGCGATTCGAGCTTGTTCCTCCGGCATCAACTCTCCAATCGCCAGCTGTGCAGGTGTTGCCAGATCATGTCCTGCCACCAGACCGCTGGCCACTGCTGGCTGTGGAACCGGAACACCGAGAGCCAGGACGCCGTCAGCGTCTTCGGGTAGGTGATGCCCAGTTCGCCGGCATACTCGCTGACCTCCGCCATCAGGTCGGGCCGGAGCACCAGGTCCTGCCCGGCCACCGTCAGGTGGGGGTGAAAGTCCGTGCTGCTGGTCGTGCCGGTCAGGTAGTCGTTGTCCGTCGGTGACCGGACGCCCTCCAGGGCCAGCTCGATCGACTGGGCCAGCTGGCTCACCCGGTCGTCGCTCAGCCTGCACAACAGTGCGCCGTCCGCGGGTTCGGGGCCGGGATTGGTGAGCTGGAACCGAGTCACGCCAGGCACGACAGAACCGACGTGCTCCAGCAGCTGCGGCTCGCCGATGGTGATGGCGATGTTGCCGAGCAGGGTGATGTGCGGGGGGAAGACGGCGGCCGCGATCAGGCCGAACTGGCGGCGCAGGGCATCGTGCAGGAGCAGGGTGACCCGGCAGGTTTCGGCGTCCGGGCGCAGGAAGACGCCGTAGCGAACGGTGTCGCGTGAGTCGAGCGCGGGCCACGCGCCGAAGATCGTCACAGCACTCCGGCCTGTCGCAGGAGCGCACGGGCTTCAGCGTGCCCGGGCCACAGCTGTGCCTGCCAGCCGGCCTCGGATGCGGCCTGCACATTCACCGCCCGATCGTCGAAGAACAGGATCTGGCCGGGCTGCGTCTGGTAGAGCTTGGCCGCGCCCGCGTAGATCTGCGGATCGGGCTTGGTCAGGCCCAGGTCGCTGGAGAAGACCGCGACATCGAACAGCCCCGCCCAGGGTTGTTTCCGGATCACGCCAGCCAGAGACGAGGGGGCGTTCGAGAGCAGCCCCAGTCGAGCCGGGGACGCGTGCACATCGTGCAGCAGAGCCGGCGAGTCTGGGTGCAGCTGGGCCCAGGCGGTGTCGTCGATCTCGGTCAGCTGCTCGGCCAGAACTGAGTCATATCGCCGGTCGACCGCTTTCAGGACCTGGCGCCAGTACTGCTCGATCGATTCCGCACCCGCATCGAATCCGCTGCGGTGGGCCCAGTATGCGCGAGTGAAAGCCTCGTCCGAGGCGCCGGCCAGGGCCGCCAATTCCGGCAGATGGACGGGGGACGCCGACAGCACCTCGCCCAGGTCGAACACCACCCACGTCACCGGCAGGACCCTAGAGGCTCCGATCATGCTTCGCCCCTGACTGACCACCCGCAGCGTGGACAGGGTGGGATCGGCGGCGTAGGCGATCCGCAGACCCGCCGCCCGGGCTTGGCTCAGCGCGGCGAGCACGGCAGCCGTGATCTGCTCGCCGGGAGCCAGAACCGGAATGCCAGGCGGATACGGTGCGATCAGTTCGGCGCTGACCCGGCCCACGGCGCTGGTCACCGGCACCGCCTCGTGATCAGCGAAGAACGCCGGGCGAGGCGGCAGGACGGTGACCGGGTCCACGCTGTACGCAGCCGAGCCGCTGAGGGGACGCGGTGCTCCGCGATGGCGCGAGATCGACGCGATCAGGACATCGGTCAGGGCGCCGAGGGACGCCTGTGTGTCGGCCATCGACACGACCGCCACGATCAGGTCTTGTTCGGCCGTCTCCACCGGTATGCGGGCGCTCAGCAGGTCCTGTTCGACGTCGATCCCACTGGCGCCGGTACCGTGCAGCAGCAGGGTGAGCTTGAGCGGATCGACGTCCGGCCCGGCCAGGACCACCAGCCCCTCGACGTCCAGTAGCCGCTCGCGAGCCTCGCGGGTGGCGGTGATGGCCGCGTCCAGCCGGGTCTCCCCGTCCCGCTCCAGGAGGGCTCTGGCGGCATCGATACTCGCCAGGATCGCCCCCGCTGGACTCGTGGTGGCGGTCGCGTCGACACCGGCGT
>CAXUFS010000211.1:0-229 GCA_964250315.1 uncultured Kineosporia sp. | reverse complement strand
CGCCGGATCCAGCCGCTGCCCGCGGGCCAGGATCAGCGCCGCTTGACTCCAGGCCGGCAGGGTCTTGTGGGCACTGATCACCATCGCATCGGCGCCGGCTGCCAGAGCGTGCGGCGGCAGGCCGGGATGAAAGCCGAAGTGGGCGGCCCAGGCCGCGTCCACAATCAATGGGACATCGTGGTCGTGGGCAACCTCAGCCAGCGCGGCGACATCACCGACCGTGCCGGCG
>CAXUFS010000210.1:0-5044 GCA_964250315.1 uncultured Kineosporia sp. | reverse complement strand
CCCGGGCGCCGGGCCGCACTGACCGGCCGCCAGCGCAACCCGTGCCCGCGCGCCAGCAGGGCCAGAGCCAGCACGAACGGCCCGGTGCTGATCACATGCAGGTGGCCGATCTGGCCCAGTCTCCAGACGGGGTAGCCGAACGCCGCCCCTGCCACGGCCGCCCCGGCCCAGTTCGCACCCAGCTGCCGGGCCAGCAGATAACCGCCGAACGAGCTCAGCGCCGAGCCGAGCAGGAAGATCAGGCTGAACGCCAGCATCGCCCGCTGAGGCCCGAACGGCCAGGCCAGCGGCCCGAATCCAAGCAACGAGTCGGTGAAGGCCAAGGTGTTCTGCGCCGGATAGAAGGCGTTGGCGTCGAAGACCCCGCCCGGCGTGGCCGGCGACAACCCGTGCGCAGACCAGGCCAGGGACCACAGCTCGATCAGGGGGTCGACGCCAGTGCCCGGAATCCGGTTCAGCCGGATCACTAGGGACCAGTTCATTGCCACGGTGGTCAGGGCAGAGACAACGGCCGCAGCCAGTACTTCGGCGCTCACTGTGAGCCGGCTACGCACTCGTACCATGCGTTCGGCGGCGGGAGTCACCACGAGCGCACACTCTAGGCCGCTCAGATGAGCGGTTTCTCATCCTGTCGGCGGACCGTTACCGTTCCGGTTTGTGAAAATCTCAGTTCTGATGCCGGTCTACAACGAGGAGCGCACGCTCAGCGCCGTGCTCGACCGGGTCCTCGCGCTCGAACTTCCCTGCGAGTTCGAACTCCTGGTGGTGGACGACGCCAGCACCGATGAGACGCCGGCCATTCTGGAGGGTTATTCGCATCCAGCCCTGCAAGTGCTGAGGCACGAACAGAACCAGGGCAAGGGCGCGGCGATCCGGACCGCGGCGGCGCACGCCACCGGGGACTACGTCATCCCCTGCGATGCCGATCTCGAGTACCACCCGGAAGAGATCGCCGATCTGCTGGTTCCGGTGCTGCAGAAGGAATCCGACGTCGTGTTCGGCACCCGGCGCTTCTCGGGTCACTCGGCCTACTCGTTCTGGTACGTGGTCGGCAACCACGCGATCACCTTGGCCGCCAACATTCTGTTCAACGCTTACATCCGGGACCTGGAGACCTGCTTCAAGCTGATGCCGGTCGGGCTGTACCGGGACCTCGACATCCGTTCGAACGGGTTCGGCATGGAGGCGGAGATCACCGGCAAGCTGCTGCACCGGGGTATCCGTCCCTACGAGGTGCCGATCAGCTACCGGGCCCGTACCCGGTCCCAGGGCAAGAAGATCACCTGGAAGGACGGCGTCGAGGCGATCTTCATCCTGGCCCGGATCCGGGCCGGGCGCAGGGACTAGGCGAACGCACGCGTCAGCCACATCCGGGCCGGCCACATCAAGGCGTCAGCCACAGCAATCTGATTGACGAGTAAGCTCGGGTGGTGGAGCAAACCCGGTGGCTGGACCAGCGCGAACAGCGTGCTTGGCGTGCCTTCCTGGCCATGACCCACCTGCTGGCCGCCCAACTCGACCGTGAACTGCAGCGTGATTCGTCATTGCCGCACGCCTACTACGAGATTCTGGTCCGGTTGTCCGAAGCGCCGGGCCGTTCGTTGCGGATGAGTGAGCTGGCCTCGGCGTCCGAGTCGTCCAGGTCACGGCTCTCGCACGCGATCTCGCGGCTGACCCAGACCGGATGGGTACGCCGGGAAGAATGCGCGACCGATCGGCGGGGCGCTTTCGCGGTCCTCACCGATGAGGGTTTCGCCGCCCTGGAGGCAGCCGCCCCGGGACACGTCGAGGGGGTGCGCCGGCACCTGTTCGACCGGCTCAGCGCCGCCCAGGTGGATCAGCTGGACTCGATCTGCACATCCGTGCTGCAGGGGCTGCGGGCCGATAGCTCGGCGGACTGGTGCGCCCCGGACCTCTCCCTGCCGGGCGAGTCCCTGGGCCGCCAGGCCAGCTGATCTGACCCAGGAGATCAGCGCAGTGCCCACAGCGCGACCGCGGCTGCCGCGGCCACGTTGAGCGAGTCCACTCCCCCGGTCATCGGGATGGACACGCAGACATCGCACTGTTCGATCGTTTCCTTGCTCAAGCCGGTCCCCTCGGTGCCGAGGACCAGCGCCACCCGGGCCGGCGCCTGTTGGGCGAATTCGTCCAGAGGAGTGGCGTCCGGAGCCAGGGTGAGGGCGGCCACCACGAAGCCGGCCTGCCGGAGCAGAGAAGTTCCGGCTGGCCAGGGCTCGATGCGCCCCCAGGGCACCTGGAAGATGGTGCCCATCGACACTCGCACGGCGCGGCGATAGAGCGGGTCAGCGCAGCGGGGGGTGACCAGCACAGCGCCGGCGCCCAGCCCAGCCACCGACCGGACGATCGCGCCCACGTTGGTGTGATCGACGATGTCCTCGAGGACGACGAGCCGGGCTGGTCCCTTCAGCAGAACCGGCAGCGGAACCGGGGCCGGGCGGTGCATCGAGGCCAGCGCCCCCCGGTGCACATGGAAGCCGGTCAGGGCCTCGATCACCTCCGGCTGCCCGGTGTACACCGGAGCGCCCAGGATCCCGAACCGCGTGACCAGGTCCGCCATCGGCTCCAGCCAGCGCGGCGACAGCAGCAGCGACCGGGGCCGATGCCCAGCCTCCAGGGCCCGGCGGATCACCTTCTCCCCCTCGGCCATGTACAGCCCGGCGACGGGTTCGCGCCGGCTGCGCCGGGCGACGTCGGTCAGGCCGAGGTAGTCGGCCAGCCGCGGATCAGCGGGATCGCTGACCACCACCGGCTCCAGCACAGGGTTCAGCCTAAGGTGCGGCCGAGCCGCGGCGGCGCTCCTGCGCCACCACCTGATCCAGGTCGGACAGCCGGGCCAGCCCGTTCATCGGCTGGCGCATCCGGTGATTGTTGCCGAAGGCCGGGGCGTTGCGGGCCAGGAAGGCCCAGTAACCGGCCGTGAACGGGCAGGCCCGGTACCCCAGCCGCGGCTTGGGGTCGTAGCGGCAGCCACGGCAATGATCGCTCATCCGATTGATGTAGGCGCCGCCCGCCGCATAAGGCTTGGTCATCATCGCGCCGCCGTCCGCGTGCAGCGCCATCCCGACCACGTTCGGCACCATCACCCAGTCGTAGCCGTCCACGAAGGCGCGATGGAACCAGTCGGTCATCGCCTCAACGTCGTAGCCGCGCTGAAGGGCCCAGTTGCCCAGCACCATCAGCCGCTGGATGTGATGGGCCCAGCCGTCCTCGCGGACACTGGCCAGCGCATCGGCCAGGCATCGCGCCTGCACTTCACCATCGGCATCCAGATCGGAGAACCACTGCGGCAGAGCGGTTCTCGCGTTCAAGCCGTTGCGGTGCCGGTATTCTTCCCCGAAGTACCAGTAGGTGTGCCAGACGTATTCGCGCCAGCCCACCACCTGCCGGACGAAGCCCTCGGTACTGGCCAGCCGGGCATGGCCCTGGTGATAGGCCCGGACCGCACGCTCAGCCACCTCGACCGGGTCGAGCAGGCCCAGATTCAGCGGCGCCGACAGCAGTGAATGCGCCATCCAGCGATCGCCGCTCAGGATGGCGTCCTCGTGCGGGCCGAACCCGTCGAGGCGGGTGGTGGCGAAATGCTCCAGAGCCGACAGCGCCTCGGCCCGGGTCACCGCGAACCGGCGGGGACCGTCCTCGCCGATGAACTCGACGCCGTCCTGCTCCCAACGATCCAGGTCGTGGCGGACCCGGTCGTCGATCTCGTCCTCCTCCGGCCACCACGGCGGCTCGATGCCGGTGGCCTGCTGCAGGGAGGCGGCCCGGGGCGGCGGCTCACGATTGTCGTGGTCGTAGTTCCACTGGCCGCCCTCGGGTTCGCCCTGGGCGGTGACCAGCAGGTCGTGATGACGCCGGACCTCGCGATAGAAGTCCTCCATCAGCAGCCGCTTGCCCCGGCGCTGATCGGCCCATCCCGCGAACTGCCGCTGCGACACGGCCCAGCCGCGCGCCGGTTCCACCCTGAGCTGCCCGTCGTCCGCTAGCGCGCCGACCAACCGCCGGGCCGCCCAGGTGGTGGGTGCGCAGACAGAAAGCTCCTCGCGGCGCCGGCCGCTCCGGTAAACGTCGAGCCCTTCGCCATAGGTGCCGGCCGCGACGCTCACGGCTTGGTCCCCGAGTTCGGCGGCCCGATGCCGCAGCCCGCTCAGCACCAGATGGGCCTTGCGGCGGTGGAAGGCCCGGCGCCGGAACACGGCGCCGGACTCGATCAGCAGGGCGGGCTGCTCATCGTCGTCCAGAAAGTGTGGTCCCAGCTGATCGGCGAACAGCCAGCGCCGTTGCGAAGGCTGGCCACTGCGGGTGTTCGCCACCGGTTCACCATGCCAGGTGATCCAGCGTCTGGCAGGTCAAGCGTCCCGCCGGGCGGTCCGATATCCGCAGGGTGGGTCGTCACCCGAACCGACTCGTCCGATTCGCCGCACTCGGTCCGGTCCTTCTCAGTCTGATTCTGCTCGGTCTGGTGCTGGCTCCGGCCGGACAGGCGCAGACGGCCCCCTCCATTCACCAGGTGCAGGCCGCGCAGCGGCAGGCCAAGGCGCAAGCTCGCGCAGCCGCCGCGCAGGTGGACGCCCTGCTCGGCCGCTACAACCGGGCATCGGCACAGGTCACCCAGGGGGTGAGCGATCTCACCGGAGCCTTCGCCAGCGCCGCCAGCGCGGACGTCACCGGGGTCGAAGCGGCTCACCAGCGGGAACAGGTTCAGGCTCGCCAGCAGCGCCAGATCCTGGACGTCTATGCCTCCGGGGGGACGGCGACGGTGGTGGCGTCAGTGCTGGGCGCTGGCTCCCCGGACGACGCCCTGTGGCGGGCCTCCACTGCGACCCGGATCATGAGCTCGGTGCTGGCGGACACCCGGACCGCGGTGCAGCAGAAGTCGGACGCCGCCGCCGTGGCCAGTCGTCGCGCCGCGGCTGCGGACGCGGCCACCCGGCAACAGGCCGCCGCCCTGGACATGCTGCAGCAACGTCAGCGCACGGCGGCCGCCGCGCTCGATCAGGCTGAGCGCACCCTCGCTGCGCTCAGC
>CAXUFS010000209.1:4641-5053 GCA_964250315.1 uncultured Kineosporia sp. | reverse complement strand
GCTGGGGGGGGGGCGGGGGGGGGGGGGTGGGGCGCCCCGCGGGGGCGACGCCATTCGGCGGCCGTGCACATTCGCAGGCCCGGACGACGTGCCTGTTGGTCCGGGTGTTCACCTGAGCCGGGCGGGAAGCAGGCGCATCAGTGGTCAGCGACCGCTCGAATCCACCCGGCGCTTCGGACGATGAGACCGCCGAAGAACTTGCCCGGGCGGCCCTCGTCGCGGCCCGGGAACTGCGCAAGGATCGGATCGTGCTCGCGGTCCGCTCGTCCGGCTCCGGGGCTGATCGCCGCCGCGCGCTGAACGGACTGGTGGAGAGGACCCTGCAGCGGGCCTGGCAGGCTGCGATGGCCCCGGTCGAGCCGAGCGGGCGGCGGGACCGCCCGGGGGGCCACGGGGGGGGGCGGGGGGGGGG
>CAXUFS010000209.1:0-4631 GCA_964250315.1 uncultured Kineosporia sp. | reverse complement strand
TCGCTGGCCGCGGTCGGCAGCGTGGCTCGCGGAGATGCTGGACCGGCCAGCGACCTGGACCTGGTGCTGCTGCACGATGGGCGGACCCTGGCCAGTGAGGAGGTCCGGGCCTTGGCCCAGCGGCTCTGGTATCCGTTGTGGGACGCCGGATTGCGGCTGGACCATTCCGTTCGGACGCCGACCCAGTGCCGCGAGGTGGCCGCGGGCGACCTGTCCGCTGCGGTCGGGCTGCTCGATCTGCGGGTGATCGCGGGCGACCCCTCGCTGGTGGTGCGGACCCGCACCTCGCTGCTCAGTGACTGGCGCAGCGGGATCCGGCGGCGGCTGCCGCAGGTGTTCGAGTCGCTGGCTGAACGGGCCGAAAGATACGGCGAGGCAGCGCATCTGCTCGAACCCGACCTCAAGGAGTCGCGCGGCGGCCTGCGCGACGTCACCGTTCTGCGCGCGCTGGTGGCCAGCTGGGCCACTGACAGCCCGCACGGAGGTGAAGTCGATGATTCGCACTATGCCCTGCTCGATGTCCGGGATGCGCTGCAGGCGGTGACCGGGCGCAGCGGTGACCGCCTGCTGCTGAGTGAGCAGGATGCGGTGGCGGTGGCCTGCGGGCTGACCGATCGGGACGAGTTGCTGGCCAAGGTCTCCGAAGCGGCCCGGACCATCGCCTACGCCGTCGATGTCACGGTTCGCCGGGCCCGGCAATCGCTCCCGGTGCGCCGCCTGCGGCCTGGTCCCCGCCGGCCGAGGCTCCGTCCGCTCGGCCATGGCCTGGTCGAACACGACGGTGAGGTGGTGCTGGGGGCCGGGGTCCGGGCGGCCGAGGATCCGGTGCTGCCGTTGCGCGCGGCGGCCACCGCGGTGCGGGCCGGTCTGCCGTTGTCGCCGGTCACGGTGGAGCACTTGGCCCACGACTGCCCGCCGCTGCCTGATCCCTGGCCCGCGGCCGCCCGGGAAGCGTTCGTCGCCATGTTGGCCGGAGGGCCGATGCTGGCTACCGTCTGGGAGTCGCTGGACCGGGCCGGGTTGATCGTGCGCTGGATTCCGGAGTGGGCCGGGGTGCGAAACCGCCCGCAGCGCAATGCGGTTCACCGGCACACGGTCGACCGGCATCAGGTTGAGGCGGTGGCCGAGATTCAGAACGCGCTGCGCGACGTGGCCCGCCCCGATCTGCTGGTCCTGGTCGCGCTGGTGCACGACCTGGGCAAACTGCCTGGAGCACTGGATCATTCGGTCACTGGGGCGCCCCTGGCGGCGAAGGTGGCCCGCCGGATCGGGCTGAACCCGCAGGACGCCGAGGTGATCGAGCGGCTGGTGCGCGAACACCTGACCCTGATCGAGCTGGCCACCCGGCGTGACCCGGACGATCCTCGCACCGTCGACGACCTGGTCACTGCGGTCGGCGGCCGTCTTTCCAATCTGGAGATGCTGCGGGCGCTGACCGAGGCCGACGCCCGGTCGGTCGGGCCGGTGGCCTGGACCCGGTGGCGTGAGCGGCTGGTCGACGATCTGACCGAGCGGGCCCGGACGGCGTTGCGCGGGGAGGAACCACCAGGGCCGGCCCCGATCGCTCCGGGTGAGGACGAACTGGTCCGAAAGGTGATCGCCGACGATCGCCCGCACGTCGCGGTGGCGGCGATGGACGAGCTGCACGTGGTGACGGTGGTGGCCAAGGACCGCAAGGGCCTGCTGGCCGATATCGCTGGCGTGCTGGCCAGTTTCCGGCTGACCGCCAAGTCGGCCCTGGTGCGGACGGTGACATCTGCGGCCGGGGACATCGCGGTCGATACCTGGTGGGTGGATTCCGGAGCGGGGGATCCGCCGGCCCCGGCCACACTGGAGACGTCGCTGCGGCGGCTGGAGGCGGGTGACTCGGCGGTGCTGGAGCCGCTGGCCCGCCGGGACGCGGGCTACCGGGCTCCGAGCGGTGCTCCGGCCCGGCCCCGGGTGGTGCTGCTGCCCGGTGCTTCGGCTGAGGCGACCGTGCTGGAGGTGCGGGCCGCCGACCGGCCCGGGCTGATGCATGCGATCGGGGCGGCGCTGGCCGGTGTCGGAGTGGATCTGCGTTCGGCGCACGTGGCCACCCATGCTGGGCAGGCGGTGGACATCCTGTACGTCTGCGAGCCAGGCGGGGGGCGGCTGTCACCGCCCCGGGTGGCCGAGACGGTATCGGTGCTGGTGGACGCCGGTACTCTGCCGGAAGCCGCCAACGGCTCGCCGTCTTCCAGAGTGATTCCGTTCTGACTGAGGGCTCCGCCACAATCTCTGGCCGTGACCTCAGGAGTGGTCACCATTCCGGCCAGCCCAGCAGTCGCCACGTCAGCCACCCAAGGAGTCGCATGACGACCAGTTCAGCCGGCAAGCCTCTGACCGGCCGGGTGGCCCTGGTCACCGGAGCGAGTCGCCGGATCGCGATCGGAGCGGCAATCGTGCGCCGGCTTGTCGCGGATGGAGCCGCCGTGCTGGTGCACTCCTGGGCGGCCCACGACGTCGAGCGCGGCTACGACGACGATCAGGTGACCGGGCTGCTGGAGGATTTGCGCGCAGGCGGAGCGAAGATCGAGCACATCAGTGCTGACCTGGCCGATGCGGACGCTCCGGCCCAGCTGGTCGCCGCCGCACGAAGAGCTTTTGGCCGGCTCGACATCGTCGTCGCGAACCATGCCCGCAGCACCCGGATGTCTCTCGAAGAGTTGACGGCCACCGAGATCGATCGCACCTACGCCATCAACACCCGAGCGACGCTGCTGCTGATCAAGGCCTTCGCCGGCTTTCACGACGGACGAATCGGAGGCCGGGTGGTGCTGTTCACCTCCGGTCAGTATCACGGTGCGATGCCCGGCGAGTTGCCGTACATCGCCTCGAAGGCCGCGCTGCACGAACTCACGGGAAGCCTGGCCGCGCACCTGATGCCGCGCGGTATCACGGTCAACTGCGTCAACCCCGGACCGAACGACACCGGCTATGGCGACGCGAAGGTCTGGCAGGCCGTGGCCGAACGCAACCCCGGCGCAAGAGCCAGCACGCCTCAGGACGCTGCCCGCCTGGTGGGCTGGCTGGCCAGCGACCAAGCCGATTGGATCACCGGCCAGACCATCGCTTCCGACGGAGGCTGGTCAACCCTGGGAGCGTGACCCACCCGGCGCGCAGTTCGAGCGCGCTGCGTCCAGGCTGGCCGCGAGCTGACCTGACGAGCCGAGGAGAACAAGAAGGGGACGCCGTAGGCTAGAGACGTGTTCGCCACCCTCTCCGACCGCCTGACCGCCACCTTCAAGTCGCTGCGCGGCAAGGGGCGGCTGTCCGAGGCCGATGTCGATGCCACCATCCGGGAGATCCGGCGCGCCCTGCTGGATGCGGACGTCGCGGTCAGCGTGGTCCGGCAGTTCACCGCCCGGATCCGGGAGCGCGCACTCAGCGCTGAAGTCAGCCAGGCATTGAATCCCGGCCAGCAGGTCGTGAAGATCGTCAACGACGAGCTCATCGGCGTCCTCGGTGGCGAGACCCGGCGGCTGCGGTTCGCCAAGACCCCGCCTACTGTGATCATGCTGGCCGGATTGCAGGGTGCGGGGAAGACCACGTTGGCCGGCAAGCTCGGGCTCTGGCTGCGCGAGCAGGGCCACACCCCGCTTCTGGCCGCCTGTGACCTCCAGCGGCCCAACGCCGTCACCCAGCTCAAGGTGGTGGGAGAACGGGCCGGCGTTCCGGTGTTCGCGCCGCACCCTGGGGTGGCGGCCGGTGGTGTCGACGGCGTCACCGTCGGCGATCCGGTGCAGGTTGCCCGGGAGGCCGTCCGCTACGCGCAGGAGAAACACCACGACATCGTGATCGTCGACACCGCGGGCCGTCTCGGCGTCGACAGTGTGCTGATGCAGCAGGCGGCCGACATCCGCGACGCCACCCACCCCGACGACATCCTGTTCGTCCTCGACGCGATGATCGGCCAGGACGCCGTCAACACCGCCCAGGCCTTCCTGGACGGAGTCGGTTTCTCCGGCGTGGTGCTCTCCAAACTGGACGGCGACACCCGCGGCGGCGCGGCGCTGTCCGTCGTCGGCGTCACCGGCCGGCCGGTGATGTTCGCCTCCACCGGCGAGAAGCTGGACGAGTTCGAACTCTTCCACCCCGACCGGATGGCCTCCCGCATCCTCGACATGGGCGACGTGCTGACCCTGATCGAGCAGGCGGAAAAGGCATTCGATGCTGAGGAAGCGGCCAAGACCGCAGCCAAACTCACTGCCGGAGAAGACTTCACCCTCGAAGACTTCCTGGCCCAGATGGCCGCCCTGAAGAACATGGGCTCGCTGAAGAAAATGCTGGGCATGCTGCCCGGCATGGGTGAGATTCGCGAACAGCTGGAGAACTTCGACGACCGGGAGATGAACCGGATCGAGGCGATCATCCAATCAATGACCCCGGGCGAACGCCGGGCACCGCGAATCCTGAACGGCTCCCGGCGCAGCCGGATCGCCCGCGGAGCCGGCGTCCAGGTCAGCGACGTCAACCAGCTGGTGGAGCGGTTCACCGAAGCGCAGAAGATGATGCGGCAGATGCGCCGTGGCGGTGGCTTCCCCGGCATGCCGGGCATGCCACCGATGCCCGGGATGGCCGGCCCGGGCAAGAAGGGCAAGGGCCGGGGC
>CAXUFS010000208.1:0-5063 GCA_964250315.1 uncultured Kineosporia sp. | reverse complement strand
CCCGGTATCGGCGCGGCGACGGCGAGCCGGGCGCAGGCCGCCGTCCGCGAGCTGGTCGCTGCCGTCGAGCAGAGCACCCGGGTCCGGATCGGGCTTGATCACGGTGAAGGGCCCGCGGCCGAGCTGCTGCGCGCGCTGGCCCGGCTCGAGACAGTGCAGCAGGCTTCGGATCGGCCCGGCCCCAGCGACCTCGGCGCCGAACTGACCCGGCTGGTTCGGGCGAGCAGGCCGATGCGCGCGCCGTTCTGGCTGTTCTTCGCCCGGCCGTCGCGGCGCGAGCGGGCCGCGGCCGCTCTGGAGCAGTTGCAATCCAGGATGCAGGACGCTGCCGGGCGTGACCTGGCCATGCGGCTGGACCAGGCACTGGCCCGGGCCCGAGCGCGACCGCCGTCCTCGCAGGACCTCTGGCGCGACTTCGAGCGCCGCTCCCCGGAGTACTACGCAGTGCTGGGAACGGTCTGCGATCTCGGCCTCGACCGGGTGGCCGCGCAAGGTTTCGTCCCGGCCGATCTGGCGCAGGCCGTGCAGGAGCAACCGCTGGACACGCGGTTCCTCAGGGTCGGGCTGCGCGCCTACCAGTCCTTCGGGGCCAGATTCGTGCTGATCCAGGGCCGGGTGGTGCTCGGCGATGAGATGGGCCTGGGCAAGACCATTCAGGCTCTGGCGGTGCTCACGCATCTGGCCGCGATCGACGCGGGACCAGTGCTGGTGGTCTGCCCGGCCAGTCTCTTGGTCAACTGGACTCGTGAGATCAGTTCCCGGACAACGCTTGCGGCGCAGCTGCTGTATGGCACCGACCGGGCCGATGACCTGGCTGACTGGATGGAACGGGTTCGCCGTCCCGAGGTCGTCCAGCCGTGGGGTGATGCCCGTAGCGCCCGGCCCGGCGGTTCACCGATCGCGGTCACGACCTACGACTCCCTGCGGTCGCTGCCGTGCCCGCCCGGCCTGTCCCTGGCCGCACTGGTGGTGGACGAGGCCCATTACGCGAAGAACCCGGAATCATTGCGCTCGCAGGCGATTTCACGGTGGGCCGCCCGGTCGCAGCGGATCCTGATGATGACCGGTACTCCGATGGAGAACCGGATCGGTGAGTTCCGCGATCTGATCGCGCAGGTGCAGCCTCAGGTGGCCCAGGGCCTTGACCTGCGGGCGGGCGCGGCCGGTGCCAACGCGTTCCGTCGTGCGGTGGCGCATGTCTACCTGCGGCGCAATGCCGAGGATGTGCTGACCGAACTACCTGATCTGGTCGAGGTTCAGGAATGGGAAAGGCTCACCTCGGTCGAGCTGAACGCCTACCGCGAAGCTCTGCGCCGCAACCGGTTCGACGAGATGAGGCGGATCGCCTGGACGGCCGACCCGCAATATTCGGGCAAGACGCAACGGCTGATCGAGCTGCTCGACGAGGCTACCCGGAACGGATTCAAGGTGCTGGTCTTCTCGTTCTACCGGGCGGTGATCGAGCATGTCCTGGCGGCGATCCAGCGGCAACGGCCGGACCTGGCTCTGCACGGCCCGCTGACCGGCGACACCCCGCCCAGTCAGCGCCAGGCGCTGGTCGATGAGTTGAACGCGGCGCCGGGCACGGCCGTTCTGGTGGCGCAGATCCAGGCCGGTGGGATCGGCCTGAATCTGCAGACGGCCTCGGTGGTGATCCTGTGCGAGCCGCAGATCAAGCCGTCCACCGAGGACCAGGCCATCGCCCGGGCGCACCGGATGGGCCAGGTTCGCACTGTGCGAGTGCATCGGCTCCTGACTGCGGGGGCGGTGGACGAGCGGCTGCTGCAGATACTGGCCCAGAAGGCCCGGCTGTTCGACCAGTACGCCCGGCGCAGCGAGCTGGCGGAGAGCAGCCCCGGCGCGGTGGACGCGACCCAGATTCAGATCATCGCTGAGGTGATGAGGGCGGAGCAGGACGAACTGCTGGGACCGGGCGCCGGGGGACGGCCCGGAGCCGTACCCGGCGCTCCTTCACCGGGACCCCGGCCGTCGAACGCCGGGACTAGCGGCGGGAACGGATCTCGATCAGTGCCGGGTGCTTCGGCCTGATCTCGTCGCCGCTGGAGGCGCCCCGCAGGCGTCGGCCGACCCAGGGCAGCAGATAGCGGCGGGCCCAGTACAGGTCGGCACGCATCGCGGCCCATCTGGCCGGTCGTGCCCTCGGTGGCAGGTCCTGCTGCCACCAGCCGCTGACGCCGTCCAGGATGGCGGGATCCAGGACGCCGAGGCGTTCCAGCACGGCAGCAGCGATCCGGCGATGCCCCTCGGGGGCCGGGTGCAGCCGATCCTCGTGCCAGAGCCGCCGATCCTGCAGGGCCGCCGCCGCTGCGATGTCCACGATCAGGCAGCCGTGCTCGCGCCCGATCTGCCGGACATGCTCGCTGAATTCGGCGAACCGGGCGGCCAGCGCATCGGCCGTCCGCCCGGTCCCGCCGGTGCGGGCGACCACGGTGAACAGCAACACTTGGGCGCCACTGGCCCGTAGCCGTTTCACCCCGTCGGTATAGCCCGTGAGAATCAACCGCCGGTCGGCCCGGGGCCGCAGCAAGTCGTTGATGCCGGCGTGGAACGAGATCAGGTCTGAGCTCAGATCCAGCGCCAGCGGAATCTGTTCGTCGATCACCTGGCTGAGGATCTTGCCCCGGACGGCCAGGTTGGCGTAGCGGACACTCCCCCTGACCTGGGCCAGCCCGGCGGCCACGCGGTCCGCCCAGCCGGTGTGGCGACCGTCTGGGCCCAGTTCGTCCTCCAGGCCCTCGGTGAACGAGTCCCCCAGCGCGACGAAACTGGAGACGCCCTGAGCGATCACGCCCGCATCGTACGATCACGCACTCTCCGGCGAACTGCCGGATCCTTCACGGCAGTGTCCCTCAGGCGTTTCTCAGCGATGGGCGGCGTGCTGGCGGAGCCTCGCCTCGCGATCGGCCGGCCGCTGGCGCGGACAGGACACGCAGAGCGGCTGACCGGGCAACCGGAAGATCATGCAGCAGGAGGCGCGGCGAAGGTAGGTGCGGGTCCCGTGGGTGGCCGGTACCTCGATGTAGCGGGGGGCGAGCAGGCCGGCCGCTGAGGCGACCGGGCCGGCCAGGTCGGTGCGGTGCTGGGCCAGCAACTGGTTGCCCAGCGAGTCGGAGGCGATCGCCCGTAGCCGCTGAGCACTGACATCCCCGGCCATGGCCAGCGCCCGGATCACCCGATCGAACTCCGGCCGCAGTGCCTGGCCGAGTCCAGCGGCATCCACCCCGCCCCGGGCGACCAGGTCGCGGATCGGATCGGCCAGCAGCTCCAGGCTGGCCGAATACCACCACAGCGTCGCCGCCGTCCGGCGGTCACTGGTGCGCCATGACCGCATGGCCTCGTCGATCTGGCCGGGGAGTCCCCCGCTCATGTCGCACCGTGGCGGTCGTCGCGCCAGCGATCAGCGCGAGTAGTACTCCACCACCAGCTGCTCATTGCAGACGATCGGCACCTCATCGCGGGCCGGGAGCCGGACCAGCCGGGCGTGTAGCTGCGGCAGCAACACCTCCAGATAGGGCGGAGTCACCGCCAGCTCGTGGGCTCCGGCAGCGGCGACCTGGAACGGGGTCTTGTTGATGCTCCGGGGCGCTACCGCGATCACGTCTTCGGGCTTGACCTTGTAGGAGGGCTTGTCCACCAGCTGGCCATTCACCGTGATGTGCCGGTGGGTGACAGCCTGCCGGGCCTGATAGATCGTGCGAGCGAAACCGGCTCGCAGTACCAGGGCGTCGAGCCGGGTCTCCAGCTCGATCACCAGGGACTCGCCGGTCTTGCCCGAGCCGCGGTGCGCACGGTCGAAGGCACGGCTCAGCTGGGTCTCGCTCACGTTGTACTGGTGGCGTAGCCGCTGCTTCTCCAGCAGCCGGACCTTGTAGTCCGACGTGGACTTGCGCGAACGCCCATGATCACCCGGAGGATAAGGACGCTGCTCGAAGTAGCGGACACACTTGGGAGTCAGCGGGATCCCCAGGGCGCGGCTCAGTTTCGCCTTGGGACGGGGGTTGTTCGCCACGGGCAGACCTTCCAGATGATCGGACTGTGTCCGATGGTGCTCGGTCGCGTGTCTCGGCCATGCCGGTCCTGCGGAGCACGCGCGGACACCGGCAACGCGCACCCCGCCCACCCAGGAACGGGCCAGGAGTGGGAAGACCATGGATCCGGACGAGCGGCTCTGCTGGCTGCTGTCGCAACAGCCCGCAGAGCACCTGGTCCGCGATCGCCCAGCCGGTGACCCCAGGAGGGCGGGCCGGGCACCGAATAGTAACTCGCCGGCCCATCGGTCCGTTAATCGCGATCATTGTCGCCGGGTTGGATTCGCCGGTGTCTGCCGATAACTTAGGTGAGGCTATCCTAATTGGAGGTGCTGTGCTCATCACCCCGCATGTTCCGGGCCGCCCCTCCCCGGCGGAACGGGCTCGGACAGTCGTGGCCGCCTCGGCATCGATGTGGGTCCGGGGGGGCGGGGGCCGGCGGGGCCAGCGCCGCGGTCGCCGGGGTGGCCGGTCGCCTGACGCTTGTCCTGGCGTCCGGCAGCGAACTGGTACGCGCCGTGGCGCAGACTCCAGGCGGGGATCTGCCTGCCGTTGCCGAGTTCACCGAGCTGTGTCCGGTGAAGGCCCGTCAGCGGGTACGCGCCCGGTTGTCTCTGGATGGCTGGCTGGGTGAGCAACGGCTCGCTGCGGCCAGGTCGTCCAGCGGAGAAGCCGTCGTGTTGCGGCTGGACGTCGCCGAGATCAATGTCGAGCAGGACGGTGAGCGCGCCCGCGTCGGCCTGGGCGACTATCGGGCGGCGGCGCCGGACCCGCTGCACCCGGTGGCGGCCGAGCAGCTGCAGCACCTGGAGGCCCACCATCAGGACGCGATCACGAAACTGACCAGGCTGTGTGACCAGGCCACTCTGGCCGGAGCGCTGCGGGTGCTGCCGCTGGGGCTGGACCGGTTCGGCCTGATGCTGAGGATCGAACGGCTCCGCGGGCACACCGACGTGCGGCTGAACTTCCGGCAGCCGATCAGCAGCCCGGGCGCCGCAGTGGACGAGATCAACC
>CAXUFS010000207.1:0-5077 GCA_964250315.1 uncultured Kineosporia sp. | reverse complement strand
CGGTCCCCTCACCGGCCCCGCAGCCGCGTCCCGGCGCGGTTCGAGAGGCGGGTCCACCGGCGGCGCCCGCTCCGGCCGCCGGACCAGCCCTGGCTGGTTTCCCCGATGGGCTGGCACCGATCATGGTGCCCACCCCGGCCGACCATGATCCAGATTCACCGCTACCCCGGGCGGACGTCGTGGTCTTCACCTGGACTGTGGACGAATTAGCTGGCCTGGCCAAGGTTTTCACTCCCGGGCATTCGGCCGCCAAGTGGGCCCGGTATGCACACCAGTTCGAGACCAAGTACGCCAGCCAGATCCGGTCCGGTGCTCCGGCCGCCACTTCCAAGCGGCTCGGCAACTTCCAGATGGTGACGCTGGCCGGGCTGAACGTGTTGCTGATCAAGTCGGAACTGCATCTGAACCAGGATGGCATCAAGACCGGTGAGGGAACCGCCACCTTGCCGGTCAAGGACTTCTTTCAGCAGGTCATCCACGAGGCCGACCCGGAGTACGTGTTCACCATCGGCACGGCTGGTGCGGTCTTCGACCAGTTCCAGCTGGGCGACGTGGTGGTCACCCGGGCGGCCAGATTCCGGCTGCAGCAGGAGTTCAGGAACGAGAAGTTCAATGGCGTGACCTACACCAGCGACTGGCAGATCCCGGCCAAGTACGAGGCCGAGGCACTGGCCCTGATGGGCCGCTTCGCCGATCAGCTGGCCGAGCCTCCATTTGCTCCACCCACCAAGGCTTTTCCGTTTCCTGGGCCGCCCATCCGGAGCTCCCCGGCCAATGTGCCGGACATCAAGATGGAGCAGGGCGGCCGGGACATGGCTGAGTTCCACCCGATCCTGACCACGGACTACTTTGAATACGGGACCACCGCCAACCGGCTGGACCAGTTCGGTGCGGCAGTGGAGATGGGCGACGCCGCTCTCGGGCTGGCCGTGTCGGATCTGCAGCACCCGCCGAAGTGGGCGGTGATCCGGAACATGTCCGACCCCGTGATCAACGGCGATCTGCCCGCCAAGGAGTTCAAGCTCAACGAGCAGACCACCTGGGCGGTCGGGTATTACACCGCCTACGGACAGTGGACGTCGGTGATGGGCGCGCTCGCGACCTGGGGCATCATCGCCGGTCTGCCCGGAGGCACCGGCTGATCGCACGCACCCGCGCTTGGTAGCTGGCAGCCGGTCGGTAGATTTGGGGCGGTGGATCAGCATCGCCTTCTGGCGGCATCGCCCCAGGCTCACCCGGACGCCATCATCAGCGGCGATCGATGGCGGATCACCGTGCTCACCGATGGCCTGATCCGGCTGGAATGGGCGCCGGACGGCAGGTTCGAGGATCGCGCCTCGGCCCTGGCCCTGCATCGGGACCTGCCCGTGCCGCAGTTCGATGTGTCCGAATCGGGCGGATTCATCGAGGTTTCCACCGCTCGGTTCCGGCTCACGTATGACCGCGGGCCGTTCAGTCCGTCCGGGCTCAGCCTGCAGGTTCAGGGCAATGTCTCCAGCTATCACAGCGTCTGGCGGTTCGGCGAACCGGTCGGCGACCTGGGCGGGACGGCGAAGACTCTGGACGGCGCCGACGGCCCGATCCCGCTCGGTCCGGCGGTGGTGTCCCGGTGGGGCTACGCCGTGCTCGACGACTCCGCCTCGCCCTTGTTCGAGCCGGACGGATGGGTCACCCCCCGGGACGGAACCCGGCTCGACCTCTACGTGTTCGCCTACGGCCACGACCATCAGCAGGCGCTGGACGCCTTCTACTCGCTCAGCGGCCTGCCGCCGGTGCTTCCGCGCTGGGCCTTGGGCAACTGGTGGAGCCGGTACTTTCCCTACAGCGCTCAGAGTTATCTCGACCTGGTCGACCGTTTCGCAGCCGAAGACCTTCCGTTTTCGGTGGCTGTGCTGGACATGGACTGGCATCCGGTGTCCAGCGTCGATCCGGTCTATGGCAGCGGCTGGACCGGTTACAGCTGGAACCGCGAGCTCTTTCCCGACCCCGCGGCCTTCTTGGCGCAGTTGCATCGGCGTGGCTACCGGGTCACGCTCAATGTGCATCCGGCCGACGGGGTCCGGGCCTTCGAGGATGCCTATGCCGAGATGGCGGCCGCGCTGGAGCGAGACGCGTCGCAGGGGCAGCCGATCGCGTTCGACGTCACCGATCGCGCTTTCCTGGACGCCTATTTCAGCATCCTGCATCGGCGGCTGGAGCGCGAGGGCGTCGATTTCTGGTGGGTTGACTGGCAGTCCGGTTCGTATTCGCGGGTAGCCGGAATCGATCCGCTCTGGATTCTGAACCATTTCCATTTCCTTGACTCCAGCCGGGATGGGCGCCGTCCCCTGACCTTTTCCCGGTATGCCGGGCCCGGCAGCCACCGGTATCCGATCGGATTCTCCGGCGACACCGTCGTGTCCTGGGATTCGCTCGAGTTCCAGCCCGAATTCACCGCTCGGGCAACGAATATCGGTTATGGATGGTGGAGCCATGACATCGGTGGCCACATGTTCGGCTACCGGGACGACGAGCTGGCGCTGCGATGGCTGCAGCTCGGCGTATTCTCACCGATTCTGCGGCTGCATTCGTCGTCCAACCCGTTCATGGTCAAGGAGCCGTGGGTGTTCGGGGCCGAAACCGCTGCGGCGATGAGGAGTTCACTGCGGTTCCGGCATCGGCTGGTGCCCTACCTGCACAGCCTGAACCACCGGGCCGCCGCCGAGGGGATTCCCCTGGTCCGCCCGATGTACTACGCGCATCCTTCCGAGGTCACGGCCTACCAGGTGCCGAACCAGTTCGAGTTCGGATCACAGCTGGTGGTTGCGCCGGTCACGGCTCCGCGCGATCCGGTCACCCTCCGGGGAGCGGTGCGCGCGTGGCTACCGCCGGGCATCTGGACCGACATCTTCACCGGCCTGGTCTACGACGGTGAACGGGAGCTGGAGCTGCACCGGGATGACGACTCGATCCCGGTGCTGCTGCGGGCGGGCGGCGTGCTGCCTCTGGCGGCGCCGGACGATCTGGATGTGACCCGGAACCCGGATCGGCTGGAGATCCTGGTGGCGCCGGGTGCCGATGGGCGGTTCGTATTGGTTGAGGACGACGGCACCGGAGTGGCCCTGGCTGACATTCCTACCGCGCGGACAACTCTGGACTGGGATCAGGCTAGCGGCACGCTCTCCATCGGCTCGGCCGCCGGTGCGCCCGGAGTCGTCCCGGCCGCCCGGACCTGGACTGTGACCGTCCTGGGCGTGGATGCCCAGGACGTCCCCGACGGCAGCGTGCACCATCAGGCGGCCGCACTTCCGGTCCGGTATCAGCGCGACCGGGTCAGCGTGACGTTGCCCGGCGTACCGACCAGCACGACGGTTTCGGTCGTGCTGGGCGCGAACCTGCAGCCGCGCACGGCTGAGCTGGAGACCCGGCTGGAGCGGCTGCTGACCCAGGCGCAGTACGACTTCACTGCCAAGGCCGGTATCTGGGCCATCCTGCAGTCCGGCCAGCCCGGCTCGGCCAAGCTGGCGGCCCTGCATGCTCAGCGGCTTGCCCCGGCGCTGTTCTCGGCCATCGCCGAGCTGGTCACCGCCCGGGCGGCCAGCCGCTGAATATGTTCCGCAGCACGGGCGGCAAGGAGTTCCTAGGCGCCGCCAGTCTGAGCCGGCTCAGGCCAGGTGCGGCCCGATCAGGCTGAGGTCGGCGGGTCCGAGACGATCGGTCGCGGTATTGGCCTGATGCCAGAACGGGTAACGCAGCGGCTCTCCGCTGACCTTGTCCAGCCGAGCCACCTCGTCGTCCGACAGAGTCAGGCTGGCGGCGGCCAGGTTGTCCTGCAACTGATCGGTTGTCCGGGCCCCGACAATCAGCGAGGTGATGGCCGGTTTGGCCAACAGGTAGGCCAGTGAGACTTGGGCGGCCGAAACACCGTGCGCCGCACCGATCTCCACGGCGACGTCGATGGTGTCATACAACTTGTCCTCGTCGTTCACCGGCGGCTCGTCCCAGTCGCTCAGGTGCCGGCTGCCGGGCGGAGCATCCACACCGCGGCGGTACTTGCCCGACATCAGGCCGCCTGCCAGCGGACTCCAGACCAGGATGCCCAGTCCCTGGTCGATGCAGGCCGGCACGATTTCGGTCTCGATGTCGCGGTTCTGCAGCGAGTAGAACACCTGCTGGCTGACGAACCGCTGGAGGTGCTCGCGCTGCGAGACACCCAGCGCTTTCATCAGTTGCCAGGCGGCGTAGTTGGAGCAGCCGATGTAGCGGACCTTGCCGCTGCTGACCAGCAGGTCGAGCGCGGACAGGGTCTCGTCCAGCGGCGTCTGGCCGTCCCACTCGTGCACCTGATACAGGTCGATGTGATCGGTCTTCAGCCGCCGCAGGCTGCCCTCGGCCGAACGAATGATGTGATGCCGGGACAGGCCGAAGTCGTTGGGGCCCTTGGCGTCTCCCATCGGCATCCGGCACTTGGTCGCGATCAGGACGTCGTCCCGCTCCGAGCCCAGCGCCTCGCCGAGGATCTCCTCCGACAGCCCGGCCGAGTAGATGTCGGCCGTGTCGATCAGATTGACCCCGGCGTCCTTGGCCATCGCGATCTGATCGCGGGCTCCGTCGACCCCGATCTGCCCGACCGGACTGGCCCATCCGGTTCCGCCGAAACCCATTGTGCCGAGGGTGAGGGTCGAGACGCGCAGGCCGGAACGGCCAAGCTGGCGATACTCCATCGTGGTCGCCTCTTTTCTGGTCGGGGAGAGTCAGTCGCTGACTCCACCGTACCGACTGGAGACCGTCCAACCAGTCGGCGGTCATTCAGATCGGCGCGCAACAGGCTTCCGGTCGTGCTCGTCCGGCCCGTGCCCGGCAGCTCAGGCCTTCAAGCGAGGCAACAGGGCGGCCCAGGCCTCCTCGGCCGCGCCGACGATCGGGCCGTCCTCACCGAAGCGCGCCGCAATCACCGGCGGTGCGAGGGTGCGACGGAACGCCATCAGCCCGGCCCGGTAGGCCCGCTCGATCGGCTCCGGGGCGGCGGCCAGCAGTTCAGCGGCCAGGCCGCCGAGAGTGACCAGGTCCGGGTCCAGGCCGTTGACCAGCCCGGCGA
>CAXUFS010000206.1:257-5083 GCA_964250315.1 uncultured Kineosporia sp. | reverse complement strand
TTGCTGATCTTTTTTATGTACGCAGGTTCGACATGCGGACGCTGCGCATCCTCGGCGCGGGGCACCCCGGGGCCGTCGCCGGGGCCGACGGCAGCACATTCGTCTACACTCCTCGCCGCTATCCGGGCTGAGCGCCACCCGTGCACGCCAGGGGCAGCATCATCCGCAGGCTGAAGGACCGGCTGATCAGGCCGCGCCGCCGCCTTGGGCCCATCTGATCGCCTCGGCCAGCGTCGATACGCAACTGATACCGGGCGGTCGCGGCGGGCGATCGATCATCAGCACGGGGATCCGCAGTTCCCGGGCGGCCGTGAGTTTGGCCGAGGTCATCGATCCGCCGCTGTTCTTGCTCACCACCAAGTCGATCCTCTTGCTGTGCAGCAGTTCTCGTTCATCTTCTCGGTTGAACGGCCCGCGCTGGAGGAGCAGCTGATGGTGCCTGGGCAGGGGTGGTTCTGGTGGCTCCAGCGCGCGGACCCAGAACCGCTGGGACAACCCGGCAAAAGCGCTGGCGCCCTGCCGCCCGATCGTGAGCAGCACCCGGTCGTCCGGCCCGGTCAGTTCGGGGACGGCGCGAGCGGCGTCGCCGAGGCTGGGCACCACCGTCCAGCGATCGCCGTCCACCGGCTGCCATCGCGGGCGGTTCAGAATCAGCAGCGGCGTTCCGGTTCTGGCGCAGGCCTGCGCCGCATTGGCGGTGATCTGCGCGGCGAACGGATGGGTGGCGTCGATCACGGCGGCGATCTGCTGGCCGGTCAGGTAGCGAGCCAGCCCGTCGGCACCACCGAATCCGCCGATCCGGACGGCTCCGGCTGGACGCCGGATCTCCGCTACCCGCCCGGCCATCGACGAGATCGCGCTCACGCCTCGGTCAGCACACTCGGCGGCCAGCTCCAGCGCTTCGGCGGTTCCGCCCAGAATGAGTGTGGGGCCGGTCATGGCGGCGAGCTCACGAGGTCCGGCCGCGACTGGCGCCGGGCCGGCGCGTCCGGCCAGCGGAATAGAGATGGCTGTCGGGGAACTGGCCGGCCGAGAGCACCCGGCCCACGATGATCACCGCAGTCCGGCGGAGGCCGGCCTCAGCAACCTGGGCGGCGATGCTGGAAAGTGTTCCCCGTAACACGGTTTCGTCTTCCCGGCTGGCGTTGGCCACGACCGCGACCGGGCAGTCCTGGCCGTAGAAAGGAGCCAGCTCAGCGACGATCTCATCGGTGTGGGCGATGGCCAGATGCAGGACCAGGGTGGCGCCGGTAGCACCGAAGGCAGCCAGCGTCTCAGCGCCCGGCATCGGGGTGGCGCGCCGGGCCACCCGGGTCAGCACCACCGACTGACCTATTCCAGGAACGGTCAGCTCCCGCTTCAAGACTGCGGCAGCGGCGGCGAAAGCCGTTACTCCGGGCACCACCTCGTATGGCACCCCGGCTGCATCGAGCCGCCGCATCTGCTCGGCCACCGCACTGAACAGTGAGATGTCCCCCGACTGCAGCCGGGCTACATCGAGACCCTGCCGATGGGCGGACACCAGCTCGGCCGTGATCGCGGCCAGATCCAGATCGGCGGTGTCGATCAGCCGCGTTCCAGCCGGGCACTGGGCCAGAACGGCCGCCGGCACCAGGCTTCCGGCAAATAGGCAGACTGGGCACGACCTCAGCAATCGAACCGCTCGCACGGTCAGCAGATCCGCGGCACCGGGACCGGCGCCGATGAAGTACACGGTCATGATCGGGTCAACGCCGGCTGTACGGGCACCCGGCCGACGTTATCGCGGCTCCTGCAGGAACAGGGCTCGGCGTGGGCAACCGGCCACGGCCAGGCGGGCGGCTCGCACGCTGGAGCCGGTCAGATCTTCGCGCGGCATGATCGGGTAACCCCACGAATCCAGCCCGACCAGGCCCGGGGCCAGATGAGCGCACATCCCCACCCCGTCACAGACCGTCGGGTCCACTCGCAGCCGCACGCCCGGAGCCGACCGGTCGCCGGTCACTCCTGCGCCACCGGCACATACAGGGCCCGCGCACCGCCGGCCGATCCACAACCCCGGTGCCGGCGATGCGTTTCCAGATCCCGCGCGAACACCGTCAGCGCGCTGCGGACCAGCTGGGCGGCACCGTCCGGGAGTCCGCAGGCCCCCCGGCCATCCACCTCGGCGCACAGCCGCCGCAGGCGCTCGGCATCGCCGGCCCGGGACCTGGAACGAGCGATCCGCCACAGGGTTTCGGTCAGGGCCTGGGTCCCGAATCGGCAAGGGCCGCACTGCTTGGCGCTTGACCGGGCCAGGAAACCAGCCAGGGCCGCTGTCTCCGCCAGCCCGCAGGCATCCTGCCGGATCATGGCCAGCACGCCGGTGCTGAGCGCGGGCCGGATCAGCGGCGCCGTATCCCGGGCGCGGCGCCGGGTCACCGGCGCGGGAGCTGGGCGGCCATCGAGATCGCCCAGTCGTAGCTGACGCGCCTGGGTCCAGTCCAGCCAGCTTCCGCCGGCGCCGCCGACCAGTACCGCCTGCGGTTGCGCGCCGCCAGAGCGGTGCATGCCGCTGAGAACAGCCTCGGCCACCGGCATGCCGGCCGCGAGCTGGCGCACCCGGAGCCTCCCGCCGTCGGCGATCGTGACCAGCGGGCCGGGCAATGCCTGCGGTTGCGCGCCCCGGGCTATCAGGGCGAGCCGGGCCAGCGTCTCCACGTTGTGGATCACGGTCGGGCGGCCATGAACGCCGTGCTGAGCGGCCGGAACCCGGGTGAACCGGGGCAGGAACCGGCCCGCCTCGAGCGCATGCACGACGGCACTGGACTCGCCCGTCAGATACCGGCCCGGTCCCTGCAGCACGTGCACCGGAATGCGGTCCACCCCGGCCAGGCTGCGCTCCTGCACTGCCCGCAGGGCAGCGTCGCGCACGGCCGCCGAATCCTGGGTGATCCAGACCACTGCTGCCTGGGCGCCCAGTGCCTCAGCGGCGCAGGCCAGGCCGTCCAGTACCAGGTGAGGCCGAAGTTGCAGGAGCGCATGATCTTTCGCGCTCAGCGGCTCACCCTCCGCGCCGTTGGCGACCACGATCAGGCCTGCCATTGAACGTGCTTGCGCCGCTTGCCATTTGGCGGCGACCGGAAAGTGTGCTCCGCCGTAACCCGTGAGCCCGGCCTCCGATACCGCTTCGATCAGCCAGTCCAGGTCAGCTGGATCGAGCCGGGGCCGCCCCCCGTACCGGAACTGATGCGCCGCCAGCCCCTCGGCCGCCGGCCCGGCCACCAGCTGCCGGCCGCTGGCGGTGAATTCTGCCGTTCCCTCCAGTAACGGGCTGACCGTCGTCTCGGCCCAGCTGAGCGTCATCGGTGACCGCCCGCGACCGCCGGACCACGGGCACAGTAGCGCCAGGCCGCCAGCAGCAGGATCAGTCCGGCGGTGCTCGCGTAGAGGAGCCGCAAGCCGGTCGCGTCACTCCCGGCGAACAAGGAGTGCACCCAGACCAGGACCAGGGTCACGCTGGACACCTTGTGAATCGGCCACCAGACGCGCCGGGCCCAGCGTCCGGCCAGCACCGCGGTCAGGCCCGCCAGCAGTCCCGCGTAGGCTCCGATCACTCCGAAGGTGATCGGCAGCGGGCGGTATGTGGAGGCCATCGGCAACAAGGCGCCGGCCCAGCCGACCTTGGCGTAGTGGTCTGTGGCCAGCACGGCGACATGCAGAACGAGCAGGGCGACGGCGAAAACGGCCAGGCTGACGTGGATCCGGATCCGGGTGGCGGAGCCTGGTTGCCGCACCCGGTTGCGCCACGGGTGAGACAGCACCAGGCCCGTGGCCACCAGCGCCACCAGGAGCAGGTAGCAGGCGACCCCGGAGGCGCGCCCGATGATCCATGGCTCATTGCGATCGCCGGCCACGGCCTGCAGGCTGCGCCCGACCAGCCAGGCGCTGACGCCGCTGGCGGCGGTGATCAGGACGACCCAGCCGGTGCGGGGGATGCCGCCGCCCGGACCGCCCCGGCGATGCTGCACCCGCGCACGGGTGGGCCGGCTCAGCTCGGTCTGGGTCACCGGGCCCGCCAGATCACCTGGTCGCGGATCGCCTGGCTGGTGCCGAGGCCGCCGTCGTCCTGGACCCAGAGCGCGGCCAGGCCCTCACGCCCGGCCCGTTCCGCGATCGCCTGGGCGCCGGTGATCAGCAGGGTCTTGCTCCATACCTCGGCCAGGGCTGGATCAGGGCCGACCACGGTGACCGAGCGCAGACCACTGACCGCGCTGGCGCCGGTGCGGGGATCGATCAGGTGATGCACCGTGGCCTCCCCCCGCTGCCAGGTCCGCAGCCGCAACGACGACGTGGCGCAGGCCTGATCCCGCAGCCGCAGCACTGCGACCGGATCGCTGCCCGGCTCACCGTCCGGATCCTCCACCCCGACCGGCCAGCCCTCGCCGAGCGGCCCGGGCCCAGCCAGATAACAGTCGCCGCCCGCGTTGATCAGGTGCGCCGAGCCGGCCGGAGCCAGGATGGCTGAGGCCCACCGGACCGCCAGGCCCTTGCCGATCCCGCCCAGGTCGAGGGGATCGGGTCCGATCCTGACCTGGCCGCGAGCGCGGTCCAGGCCCGGCCGCCACGGCCGCGGCACCGGCCGCGGGGCCGGGGACGGTTCCGGCGGGCGATCCAGCTGCACCTGCTCGGTGCCGAACGGCAGCGAGTGGTCATATCCCAGCTCCACCAGCCGGCCCAGGACGCGCGGATCGAACAGGCCATCTGTCTGTTCGTGCGCTCGCTGCGCCTCAGCGATCGCCTCGAAGCACTCGGCCGGGACCGGTTGCCAGCTCTGGCCAGCCGCATTCGCCCGCATCAGCGGACTA
>CAXUFS010000206.1:0-219 GCA_964250315.1 uncultured Kineosporia sp. | reverse complement strand
GAGGCCTCCACCCGGCCGAACAGGTCAGCGGCAGCAGCAAGGCGTTGCCCGGCGTCCGGCGCCGGATCGACAACCTGAAAGCTGACCTGGGTTGCCATCGCCCGGAACTGCCTGGTCAGGGTGGATGTTGCGGCCTGCGCGGTGTCCAGCCGGGTCTCGTAGCTCCCGTGGTGGTGCTGGTCGGCGGCGGGGGCGGCGGGGGTGACGTGGTGGTATCGG
>CAXUFS010000205.1:0-5083 GCA_964250315.1 uncultured Kineosporia sp. | reverse complement strand
TAGCCGTTCATGTGCCGCCAGGTGCGCGGAATGCCGCGGTCGCCCATCAGCCAGGTCACCTGGTGCGCGGACTCCGGCGACAGGGTCCAGAAGTCCCATTGCATGTCGTGATCGCGCAGGTTGTTGTCGGCCCGGCGCTTCTGGGAACGGATGAAGTGCTGGAACTTCATCGGGTCCTTGATGAAGAACACTGGGGTGTTGTTGCCGACAATGTCGAGGTTGCCTTCACTGGTGTAGAACTTGACCGCGAAACCCCGCGGATCGCGCCAGGTATCAGGTGATCCCCGCTCTCCGGCGACGGTCGAGAACCGTATGATCACGTCGGTCTGGGCGCCTGGCTGGAACACCGCGGCCCGGGTGAAGGCACTCATGTCCTGGGTCACCTGGAAGGTTCCGAAGGCGCCTCCACCCTTGGCGTGCGGCTGCCGCTCAGGAATCCGCTCCCGGTTGAAGTTGGCCATCTGCTCGAGCAGGTAGTGGTCCTGGAGGAGCAGAGGACCGTCCGGGCCAACGGACAGTGAATGCTCATCGCTGGCGACGGGTACCCCGGCGTCGGTGGTGGTCGGACGGGATTCTTGTGCGGTCACGCCTCACTCCTCAGCTTGCCTTCTCCGGGCCAGCCTGACCCGGGCCATTCAGGCTGACACGACGATCGTGTCTGCGCCAGGACCGGGTCCAGCCCTCGGTACCCCCGCCTCGCCTCGGCTCAGGCAGTGACCTCGGCGATCAGGCGGTCGAAGTCCGGCGACCGGAATTCCTGGACGCTGCGTTCGTACTTGTCCAGGCCCCAGGACCAGAAGTCGAAGTCCAGGCTGCTGGCACTGTCCTGGATCGAGGCCCACAGGGTCCAGCCGTACCTGGACGCGGTGCCCAGCAACCGGGCCCGGGCGATCTGGCTGGCCACCACGGCCGCGTCAGGCGCGCCGTGGTACAGCCGGACCAGTTCGCCCAGCTGCCCGGCGTCCAGCCCCGATTCGCTGGCGATGTTGCCCAGCTCGAAAGCCGGGTCGTTGTTTCCGCAGTATTCGAAATCGACCATCCAGAGCCGGTCACCATCGTCGATGAAGTTCTCGGCCAGCAGATCGTTGTGACAGGGCCGGGTGCCCGCTGGCCGAGCGGAAAGGGCCGAGCGGATCCGCTCGAACGAGGGCAGCCAGCTGGAATAGCCGGCCGGAAGCCGGTATCCGTGGTCCTGGACGATGTGCAGATACCGGCGCTGGATGGCGAACATATCGAAATCGGTGCTGAAGCGTGGCCCTGCGTGCAGATCGCGGCAGAGCTGGGCCACTCGCGGCAGCATCGCGTCGTCCCGCAGGTCACTGGCCGCCAGGGTCCGGCCCGGCACGAAATCGATCACCAGGACGTCGTTTTCGGAGTCCCGGCAGGCTACCTCCGGTGCCACCCCGGCTGCGGCGGCGGCGATGCTGGCCTGGTGCTCGGCGTCCCGGTCAATCGCCAGCATGGCGGAGTCGTCGGTGCCGATCCGGGCCACCAGCTCGCGACCGGTCTCCGGCAGAGTGACCTTGACGATCACGTTGGTCAGGCCGCCGGACAGGCGCTGCACCTGGCGCGGCCGCCCGGACAGGCAGGGCACCCCCGACAGCACGTCATCGATGCCGGCGTCGGTCAGGGTGGCCGCGGTTCGTCCTGCTCTGGACATCCGGACTCCTCAGCGGCCAGTGGCTCCCAGCAGTGGCCCAAGATCATACGGTCCGGCCGATCAGAGCCGCCCGAGCACGGCGAACGCCCGGTCACTACGCTGCCCCAATGTCCAACCCGGCAGCCGCTCGCCCGTTACCGGGCGCCGCCCGGGTGGTGGTGATCGGCGCCGGCGTCGGCGGTGCCAGCGTTGCGTACCACCTGGCCCGAGCCGGGGAGCGGGACGTGCTGGTGCTGGACCGGGCTGAGCCCACCAGCGGGTCCACCTTTCATTCGGCCGGCCTGGTCGGCATCCTGCGCTCGGATCCGACGCTGACCCGGATGAACCGCTATTCGGCGGAGCTCTACGCCGCACTCGAGGCCGGTGAGCACCCGGTCGGCTGGGTTCCCAGCGGCGGGCTGAAGCTGGCCGGTTCTCCCGAGCGGCTGAACGAGATCCGTCACCAGGCAGGCTGGGCCAAGGCCTTCGGCCTCCCGCTGGAAGAGATCTCCGCCGCCGAGGCCGGCGCCCGGTTCCCGCCGATGATCACCGACGGCGTGCTCGGCGCCGTCCACCTTCCGCTGGACGGATATGTCGACCCGTCCCAGCTGTGCCTGTCCCTGCTGGCCGGAGCCCGGGCTGGGGGTACCCGGGTGCATAACCACGTCCGGGTGACGGCGATCGACACGGTCACCGACCGGCGCGGCCGGGCGCGGGTGAGGACCGTCCGGACCATTGCCGGAGATGTCGAGTGCGAGGTGGTGGTCGATTGCGGTGGCATCTGGGCCGCGGAGATCGCCCGGCTGGCCGGCGTCCGGGTTCCGATCGTGCCCATCGCCCACCAGTACGCGGTGACCGAACGGGTACTGCAACCTGGCTCGAAGCTGCCCACCCTGCGCGACCCGGACCGGCTGGTCTACTGGCGGCAAGAACTGGACGGCCTGGTGATGGGCGGCTACGAGCGCGACCCGGCGCCGTGGTCGGTCTCGGCGAGAACCCTGGACCACGTTCCGGCCGCGTTCAACGCCAAACTTCTTGCGCCGGACTGGGAACGGTTCGCGCCCATAGCGCAGAACGCCGCCGGCCGGGTTCCGGCGATGGCCGATCTGGGCATCCGGACGCTGATCAACGGCCCGGAGGCGTTCACCCCCGACAACGAGTTCTGCCTGGGTGAGACCGAGGTCGGCGGTTTCTTCGTCGCGGCCGGATTCTGTGCCCACGGGATCGCTGGGGCAGGTGGCATCGGGCAGGTGATGGCGGCCTGGATCATTGACGGTGATCCCGGGTATGACTTGTGGCACATGGATATTCGTCGATTCGGAGCGGCTTGGGCCTCTCCTGGTCACACCCTGGGCCGGGCCGTGGAGAACTACGCCACCTACTACGACATCGCCTATCCCTACCGGGAACGGCAGTCCGGCCGGGGGCTGCGCCGCTCCCCCGCCTACGACTGGCACGCTCGCATCGGCGCCGTCTTCGGGGAGAAAGCCGGCTGGGAGAGGGTCAACTGGTACCAGGCCAACGAGGACAGTGATCTGGCCCAGGATGCGGTGCGCCCAAGCGGCTGGGCCGGGCGCACCTGGTCACCGGCGATCGCGGCCGAGCACCGGGCCTGCCGGCAGCGAGCCGCCCTGTTCGACGAAAGCTCTTTCGGCAAGCTGGAAGTCACTGGGCGGCAGGCAGCGGCTTTTCTGGAACAGGTGTGCGACAACCGGGTGTCGCGCGCCATCGGCTCGGTGACCTACACCCAGCTGCTGAACGACCGCGGCGGGATCGAGTGCGACCTGACCGTGACCCGGACCGGTGAGCAGTCGTTCCTGCTGGTGACCGGCACCGCGTTCGCCGGGCACGACCTGTCCTGGATCACCCGGCAGGCTGACCGGCTGGACGCCGAGGTGAGTGTGCGCGAGATCAGCGGTGCGCTGGTCTGCTACGGGCTGTGGGGCCCTGCGTCGCGTCAGATCCTGCAGCCGCTGACCACCGCCGATCTGAGCCACGACAGCTTCCGGTTCATGACCTCGCAGCAGACCGTCATGGGCGACGTCCCGGTGCGGCTGAGCCGGGTGACCTTCGTGGGTGAACTCGGCTGGGAGGTTTACGCCCCGGCCGAATACGGAACCCGGTTGTGGCAACTGCTCTGGGACGCCGGAGAGCCTGCCGGAATGCTGGCGGGAGGATATCGGGCGATCGACTCGCTCCGGCTGGAGAAGGGTTACCGGGTCTGGGCCGGTGACCTGACCCCCGAGACGACACCGGATGAGGGCGGCCTGTCGTTTTGTGTGAAGCTCGGCAAACCAGGTGGTTTCACCGGAGAGGCGGCATTGCGGGCTGCTCGTGAGTCCGGCGCCGGGCGGCGGCTGGTCACCCTGCACCTGCGGTCAGCCAGCAACGACATCCCGGTGGCGATAGGCGGTGAACCGGTGCGGCTGGAAGACGGGTCCATCGGCGGCCGGGTCACCTCAGGCGGCTATGGCTACACGGTGGGCCGGTCGATCGCTTATGCCTACCTGCCTGTTCAGCACATCCAGCCGGGTACGCAGGTCGCGGCCGAGATCTTCGGCCGATGGGTGTCCGCCGAAGTGAGCCAGGACGCGAGCTATGACCCGGAATCGGCCCGGGTCCGCAGCTGAGCCCATCGCGCGGGCAGGCCCGCGCGGCTGATGTGATACCGCAGGCGGACGAGGAACCCCGATGTGCCGCCGTACGCTCGGTTGGTGAGCGGAACACGGCCACCACCTGGACCGGGCCCCCGCCGGCTCGGGCTGGGCCCGGAGGCGCTGGACGCGCTGATGATCGCCGCCGCTGCCCTGACGCTGACCGCCGTGCAGGACATCTTCGGGGCCCCTCCGCTGCTCACCGTGGCGCTGTTCGCGCCACTTGCGGTGCGGCGCCGCTGGCCGACGATCAGCGCGGTCGCCGTCTATACGGTGGCCCTGCTGCAGCTGGTGACCGGCACCAGCGTGGGACCAGCGGATGTGGCGGTGCTGATCGCCCTGTACTCGGTCACCGTGCATGGCCCCCGGCTGGCGAATCGGATCGCCATCGGGTCGGCCCTGGCCGGAGCGTTCCTGGGGGCACTCATCCTCCGGATGAACAGCTTCAACGACCCCGCCGCCGGGATGGCGCTGGTGACGATGGGGATCGCGGCGCTGGCCAGCTGGGCGTTCGGCCTGCTGCGGCGGGTCCGGCTGGAACAGTTCGAGGCCCTGCAGGAGCGGGCCGAACGGCTGGAGCGGGAGAACCAGCAGCAGGCCCAGATCGCCACCGCCATCGAGCGGGCCCGGATCGCCCGGGAGATGCACGACGTGGTCGCGCACAGCCTGTCAGTGATCATCGCGCAAGCCGATGGCGGCCGATACGCCGCCGGGCAGAATCCGCAGGCGGCGATCCGCTCACTGCGTACGATCAGCGAGACCGGAAGGGCCGCACTGAGCGACATGCGGG
>CAXUFS010000204.1:0-5099 GCA_964250315.1 uncultured Kineosporia sp. | reverse complement strand
CGGTCGGTAGCGTCGGCAGCCCCCCGCCAGCGTTCGGTGCTGAACGAGAATCGTTGCCCGTCATCGAGTTCCGCTTCGACCGGATCACCCTCGAAGGCCGCGGCGAACAGGTCGGCCGGTGGTTCGGCCGTAGGTTCGGCTCGTGCGCCGGCTCGTGCACCGGCATCGGCCGGTGCGCCGGCATCGAGAGCGGTGAACCGGCGCCAGTGGCCGGCGAACCGGGTGGCCGGCGCCAGCGCGGCGACCGCTTCGGCGTCGTCCGGGGTGTCGACGTCCCGCAACATCGGCCAGGTCGCAACGCTGAGACCAAGCGACTGCAGGCGGGCCAACTGATCGGCTCCGGTGTGCTGCGACGACATGGGAACGCCGGTGAAGGCGCCCGGCGCCGGGCGGCGGAACCCGGCCACCCAGAATCCGCCATCAGCGGACAGGCCGAGCACGGCGTCGGCGTCACCCCAGCCGGCGGTGAGCAGGGCCGGGGTCACCTGAGGGGTGTCCATCCCGATCAGCAGGACCGGCCCGGAATCCGGATCGGACCTGAAGGCCTCGGCGAACACGTGCTCTAGCCGGGTGTCCAGCTCACCGTTACCCTGCCCGATCAGCTCGAATCCGGGAGGCAGCCACGGACCGGGCTGGCCGTCCAGAGCCAGGATCCGGCGCCGAACCGGCGCTCTCACCACCGCCGCCAGCGTGTCCTCCAGCGCCGCCTGAGCCAGGCAAGCTGCTTCTTGCTCGGAGAAACGGCTCTGCAGGCGAGTTTTCACCCGGCCGGGCACCGGCTCCTTGGCGATCACGATCACTGTGGCGGCGGTCACCGAGCCAGCACCCGGCTCATGTCCCGGACGGCGCGGGCCGCACCCAGCGGCGTCCCAGTGACCTTCGACCGCCCCGATCGCGGCCGGTAATCGGCCTCCACCTCGGCGATCCGCCAGCCGGCGTCGGCTGCGGCCACCACCATCTCCAGCGGATAGCCCGAGCGGCGGTCCTGCAGTCCCAGCTCGATCAGGCCGGCCCGGCGAGCCGCCCGCATCGGGCCCAGATCGGTCAGCCCCACCCCGCACCGGCGCCGCGCCCGCCGGGCCAGCTCACGATTGGCCAGCCGCAAGTGCCAGGGCCAGGCACCCCGGCTCGATGGCCGGCGGGCCGCCAGCACCAGGTCCGCGTCACCGGCGATCACCGGCTGGGTCACCCGGTGCAGCTGCCGGGGATCGAGGCTGCCATCGGCGTCCATGAACGCCACCACGTCCGCCTGGGACGCCAGCAGCCCGGCCTGGCAGGCCGCACCGAAACCGCGCTTCGGCGCGGTGACGACCAGGGCTCCGGCCGCCGAGGCGATCGCCGCCGAGTCGTCGTCCGACCCGTTATCGACGACGACGGCCCGCCAGCCGGGCGGGATCCGGGACAGCACCCAGGGCAGTGCCGCTGCTTCGTTCAGGCACGGCAGCACCACATCGACGGCAGGATTGAGCGCAGGGCCGGCCGGAGCGTCGGTCATGTGCAGGCAGACTAGAGGTCCCCGGCCGGTCTGGCCCCCTCGATACGATGACGAAAGGCTTACGTTCGCCGGACTCCTCGAGACCGGATCGTGGCCGCTGGCAAAGGCGCCTACGCTCGGATGATGCCCGCCAAAGTGCTCGTCGTCGAAGACGATGTCACCGTGTCCGAGGTGATCTCCCGATACCTCGGCCGCGACGGGTACGACTGCCAGATCGCCACCGACGGGCCGTCCGCCGATCGGGCCTGGTCCCAGTGGCGGCCCGACCTGGTGATCCTCGATGTGATGCTGCCAGGATTCTCCGGCCTGGAGGTGTTGCGGCGGCGGCGCCAGGACGGCGACGAGACGCCGGTGGTGATGTTGTCGGCCCGGGGCGCGGAGGAGGATCGGGTGATCGGGCTGGAGTTCGGAGCGGACGACTATCTGGTCAAACCGTTCAGCCCGCGCGAGCTGGTGCTGCGCGCGGCCGGGCTGCTGCGGCGACAGCAGCGGATGGGCACGGATCTGGCCGCCAGCCTGGAGCGGATCACCCGGGGTGATCTGGTGATCGATGTGGCCGGGCGCCGGGTCACTCTGGCCGGTCGCGAACTCCTGCTCACCCATCGCGAGTTCGATCTGCTCAGCTATCTGGCCAGCTATCCGGGGCGCGCCTTCACCAAGCAGGAACTGCTGCGCCGGGTCTGGGGCTGGGACTTCGGCGACACTTCGACGGTCACCGTGCACGTGCGCCGGCTGCGGGAGAAGCTCGAGCAGGACCCGTCGGACCCCCAACTGGTGCTGACCGTGCGCGGTGCGGGCTACCGGTTCGCGCACCATCACCACGGTGAAACTGCCCGCGCTGACGTCGGGCCCGGGGATCTCGCCCATGGGTGACATCGCGCTGATCCTGGCCTACACCACGGCCAGTTGTGTTGGGGTTGGCCTGGCTGGGCTGGGCGCGTTCCGGCTGTTGCGCCGCCGGACCCTGCGCCTGGCGATCGTCTTGGCCGCAGTGATTCCGGTTCTGGCGGTCACCGTTTCGGTACTGGCCAATGTCCGGGCGATGTTTCTCTCCGGCCACGATTCAGTGGTGGTGCTGGTCGCGCTCGGCTGGGCCACGGTGATCGCGGTGACGATGACGATGATGGTGGGCCGGCTCTTCGAACGCGGCTCGCACGCGTTGCGGCAAGGACTGCGGGAGCTGGACGGCGCCACGCTCGCGACCAGCCCAGAGCCTGCGACTGCCCACGAACCCAGGGTCGCCCGCGGGCCCGCGCCGGTGGTGTCCGGTTCGCTGAACAAGCCGGTCCCCCCGGCCGAACTGGCCATGCTGGTGGCTGAACTCGACAGCATCCGGCAGCGCCTGATCGCTTCTCGCAGCCGCGAACGCGCGCTGGAGACCAGCCGCCGGGAGCTGGTCACTTTCATGTCTCACGACCTGCGCACCCCGCTGACCGGCCTTCGGGTGCTGGCCGAGGCCCTGGACGACGGCGTGATCGACGATGTTCCGGCGGCGATGGGCCGGATCCGCGGTTACGTCGATCGGATGACCCTGCTGGTCGACGACTTGTTCGAGCTGTCCCGGGTGACCAGCCGGGATGTGACCCGGCCGCGCCGGCTGGTCAGCCTGGCGGAGGTGGCGATGGATGTGGTCGCCGAGACGGGGGATCTGGCCCGCAGCCGGGGGGTCGAGCTGAAGCTGGAGCTGGCCACCGGAAGCCGGCTACCGGTGCTAGGAGACGCGGACGAACTGGCCCGGGCGATCGGCAACCTGGTCGTCAACGCCGTCCGGCACACCGAACCCGGCGGGGTAGTGCACGTGATGGCCACCCGGGAGGGCGACCGGGCTCAGGTCTCGGTGACCGACGGGTGCGGCGGCATTCCCGGCGCGGACCTGCCCTTCGTGTTCGACGCCGGATGGCGCGGCTCTCCGGATCGGACTCCCGACGACGGCGGAGCCGGGTTCGGCCTGGCCATCGCCCGGGGAGTGGCTGAATCGCATGCCGGGCAGCTCACCGTGACCAACGTGGACGGTGGCTGCCGGTTCGAGTTGGATCTGCCGTCGAGCCCAGCTTCGCAGCTGCCATCTCCGTCGCCGCCGAACTGACTGCTCAGCTGAAACCGGAGCTGATTCCGGCGTCGATCAGATCACGGACGCCGGTGATCAGGTCGGTCTGGGCGCGCCAGCCCAGTTCCTGCGCCGCCCGCTCACTGCTGGCCGTCACGTGCCGCACGTCACCGAGCCGATACTCCCCGCTGACCACGGGTTTCGGGCCGGTCATCTGCTGGCTGAGCAGCTCGGCCAGCTGGCCGATGGTGTGGGGAGTACCACTGCCCACGTTCAGGCTGCGCATCGTTCCGGGCTGGCCGGAGCTGGACTCCAGCGCCGCCACCACAGCGGTCGCGACATCTCGCACATGCACGAAGTCGCGGCGCTGACCGCCGTCCTCGAACACCACCGGAGCCTGGCCCGCGGCCAGGGCAGATCGGAAGATGGCGGCCACCCCGGCGTACGGGGTGTTCCGCGGCATCCCCGGCCCATACACGTTGTGGAAGCGCAGAGCCGTTGCCCGGGAGCCTGTTTCGCGGGCCCAGACCGCAGTCAGATGTTCCTGATGAACCTTGGTCGCGGCGTAGCCGTTACGCGGATCGAGGGGGGCGTCCTCGCTCACCAGCTGGGGGGCGAGCGGAGTACCGCACCGAGGGCAGAGGGGATCGAAAAGACCCTGTTTGAGATCAGTTTCGAGCCGGGGTGGCGGCGCAACCGGACCGTGACGAGGGCATTGGTAGGCGCCTTCGCCGTAGACCACCATCGAACTGGCCAGCACCAGTGACCGGACTCCCGCTCCGGCCGCCGCCTGCAGAGTAACGGCCGTGCCCAGGTCGTTGCTCGAGACGTAGTCGTCCAGATCGCCGAGATCAACGCCGAGGCCGACCTTCGCGGCCAGATGGGCAACCGCATCGGCACCGGCCAGGGCCTGGCTGACCGCGTCCCGATCGCGGACGTCAGCCTGGATGAGCGGCACCTGCGCGTCGTGGTCGCTCAGCCCGGGGGTGCGGGCGGGACCATGGTGGACGTCGGGCCGCAGCGAGTCCAGCACGACCGGGGTGTGGCCGCGGCGGACGAGTTCCACGGCCACCTGCGATCCGATGAACCCGGCTCCCCCGGTGACCACGACTCGCACCGCATCAGTGTGCCGGTCGGCCCGGCCAGATTCTCGCGGGCACGCCTGGCCGTTCGATTACCGCTCGATTACCGCGCGATTGAACCGCTCGACCGCCGCGAACTCACAGACCGGCCGAGCACGGGCTGGCGTTCGGCGAATAAGTAATCTGAAACCTTCACTTCTAGGAGGTTCAGGTTTAACTTCGTGACATGAGCCAAGACATGGAAGCGGTGCTGAGGCGGGTGGCTTCGGGCGAGCTGAGCCCGGAACAGGCCATCACGGTGCTGGACGAGCTGAAGTCCCCGGGCTCCGGTGAGCCGCAGGCCACCAGTCCGCTGGATCCGGGCCATTCGGCGCCGGTCTACGGCACTGCCCCAGGCACCGTTCCGCCGAGCCCGGCCGCCCCGCCACCGTCGTTGACCCGGCTCAAGGTCACCTAGTCCTATCGCAGCCTGGAG
>CAXUFS010000203.1:0-5223 GCA_964250315.1 uncultured Kineosporia sp. | reverse complement strand
ACGAATAGCTGGTGGCCGCCGCTAGCCGGCTGCGGCGCGGAACACCTCGGCCGGTTCCGGTCCAGCGGCCGACAACTCCAGCTGACCGGCCTGCGCTGTGGCGAAAGCCGATGCTCCCGGCGGTAGTTCGACCGCCGACGAACCGCAGGTCACCCGAGCTAGACCGGCCGTGCAGAGCAGGATCTGAGGTCCGGAGATGGTTTCACTGGCCATCACGGCGTCCCCGGCGGCAATCCGGATCCGGGACAGCTGGAACTCCTCGACCGGCACCCGCCAGTTGGTCTCGGCCGGGCCCAGCTGGCTGATCGCGGCCTCCGGAGCAGCCAGCGGGCGAGTGTCGGCCACCGTGAGCAACTCATCGACCTCTACCGCCTTGCTGGTCAACCCGGCCCGCAGGACATTGTCCGACGCCGCCATGATCTCCAGGCCCAGCCCGCACAGGTAGCAGTGCGGCACGCCTGGCGGCACGAAGAATGAGTCGCCCGGGGCCAGCTTGACCAGGTCCAGCAGGGCCGGTGCCAGCACCATCGGATCGGCCGGGTACAGGCCGACCAGACGTCCCATCCAGCCGAAAACATCTGGATAGCCGGTGTTCCCGTTCGTCTCCAGACGGATCAGGGCCGAGGCGACGTCGGCCACCAGAGACATCCGCTGATCCGGCGGCCAGCGCAACAGGGTGGCGAACGCGCGCCGCAGCCGGGCGGTGTCGTCGCTGTCGTCGTCCTTGCCCAAGCTGGCCTGCAGGTCGGCCAGCCGCTCACAACCGAGTCGTTCCAGCAGGGACAGGACCTGCGCCACTGGCCGGAATCCGAGCAGCGCTTCGGTCGGAGCCAGGGCGTACAGCATCTCGGGCTTGTGCCAGCGATCGGCATAGAGCCCATCGCCGTCCGCGCGGTACCGCTCCGCGGCCCGGGCGGCGTCCGGATGCACCTGCAACGACAGCGGCTTGGCGATCGCCAGGATCTTCATCAGGTACGGCAGCCGGGCTCCGAATCGAGCCAGACCGCTTGCTCCGAGCACTGTTTCAGGATCCTCAGCGATCGCGTCCGGAAGCGGCAGGACGCCGCCAGTGGCGGCCGCGGCCGGCATCACCAGGCTGGACGGCGCGCCCGGATGGGCTCCCATCCACAGCTCGGCCTCCGGGTCGCCGCTGGGAATCCGGTTCTGCAGCTGGGCCAGCGCGGAGGTGGATCCCCAGTCGTAGTCACGAATGGGATTGCGCATCGGGGACAGCGGCGGAACCTTCATCCGGCGGAGCGTACCCCGCCGGAGAGAACCGGCGGTGAAGCTTCAGGCGGCGGGTTCGGACACGCTGGCCAGGTGCAGCAGATCATCCGACACTCGAGCCGCACGCGTCGCGGGCAGATCATGCCCGGCGCCGGTGTACCAGCTGATCCGGTGGCGGGGCAGCCCGGCCGAAGCCTCGGCCACCCCGGTGCGCGTCACTGAAGCGGTGCCGAGCGGGTCGGGCTCGCCATCGGCCGGCACCGCCGGAGCCAGCAGCACCGGCACCCGGATCAGCGGATACCAGGCGCGGGGCTCGCCATGGAAGATCGAGGTGCGGATCGCGCGCACCTTGGCCATTTCGTCCGGCGCACGCCGCTGCGCCGGTGGCTGATCCGGGACTGGCCCCTGCTCCGGGACGTCCTGTGGCTCGGCGGCGCTGAGGTACTCGGTCACGCTGGCGTACTGCCAGGCGGGACGCAGCCAGCCGCCGTCGAAGCAGGCCAGACCGGTGATCCCGTCCCGGCGGGCGGCCATCGACATGGCCACATTCGCACCCCAGCCGTGCCCAGCCAGGATCGGGGAGCGCCCACCGGCGTAGCCGAGGAGGTCGACCAGGGTGGCCAGGTCGTCCGCGCAGGTGTCGGTGTCGTAGCCGCCGGGAGTCGACTCCGAGTTGCCCTGCCCGCGCAGGTCCACCGCGGCCACCTCGTGACCGGCGGCGGCCAGCCGGGGCGCCACATCGGTCCAATCGCGGGAATCCCGGCCCAGATCGGCGATCAGCACGATCGGCCGCAGCGGGCCGGGGGCCCGGCGAACAGCCAGTTTTGGCCCATCGATCAGCGTGATCGGCTCGCTGGGGAACTCCCTCGGCGATTCCGGCGCGCTCTGGGGCTGGGGGCTCACCGTTCCAACCTACGGCCTGGGCGGCCTCCCTGCCGACCCGTCGATGGGCCATTCGATGCTCTCCGGGGGCTCCCGGATTCAATTCGACCAGCGGGCCAGACCTGCCAGAATGACGCTCATGCCACCCACGGGATCGAGTGAACGGCCCCGCCTGCTCTCCGGAATGCAGCCGACGGCTGACTCCCTGCACCTCGGCAACTACCTCGGGGCCCTGGCTCAGTGGGTCAAGCTCCAGGAGTCCCATGCCGCGTTCTACTGCGTGGTCGATCTGCATGCGATCACCGTTGCCTACGATCCGCAGCTGTTGCGCGAGCGCACCCGGCTGACTGTGGCCCAGTACCTGGCCGCCGGGATCGATCCGGCTCGGGCCACGCTGTTCGTGCAGAGCCACGTGCCCGAGCACGCCCAGCTGAGCTGGGTGCTGCAGTGCATCACCGGCTATGGCGAAGCCAGCCGGATGACCCAGTTCAAGGACAAGTCGGCGCGCGAGGGCACCGACCACACCACGGTCGGGCTGTTCACCTACCCGATCCTGCAGGCGGCCGACATCCTGCTCTACGACGCCCAGCGGGTACCGGTCGGAGAGGATCAGCGCCAGCACATAGAGCTGACCCGAGACCTGGCCCAGCGGTTCAACTCCCGCTATGGCGAGACCTTCGTGATCCCCGAGCCCTACATCGTCCAGGCCACGGCCAAGATCTACGACCTCCAGCACCCCGACATGAAGATGGGCAAGAGCACCGGCGGGGCCGGCTGTCTCTGGCTGCTGGAGGATCCGAAGGTGTCGGCCAAGAAGATCCGCTCGGCGGTGACCGACACCGGGCGCGACATCGTCTTCAATCCGGTCGAGAAGCCCGGCGTCTCCAATCTGCTCACGATCCTGTCGGCGCTGAGCGGAGAAGGCATTCCCTCGCTGGAGGAACGCTTTGCCGGGTCCGGATATGGAGATCTGAAGAAGGAAGTGGCCGAGTCCTATCTGGGCTTCGCGGAGCCGTTCGCCGCCCGGGTGGCTGCCCTGCTGGCCAGCCCGGGCGAATTGGACGACATCCTGGCCCAGGGCGCGGCGGTGGCCCGGGCCCAGGCCGGGCCACTACTGGCGCGGGTATACGACAAGGTGGGTTTTCTGCCCCCGCAGCTGAGCAGAACAGCCAGCGCGAGCGGGCTTTCGTAATGGAGTGGCCGGGCTCGGCCCAGGCTGAGATGCCGACCATGAGCATGGCGGTGCGCCCGGCCGCCGCCGATGGCCTGGTCACCATCGGGGTACTGATCGACGTCCCGGCCCCCTACGGCTCGCATCTACAGGCCTGGCGCAAGGGCTTCGGTGATCTGGAGGCCGACCAGATCCCGGCTCACATCACCCTGCTGCCGCCGACCGAGGTGGCCGTGGAGTTCGGCGGCGAGATCCTTGACCACCTCGAGCAGGTCGCCAAGGACACCGCTCCGTTCGAGATCCGGCTGCGGGGCACCGACTCGTTCCGCCCGGTCTCGCCGGTGGTCTTCGTGGTGCTGAAAGAGGGCGCGGCAGGCTGCGACGCGCTGCAGCGGGCGATCCGGACCGGGCCGCTGGCCCGCGACCTGCCCTTCCCCTTCCATCCGCACGTCACCGTGGCGCACCGTCTGGACGAAGCCAGCCTCGACCGGGCCCAGGCCACCCTGCTGGATTATCAGGCCGACTTCATCATCAATAGCGTGTGCCTGTACGAGCATGGCCGCGACGGTGCCTGGCGGCTGCGGCACCGATTCGAGTTTGGACGCTGAATGGCCAGGATCAAGGCCCTGCTGGATCGGCTGAAGGCTTCGTTGCCCTACCGGGCCTATCAGCGCTACAACAAGCTGCGAGGCGGCGTGATCTCCAGCGGCATCGCTTACAGCGGATTCTTCTCGCTGTTTCCGGCCTTGGCGGTCGGATTCACGGCCTTCGGCTGGATCGTGGGCGATGATCCCGATCTTCAGCAGAAGGTGATCAAGGCGGTCAACGACGCCGTAGGCACTCCAGTGATCAAGACGTCGCCGGCGTCGGGTGGCATCGTCGACATCAGCACCCTCACCAGCGGCAACACCCTGACCATCACTGGCATCGTCGGTCTGGCCGGCCTCTTGCTCACCGGACTGGGCTGGATGGACTCAGTCCGCGAAGGCATCCGGGCGATGTTCGGCCAGCCCAGGTTTCAGGGCAACTTTCTGGCCACCAAAGCCAAGGACCTGTTCACCCTGGCCACGGTCGGAGTGCTGCTGCTGGCCTCGGTGATCGGCGGATTCGTGGTCAACTCGGCGGCCGGAACCATTCTGGGCTGGATCGGGCTGAGTGGCTCATGGCCCAGCCGCCTTCTGCTCAGCGTGATCAGCACTCTGTTGCTGCTGGTGGTCGACGTGCTGATGTTCATGGTGCTGTTCAACATCCTCTCCGGGGTCAAGGTGCCCCGGAAGGACCTCTGGGACGCCGCGGTGTTCGCTGGGATCGGGTTCGGCCTGCTCAAGACCTTCGCGGGGGTGTTGCTGAACGGCGCGTCCCACAACAAGTTCCTGGCCACCGCCGGCGTCGTGCTGGTTCTGCTGGTCTGGTTGAACTTCGTCTCCGAGCTGCTGCTCGTGGCCGCCTCCTGGGGTGCGACCGTCGCCCTGGACCGGGGCCACATGGCTGAAGGCGCGAGGGTCGGCGACACGGCGGTGCTGGATGACCCGGAGCAGGTCCAGGCCTCCCGTGCGGGTGCCGTGCTGGCCGGTTCGCAAGCCGCGATCTCTGCCCGGCCGAGCGTGAGTACCCGTGCGGGGGATCGGGTTTCAGTTGCCGCGGGAGCGGTGCTCGGGGCCGCCGCGATCCTGGCGGTCCGGACCACGGCCTCGGCGGTGAAGGGGCTGGCGCACGCCGGCCGGCGCGACGACGACTAAGAACCTGGGCGCCCGGCGCAGGACCACCAGACCGGCCCCGGCCGCGACCACTCCACCCGCCCCGAGCAGGACCAGCAGCAGAACGCGATAGAGCTGCGCCGGATCCGGCCTCACCGTCAGCGCTGCCCCGCGCAGCTGCGCCGACGCCGCCGCTCCGCCGTTGCCGGCAGCGCCGTCCGCCGGGGCCTGATCAGCTTGGGCGCG
>CAXUFS010000202.1:0-5331 GCA_964250315.1 uncultured Kineosporia sp. | reverse complement strand
ATCCGGCCGACCTTGATCACCGGCATGCTGGCGCCGTAGGTGAGCACCACCGCCATCTGCAGGATGGTCTTGATCTTGTTCCGGATCCGGTCGGCGGTCGCCTCGGCGAAGGTCTCGGCGCAGTCGCCTCCCTGAAGCAGGAACGCCTCTCCTCGCGAGGCCAGCGCTAGCCGTTCCCGCAGCTCGTCGCACTCACCGGCGAAGACCAGCGGCGGCACGGCGCGCAATTCGGCGACGACGGCGTCCAGTTCGGTCTGGTCGGGCCAGCTGGGCTGCTGCGCCGCGGGCAGGTCTCGCCAGTGGTCGAGCCCGGCCAGCAGCGCAGTGTCCGCGGTGTCGGCCGTCTGCACGGTATCGATAGGTCCGTTGAGGGAGCTGGTGCCTGCGATCACCGGTACAGGCTACGTGGCGGAACCAAACTCATGCCGGGCATATACCGGGGGGCTCGTCCAAGCCCTGTTCGATGGCATAACGGGTCAGCTCGACCCGATTGTGCAGCTGCAGCTTGATCAGCGTGTTCTGCACGTGGTTCTGCACGGTCCGGTGCGAGATCACCAGCCGGTCGGCGATCCGGCGGCTGTTCAGGCCTTTGGCCACCAGCCGCAGGATCTCGGTCTCGCGCTCGGTCAGCTCAGGCACCTGCGGGACCCGTTGCCCACCGGTGTCCGTGACCGGCGCTCCGCCTGAGGCCAGCCGCCGGTACTCGCCCAGCACCAGGCCAGCCAGTCCCGCCGTGAACACGGCCCGGCCTTCAGCGGTGTTGCGGACGGCGTCCAGCAGCTCGTCCCGGGACGCCGACTTGACCAGGTACCCAGTGGCGCCCGCCTTGACCGCGGCCAGCACATCGTTCTGCTCACCGCTGGCGCTGAGGATGAGCATCTTGACCGGCAGCTGCGCCGAGACCAGCTGGCTGATCACGCCCGCGCCGTCCAGGAGCGGCAGCTGCAGGTCCAGCACCAGGACGTCCGGCCGGGTGGCCAGGGCCCGGCGGACGGCCTGCTCGCCGTCCCCGGCGGTGGCGACCACGTCCAGCCCGGCCTCGGTCAGGTCGCGGGCCACCGCCTCCCGCCACATCGGATGGTCGTCGGCGACCATCACCCGCAGGCTCATCGGCGATCGCCCGGCCTGGGCATCCGCATCTCCACCTCGGTCCCCTCCCCCGGCGGGCCGGTGATCAGCACCTGGCCGCCGGCCTCTTCGATCCGGCCGACGATCGACATCCGGATGCCCAGCCGCCCCTGCGCCCGGGCGCCGTCCAGCCGTCCGGGCTCCAGGCCGGGCCCGTCGTCGCGGACGGTGACGGTGACCGTGCGCGGCTCATCCTCCACCAGGACCCAGGCCCGGGCGCTGGCTCCGGCATGCTTGCGCACGTTGGCCAGTGCCTCGCCGGTGGCGGCGGCCAGTGCGCTGACCGCGGCTGAGGGCAACAGCACCGGCCCGGCCGGTGCTGACACCAGCACCCGGGTGCCGGCGTAGCGGGCCAGCTCGGCCCGTAGATCGGATTCGGCATCGGGTCCGGGGTCCCGCAGCGGGCGCGGCGCCGGACCCGTGCTGATCAGCGCCCCTAGCCCGGCCTCCAGTTCACAGGCCACCCGGGCCCGCTCCCCGGCCGGCCCCGGCTGGCCGGCCCCGGCCCGATGCACGAAACCGAGCACCTGCAGCACCGAGTCGTGGATGTCGCGGGCCAGCCGCTCTCGTTCCGCGGTGGCGGCCCGCTGCGCCACTGCGGCCGCCAGTTGCGCCCTTCCGGTACGCAGCAGCCCGGTGGCGTAGCCGACGATCAGCCCAGCCAGCAGCAGCAGCACGATGTTGGACACCGTCTGGCTGTTCGGCGGCTGCACTTCGATCAGGCCACCGGCGGCGACCGCGGTCGCGGCGACCAGGCCGCCCCGCCATTCCCAGCGCACCGCCCAGCTGATCACCGCCGCGGCCGCGTAGAAGGCAGGCAGGGTCTGCGCCCCGGCGGCGATCCGGCTGGGGTCGTCCAGCCAGCGGGTGGCGATGATCGCGGCGACGACCAGGGCCAGGTCGGCCATCATCACCGGGCCCGGGCGGACGCGGCCGGTGCCCAGCCAGACCAGGCAGACCGTCCAGGCGGCCAGAACCCCCAGCACCAGCCAGGCCAGCCGCGGATGGGCGTACTTCTGGTAGTCCAGACCGAGGCTGACCGCAGCGTAGGCCAGTGCCCCGACCCGGAAGGCGTCGGTGACCAGGATCAGCCGGGCGCTGTCGTCCGGGATGTGACCGGCCGGGCTCGGCTCGGTGGCAGGACCGGTCATCGCTCAGGCGGCGTCGTCCGGGGCCGACCGGACCGCCCGGGCCGCTCCCGGTGCGGTCATCCCGTCGTGCCGGTCGTCCTGGGTCTCCCAGCTGCCGCCACGCTTGGCGGCAGCGGCCAGCCGCTCCTTCATCGTCGCGGCATAGACATCCACGTACTCCTGCCGGGACAACAGCATCAGCTCGTACATGATCTCGTCGGTGATCGAGCGCAGCACGAACCGGTCAGTGGCCATGCCCTCGTAGCGGGAGAAGTCCAGTGGCTTGCCGATCACTACACCGACCGGTGCGATCCGCGGCACGAGCTTGCCTTGCGGCTGGACCTCGAAAGTGCCGATCATCGCCACCGGGATCACCGGGACGCCAGCCTCCAGGGCCATCCGGGCCACTCCGGTCTTACCCCGGTAGAGCCGGCCATCCGGCGAGCGAGTGCCCTCGGGATAGATCCCCAGCAGTTCACCCCGATTCAGCACCCGCAATCCAGTGCGCAGGGCGGCGTCCGAGGCGCGCCCGCCGGATCGGTCGATCGGGACCTGCCCGGCGCCGCGGAAGAACGCGGCCGTCAGGCGGCCCTTGATCCCTCGCCCGGTGAAATAGTCCGATTTGGCCAGGAAGGTGATGGGGCGGCGCACGAACAGCGGCAGGAAGAAGTGATCGGAGAACGAGAGGTGGTTACTGGCGAAGATCGCCGGACCCTCCGCGGGCACATGCTCCAGGCCGGTCACGGTGGGACGGTAGAGCACGTGCAGAGCGGGGCCGATCAGGATGCGGCGCAACAACCAGTAGAGCATCACGCCTCCATCGCCTTCGCCTGCCGTGCCACGGGAACGCCCGCCCTGAGACTCAGCGCGGGCTGGTCCTGGCCCCAACTGTAGGAGTTCGAGGCGGCCCGATGCGCTGCCGTCCTGGGCGCCGCTCCTGCCGCACCCGCCCGGCGCTGACCGGCCGGGCGGCTCGGGCGGGCAAAACCCATGTGACACAGGCGTCCCCCGGGGTCGACCACGAATCCGGCGCGTGTCACGATGAGCGAGCACGCCTTTCGTCCACCTCGTGATAACCGGGGGTCCTTGTGACCGTGCGTCCGGGCGCCGAGCCATACGCCCACGCGGGCGATGGCCTCGCCGTCCTGCTCTGTCACGGCTTCACCGGGAACCCTTCCAGCCTGCGGCCGTGGGCCGAAGCGATCGCCGCCGCCGGTCACACCGTCAGCCTCCCCCGGCTGCCCGGGCACGGCACCAGCTGGCGGGAGATGTCCCGGACCCGGTGGGAGGACTGGTATGCCACGCTGGACGCCGCCTTCACCGCATTGCGGCCCACGGCCAGCGTGGTGGTCGTGGCCGGGCTCTCGATGGGTGGCGCGCTCGCACTGCAGCTGGCTGAGGATCACGGGACAGATGTCGACGGGCTGGTCCTGGTCAACCCTGCGGTCCGGATCGACGATCCGCGGCTGAAGGCATTGCCGGTGCTGCGCTGGCTGGTGCCATGGCTGCCTCCGGTCGGCAACGACATCAACAAGCCCGGGGTCACCGAAGACGCCTACGACCGGATCCCGCCGCATTCGCTGAGCTCGATGCTGGCTGGCTATCGCGGCGTCGTGGCCCGGCTGGCCGAGGTGAAGCAGCCGTTGCTGGTGTTCCGCTCGTCCCGCGACCACGTGGTCCCGGCCACCAGCAGTGCCACCATCATGGCCGGCATCTCCTCCACGGATGTGACCGAAGTGCTGTGCGAGAACAGTTTTCATGTCGCCCCGCTGGACAACGACGCACCATCGATCTTCGCGGGCTCAATCGATTTCCTGCATCGGGTCGCCGCGGGACGTGTGCCCCGATGACGACATCTGAGCCGGATCGGGAAGGACGTGATGGCGACGTTCCGGTGCCGCCGGAGCCGGATCCACGTCCGCCTCTGGACGTCGACACCGAGTTCGCGGCGATCGTGGCCGCCTGGGAGACCGCCTCACCCGATCATCCCTGGCCAGACGCCGAGGACGTCGGGCCGCTCAGCCGACCAGAACCACTGGCCGACCGGCCGGCCGGATCGTCAACTGGTGCGCCACCGGACCTCTCCACCGGCCAGCGCCCGGATCAGCTCTCCGGGCAGCAGCCTGGGAATGCCTGGGACACCGCCGAGTCACGGTCGATCCGGCCCGCAGTGCCAGATCCGTTCACGCTGCCACCGGCCCGGGCCGAGGCCGAGCTGGAAGACCGGTTCATCCCGCCAGAGCCGCCCCCGCTGCCGCGGGGGGACCTGATAGGACGGGTGGCCTGGGCCTGTGTACTCGGGGGCCCGCTGTTTCTGCTCGTGGCCGCCATGGTCTGGCGGGACGCTCCTCAGCTGCTGGTGCTGGGGGCGGTGGGCGCCTTCATCGGCGGGTTCGTCACCCTGGTGCTGCGACTGCCCCAGCACCGCGACGACGACGGAGACGACGGAGCCGTGGTCTAGAACCCAGAGTGTGGTGGCCTGCCTCTGAGGTACCGGCAGTCCAGTGCCCCACATCAGCCAAGTCGGCGAGCCGGGTTCGGGGCACATGAAGCACGGTCACAGCCAGCGCGCCTCTAGCCACCGAAGCCACCGAACTCGAGCACCGCCAGCACGGGCCGGTGGTCGCTGGCCAGCTCGAGGTCCCGCTCGGCCGGTCGCCAGCGGTCGTACTCCAGCACTCGCACCTGCGGTGAGACCAGGACCGCGTCGATCCGCCGCCTCGGCTGCCAGGAGGGGAACGTGGGCTCCGCGTCAGGCTCAGGGTCGCGGGCCAGCGCCGACAGGCCGGTCCACGAGTCTCCGCCCGGCGGCTCGTTCAGGTCCCCGGCCAGCGCCAGTGGTGCTCGCCCGCGCAGCAGCTCGGCGATGAGCTGTACGTGCCGGGCGCGCTCGGCGGGAGTGAGGCCCAGGTGCAGGCAGGCCACCCAGAGGTCCGGGCCGGCGAGCGGGGCCACGGACACCAGGACCACGCCGCGGGGCCGGGTCCGCCAACCGGCCACTGGCAACTGGAGCGCCCGAGCCGAGCTCACACCGACCCGATCGCGGGCCAGCACCGCCGTTCCGGCGCCGGCC
>CAXUFS010000201.1:5079-5358 GCA_964250315.1 uncultured Kineosporia sp. | reverse complement strand
CGCGGCGAGGACGCCGAGAACCTGCACCTGCGCTACATCAAGCAGATCAACGCCGCGCTCGCCGGGCGGCCTGCTGGCCAAGCCGCCGATCCGCAAGCTGGCCCGCGATCTCGGCGTCGATCTGGGTTCGGTGCGGCCGTCCGGGCCGGGGGGGACCATCACCCGTGACGACGTGAAAGCGGCTGGCCGGGGCGGGCAATCGGCCGATCCAGCCGTGCGCGAGACGCGCACCCCGGTCCGCGGCGGGCGCCGGGGCACCCCCGCGGCCGGGGGGGGGAG
>CAXUFS010000201.1:0-5069 GCA_964250315.1 uncultured Kineosporia sp. | reverse complement strand
CGGTGAAGGCACTTTCCACCACCGCCGCGGCGGTGGTGGAAAGTGCCTTCACCGCTCCGCATGTCACCACCTGGGTCACGGTGGACGTGACCCGGAGCCTGCGCCTGCTGCGGCGCCTGCGCCGGGATTCGCGCCGGGATGCCCGCCGGGATGCCCGCGACAGCCAGGCGATCACGCCGCTACTGCTGATCCTCCGGGCGCTGCTGCTGGCCGTCCGGCGTCACCCCGGAATCAACGCCAGCTGGGACGAGCAGGCCGGTGACATCGTCACCAAGCACTATGTGAACGCCGGGATCGCGGCCGCGACCGAGCGCGGCCTGCTGGTGCCGGTGATCCGCGACGCCGATCGGCGGCCTCTGGCCGATCTGGCCGCCGAACTGGACCGGGTCGTGTCGGCTGCCCGGGATGGGTCGGTCACCCCGCGCGACTTGCAGGGCGGCACGATCTCGATCACCAACGTCGGAGTGTTCGGCGTGGATGGAGGCACGCCGATCCTGCCGCCCGGCCAGGCCGCGATCCTCGGCGTCGGCCAGATCGTGAAGCGGCCCTGGGTGCACCGTGACCGCCTCAAGGTCCGGGATGTGCTCCAGCTGACCTTGAGCTTCGATCACCGGCTGATCGACGGCGATCTGGGCAGCCGGTTCCTGGCTGACGTGGCCAGGCTGCTGGAACACCCGGGGCTGGCCCTGCTCTGGAGCTGAGGGGACGCGCACGGCCGGAGCTCAGGGAATCGCCATCTGCTGGAAGGCGATTCGCTCCTTCCACTTCTTGACCCCGGTCTCGTAGATCACACCGATCGATCGGTCGCTGAGCTGGACCAGGTCGGAGTACGACGCCGGGCGGCTGGCCGCCTCGACCCGGAAACCCTTGCTCCAGCTGCGGCCGCCGTTGCGGCTGACGAAGATGGACATGTCCCGGCGCAGGTTCCGCCGGGTGTCCGACGGTGCCGAGAACAACAGCTGGCCGTGGTGGGATCCCTGCGGTACCAGCGTGCTTCCCTGTACCGAGACGATGTTCAGCGGCAGCCGTCGGAAGGGGCCGTCCAGGCTCTGGCCGCCGTCCGACGAGAGGGCGTACTGCCGGGCCGTTCCGGCTGGGGCCAGATCGCGGCGCAGCCGGAACGAGATGAACAGCTTGCCGCTGGGCAGTTCGGCCAGTGTGCCCTCCATCAGGTCGTTGTCACCGGTGGTGTCCTGCTGGTCGAAGCCGGTGTGCCAGCTGGCGCCGTGGTCGTCGCTGTAGATGCCGTAGGCGCCGTACAGTCCGCTGCTGGTCTTGTAGCCCAGGGGAACGATCAGCCGCCCGGGGTGGGTGACGGTCAGCTGGATGGCGTGACCGGGGCCGGTCAGGCCGCCCTTGTAGTGACCCAGCGGCCGGACCGGGCCGGACAGCAGCGACGAGAAACCCAGCCCGTCATCGGTGCTCGTCTGCAGGTACAGGCCCTTGTGGCTGGACGACCCCCGGGGGGCCACTACCGAGAACAGCAGAACCGTGCCGGTGGACTGATCCACGATCGGGACCGGATTGGACACCCGGTTCGAGCCGTCGTTACCGATCACCCGGTACCGGCTCCAGCTGCAACCGCCATTGGTGGACCGGGCGTAGACAACGTCGAAGTTACCCATATCGCCCAGTTCGCGATCCCGGCGCTCAGCGAAGGCCAGCAGCGTGCCGGTTCTCGTCTTCACCACCGCCGGCACCCGGAACCAGGTGTGCTGCTTGGGTGAGGCGCGGAACGGGGTGGAGGCGCAGCCCCGGCTGGGCGCCGGAGCCGCCGCCGCCGTGGCTGGCCCGCAGCAGAGGCTGACGGCGGCTGTGACCAGCACGAGGCCGAGCAGATTCCGGCGCGCACGCATCATTGGTTCCCTGTCGGCCGGTGCCGATCAGGGATGAACGATTTTCAGTACTGGACCGCCGGAACGGCGGTCAGCTGCCTGATCGAGGCAGCGTCCATCGGACGGCTGAGCAGGAAGCCCTGGCCGTAGGGGCAGCCCAGGTTCAGCAGCGACGTCACCTGCTCGGGGTGCTCGATCCCTTCGGCGACGCAGGTGAGTCCCAGCGTGGTCACCATGTGTACCAGGGTGCCCAGCAACCGGGCAGCACCAGGATCGGATTCAATCCCGGCCACGTAGCTCCGGTCGATCTTGACGATGTCGATCGGGAACCGGTGCAGATAGCGCAGCGACGCGTACCCGGTGCCGAAGTCGTCGATGGCGACCCGGACTCCGCGCTGCCGGAGGCGGGTCAGAGCCGCCGCGATGTCGCTCTCTTCGGCCAGCACCGTCTCGGTCACCTCGACCACCATCTGGCTGGGGCGGATGCCGTACTGGTCCAGGGCCGCCGCGATCGTGTCCAGGAAGGCGGGGTCCAGCAGCTGCAACGGCGAGACGTTCACCGATAGATAGTCGTCATCGGTGCGCTGCCACTGATGGAACTCGCGGCAGGCCTGTCGCAGCACCAGCTCGCCCAGCGGCGCGATCAGGTTGGACCGCTCCGCGACTCCGATGAAGGTGCATGGCGGCACCGAGCCCAGCGGGCCGTCGTCCCAGCGGGCCAGCGCTTCGGCTCCCACGATCCGCTTCGCGGTCAGGTCATAGATCGGCTGATACACCACGCTGATCGAACCCATCTCGATCGCCCGGGCCAGCTCCAGGCGCAGGTTCATCTCCTCGTCGAAGTGGTCCCACATCGGGGTCTCGAACACCGCATAGGTGTTCTTTCCCTGTTCCTTGGCCGCGTAGAGCGCCAGGTCGACCTGTTTCAGCAGGTCTTCCGCGGTGACGTCGCTGCGACTGGGAAGTGCTGCAGTGTAAGCGATTCCAATGCTGGCTGAAGCGGTTATGGAGCGGTTCCCGCTGGGGAACGGATGGGCCAGGCTGTCCAGGATCCGCTTGGCCTGGTCCTGGTAGCGGTGGCCGTCCTCGATGATCACGGCAAACTCGTCGCCGCCGAGCCGGGCGATCGTGTTCTCGGTGCGCAGACAGGCCCGCAGCCGCTCGGCCACGCCGCGCAACAGAGCATCACCGGCGTCGTGGCCGAGACTGTCATTGATCAGCTTGAAGTCGTCCAGGTCCAGGTACATCACCACCAGTTCGCTGCCACCCCGGGCTCGCAGGGCCAGGGCGTGCTCCAGCCGGTCCATGAACAGGGCCCGGTTGGCCAGTTCGGTGAGCCCGTCGTGGAAGGCCTGGTAACGCAACTCGTCGGTGAGCGAACGATTGTGCGCCAGGATGATGAACTGCCGGGTCAGCACCAGGATCAGCAGGGACAGGACGGCGACGACCTGCAGCAGATCCAGCTGAAAACCGCGTAGCACCTCGACCGTGGCGGTGACGACCGCAGCGCCGAAAGGAACATAGGGCAGGAAGAGCTGCCAGCCCCGCTGAGCGTGATCACTGTTGAGGGTCAACGGGTTCCCGGCGCTGCGCCAGCCGGCCGCGGTCAAAGCGGCGAACCCCACGATCCATCCGGCGTCCGACAGCTGCCCGGAGGAGTAACTGCCATTGGCGGTAGTGGTGGCGAAAAGCGTGTCGGACAAGGTCATTCCGAGCATGCCCAAGATCAGCAGGGCCATCACCCAGCGCCCGCCCGGCCGGGTACGAGTGGCCAGCAGGAAGATCATGACGCCGAGCAGCACGTCGCCGCACGGGTAGGCCATCGACACCGCGAAGGCCAAAGTCGAATCCGCACCCGCCCGGTAGACATCGTGCAGGCTGATCACCCACGAGATCGACAACAGCGAGATCGCCACCACGCAGCCATCCATCACCGAGGCCAGCCGGGCGCCCAGGGCGGATCGTCCGGCCAGCAGGAACATGCCCGCCGCCCCGGCGGCCGGGAACACCAGGAATCCGTAGTCGGCCGGAGACGGGAACAACACGTCGGCCTTGACCACGAGTTCGTTCCACGACCAGTAGGTGTTGCCCAGGGCCCAGCCGTAACTGCCGGTGGCCAGGAGAGCCCAGCCGCTGCGGGAACGACCGGCCGCCCGGACTGCGGCGAATGTCGCCGTGGTCCCGGCCGCGTAGGCCGCTCCAGTGCTGGACAGCAACGCGTACACAGCCGCGGTCTGGCCCGACAGCACCAGCAACGGGACGCCGGTGAGCAGGCAGGCGAGAGTGGCCAGCGGAGCCGCCAGCACGGGCACGCGGCCAGCCGCCCCCTTCACCCCATTCACCACAGGCGTACATCGGCTGGGTGGACGATGCACTTGAGTGCGGTTGATCTGCTTCGCCCGCCCGGCCCGGGCCGAATTCCTCCGCTCGCCCGGGGCCGCAGGCGGGGGCCGAGCTGGAAGGATCAAGCCGCCGGGGTGCGATGCCGAAACGGGAAGGTGCCAGCAGTGAGCGCGACCCGGCCGCGGCCAGTTCCGCCCCGGCGGGCGTGGTGCCTGGCCACACTGGGCTGGTCGTTGATCTTCTCGGGCGCCGTGTTCGCTGGCCGGATGGCCGTGATTCCTGGTACTTGGGTCAGCCTGTTCTGGCCGGCCGCCGGCGTCGCGGTGGTCTGGTTCACCCTGCACCGCCGCTCGCCGTTGCTCTGGCTGGACGTGCTGGCCCTGGCCGGGATCACCGTGGCGGTGAATGGGCTGGGCCGCGCGCCGATGCTCCTGGGAGGCGGCTTCGCGATCACCAACCTGGTGCAGACCGTGGTCACGGTCGCGCTGTTCAGCCGCGGGTGCCCGCAACTGTGGCTGAACGGGGGACGGCAGCCGTTCGCCCGGGTCTCGCAGTTCTGGTGGCTGGGCGCCGCCGCCGCCGCCGGAAGCGGAGCCGGGGCGGTTCTGGGATCAGCCACCGTCTGGCTGTTCGGTTCCGGAGTCTGGGATCCGCTGCTCGCCCTGGTCTGGCTGACCCGCGACACAGCCGGCATCGTGCTGGCCGGAGTGGTCGCGCTGCAGCTCGAGTATCTGTGGGCCGCAGATCTTTCCGCTCATGCACCGAAGCGGCCGCCATGGGTGGGCCGGTGGGCCGCGGCCAAGCAGTGGGTGCGGCGCCGGGCCGGCCGGCACAGCTGGGAGGCGGTGGCCCTCTGGCTGACCAGCGCGGCGTCGTACGTGGCGGTCTTCC
>CAXUFS010000200.1:0-5360 GCA_964250315.1 uncultured Kineosporia sp. | reverse complement strand
CGTCGACATCGTCCTGGTCCACGACGCGGCCCGCGCCCTGACCCCGCCGGCCCTGATCGACGAGGTGGCGGCGGCGGTCCGCACCGGCCACCCCGCGGTCATCCCGGTCCTCCCGGTCGTCGACACCGTCAAGGAAGCCGCCGCCGACGGGTTGGTCCTCGGCACGGTCGACCGGTCCGTGCTGCGGGTCGTGCAGACGCCGCAGGCATTCCGGGCCAGGCCACTGGCGGCGGCCTATGCGGCGGCCCGGTCGTCGGGCCGGCAGGGCACCGATACCGCAGCGGCAATGGAAGGCTGGCCCGGCATCGAGGTGCGGGCGGTCCCAGGATCGGCCCGGAACCTGAAGGTCACCTACGCGGACGATCTGCTCCTGGCTGAGCGGCTGCTCAGATCGGAACCGCCCGGACCTCCACCCCGCGCCGAACCAGAGCCTCGACCAGCGGCCGGACACTCGGTGAGCCCTGCTCGTCGGCGGCCGGGGCCGGAGGCAGTTCAGCCACCGCGCTGAGCAGCAGCAACGGCCCGGCCAGCGGGGCACTGACCCAGCGATGATCGTTCCGTTCGGCGGTGCCGAGCAGTAGCCCGGCCTCGTCGACCAGCTTCAGCGTGTCAGTGACCATCCGGGAAGCGACCACGCAACCTCCCGGCGTCTCCGCCTCGAGCTGGGCCAGCCCATCCAGCACCGCCTCGACGGCCCGGGCCAGATCGGCGACGTCCCGCACCTCGGCCGGATCGATCACCACCGCCGTCTCCGGCGACCTCGGTTGCCCTGGCGCCAGCTCGATCAGCTCATCGACGTGGTAGGGACTGGGCGGAACCAGGTCGATCGTGCCCGCCTCCGGATCGGCCAGGTCGATCACTGTCTCCACCGCAGGCAAGGGCATCGGATGGCTCTGTCCCGCCCGGAGCAGGGCGGTGGCCCCGGCGGTCCGGGCCAGCTGTTCGGCGTCCCGCTGCGAGCCTGGACCGAGCACGATCGCCACGAACGGCGGCACGGGAGGCACAGGCGCAGGCTAGCCGACCGAAGGCTCTGGTTTGGCGAACACCATCCGGCCGTTCGCCGTGGTCAGCACGCTGGTCACGGTGGCCCGTACCTCACCGCCGAGCTGGGGCCGGGCCCGCTCGACCACCACCATGGTGCCGTCGTCGAGGTAGCCGACCGCCTGCCCAGGCTCCTTGCCCGGGCGGGTCAGCAGGACGCTGACCGGATCCCCGGCCGATACCGGCGGCCGTAGCGCCAGCGACAGGGCGTGCAGGTTCATCACCCGGCAGCCGGCCAACGACGCGGCGCGGGCCAGGTTGGTGTCCAGGGTGAGCAGGGCCGCTTCCCGGTCGACGGTGATCCGGATCAGCTTGGCGTCCACCTCGGGAGTCTCGCGAGCCTCGTCCCCGATCACTTCGAGGTCCAGGCCACGCTCGCGTTGCAGGGCGGCCAGTGCGTCCAGCCCGCGACGGCCCTTGGCCCGGCGGACGTCGTCCCCCGCGTCGGCCAGGCCCTGCAGTTCGTCGATCACCGGTTGCGGAACCAGCACCCGGCCGTGCAGGAATCCGGCCCGGACGACATCCACGATCCGCCCGTCGATGGCGACCGAGGTGTCCAGCACCCGGGGCAGAAACGAGACCGATGGAGTCCGGTGCAGGCCGGTCTTCGAACCGAGCAGGGAGAGCACACCTTCCCGCTGCCACAGGCCGATCCGATAGCCCAGGGTGGCGATGGTGATGCAGACGAAGAAAAACAGTGGGACGGTCACCGAGATCGAACCCACCAGCAGGATCGGCCAGAGCAAACCGGCCGAGATCAGCACGCCGAGGACGGCGCCCGCCAGCCCAGCCAGAATCTGCTCCACCGAGCGGTCGCGCAGGGCAGCCTCCGCCCGGCCCATGGCCCGGCCGGTCAGCCGGGCCATCACCCCGCCGAACACGTAGCCGACCGCCGCGCCGAGCAGGATGCCGACGCCGTTGACGTCGAACGGCCCCACCCGCACCCGCGAGCTGCCCAGCGCCTGGGACATCGAGAACCCGACCCCAGCGAAGAAAACCACGACACACAGCCGAAGCGCCTCAACAACGCCGCCAGGCAGCCCGGCATCTCGCTTGGCCATGCACGCTCCCCACCGCTGACCACCCGGGTGGCGGGCAGCACGGGACTAGTGCCCGGCGTCAGCAGAGGTCTGGCGCGCAGAACACTAAGACGCGAGAACCTCGTTCAGCAGGGCCTCGGCCTTGTCCTCATTGGTGTGTTCGGCAAGCGCGAGCTCGGACACAAGGATCTGCCGGGCTTTGGCCAGCATGCGCTTCTCCCCAGCGGAGAGACCACGATCCTGATCGCGGCGCCACAGGTCGCGGACAACCTCAGCCACCTTGATCACATCGCCGGAAGCCAGCTTCTCGAGGTTGGCCTTGTACCGGCGGGACCAGTTGGTCGGCTCCTCGGCGTAGGGGGCCCGGAGCACCTCGAATACCCGGTCCAGACCTTCCTGGCCGACGACGTCCCGTACACCCACCAGGTCGACGTTCATCGCCGGCACCTCGATGGTCAGATCTCCCTGAGCTACTTTGAGGACCAGGTACTGGCGCTCCTCGCCCTTGATCGTCCGGGTCTTGATCTCCTCGATGAGCGCCGCCCCGTGATGGGGGTAGACGACCGTCTCGCCGACCGTGAAAGCCATGTTTAAGTATCCCCTTTCCCGGTTAGAGAGTATCACGGCGTGACCGCTCCGGGCCACCCCGTTGCCGCTGTTTTCGCAGGTCAGAGGCATGCGCCGGAGCACCGGGGCCAATGCGGCCCGGTAAGGGATCACGCACGGTGTGTGCTCGGCAGCCGGCGGGCGACGGCCGCCGGCCAGCCCCGGAGCGGCGGTCCTCGGGGCCCCACCGGCTCCGCAGGGCAGATGAACAGGGCCGGTCAGAGGGCGGTTTCACCGTTGTGACCGCCCTGACCACCGCCCGCCGTTCTCCCCGGTAGGCTGCGCTGGCAAGCGGCCGACCCGCCACTCACCGGCACACCGATGGAGGCACAGGCGTGAAGCGCTACCGAGGCGATGCTGGACGCGCCCGGGCGACGGCAGCAGCCGGGAACAGCTGCCTCGCCCTGCTCCTGGCCCTTGGCTTGTCCGCGGGACTGTCCGCGTGCAGCACGAGGTCGCCTGCCACCATCGTCACCCCCTACCCAGCGGCCGACGGCACCTCGGGCTCGATCCCGGACAGCGGGATCAAGCTGAACAACTTCCTGGTGGTCAGCGCGGCCAAGGGCGCCCCCGGGCAGCTGATCGGTGCGGTGGTGAACGAGGGGGATCAGCCGGTGACGGTCACCATGCAGGCCCAGCTGGGCGCCTCTTCTCCGTTCGCGCAGACCCCGATCGAAGTGCGCGCGCACGGAATCGCCCAGGTCGGGCCGTCCGGAACCGAGGTCACGCTGCCCGATACTCCGGTCGGGCCCGGAGCGCTGATGGAGATCAGCGGTCACTCCGATGCCGCCGGCGGGGTCACCCTGACCGTGCCAGTCGTGCCCCCGAGCGGCTACTACAGCAGCTACACGGTCGCGCCGACTCCGGACGCCACTGGTGCCGGGGAGTCATCGCCGGGCGACACGTCCACGCAGGCGCCCAGCGGGGACAGCACCGCCGAACCGACCTCCACCTGACCCAGGTCACGCCCGGTCGGCCTCGAACTTGTAGCCGAGCCCGCGCACGGTGACCAGGTACCTGGGGTTGGCGGGCTCCGGTTCGAGCTTGTTCCGCAGCCGCTTCACGTGCACATCCAGGGTCTTGGTGTCGCCGACGTAGTCCGAGCCCCAGACCCGGTCGATCAGCTGGATTCGGGTCAGCACCCGCCCGGCGTTGCGCAGCAGGAGTTCGAGCAGTTCGAACTCCTTCAGCGGCATCAGCACGGGCTGCCCGCCGACGGTGACCACGTGCCGTTCGACGTCCATCCGCACCGGCCCGGCCTCGACCGTGGCCGCCGAACCGGGCTCCGGCTCGCTGCCCCGCCGCAGCACAGCCCGCACCCGGGCCACCAGCTCACGGGCCGAATACGGCTTGGTCACGTAGTCGTCGGCCCCCAGTTCCAGGCCGACCACCTTGTCGATCTCGCTGTCCTTGGCGGTCAGCATGATCACCGGGACCTTGCTGCGGGTTCGTAGCTGGCGGCAGACCTCCGTCCCGGGCAGGCCGGGCAGCATCAGGTCGAGCAGCACCAGGTCAGCGCCGTTGCGGTCGAACTCCTCCAGCGCAGCCGGTCCATCACCAGCCACGGCGACCTCATACCCCTCCTTGCGCAGCAGGTAGGACAGCGGATCGCTGAATGACTCTTCGTCCTCGACGACGAGGATCCGGGTCACGTGGTGCTCCTCTCCAGTGGGGCCTGCTCAGCTGTCTCCGAGGCCGGGCCGGGCGTTCCAGCCGATCCAGCGGGATTCCGTGCCACATCGGGATCGGCTGGGCCTTCGCCGCTCAGGACCGGCGGCTGGATGGTCTCAGGCAACCGCAGGGTGAAGGTCGCCCCCTGACCGGCCGCACTCCAGACCGTGACCTCGCCACCGTGATTCGCGGCCACGTGCTTGACGATGCTCAGGCCCAGTCCGGTTCCTCCGGTGGCCCGGGAGCGGGCCGGATCGACCCGGTAGAAGCGCTCGAAGATCCGGGTCTGGTCCGGAGCGGCGATCCCGATCCCCTGGTCACGGACCGCGACCTCGACGATGCCGCCGTCCCGGCGCACGCTCACCCCCACCCGGGTGTCCTCGGCCGAGTACGAGATGGCGTTGTCGACCAGATTCCGGACGGCGGTGACGAGCAGAGCGTGATCGCCGTAGACCACCGCTCCCTCGTCGCCGCCGATCACCACGTCGATCCGCTTGACCTGAGCCGCCTGCTCGCAGCGGTCCACCGCCTCGGTCACCACCTCATCGATGCTGACCGGCTCCGGCGAGTGCAGGGCGTCGGCCACCTGAAGCCGGGACAGGTCGATGATCTCCTGCACCAGCTGGGTCAGCCGCTGCGACTCCCGCTCCATCCGCTGAGCGAAGCGGCGCACGGCGACCGGGTCACCAGCGGCGTCGGCCACCGCCTCGGCCAGCAGGCGCAATGCTCCGACCGGGGTCTTCAGCTCGTGACTGACGTTGGCCACGAAGTCGCGACGGACCTCCTCGACCCGGCGGGCCTCGGTCCGGTCCTCGACCAGGATCAGGGTGAGCCCAGCGGCCAGCGGGGCAACCCGGGCGAACACCACCAAGCGGCCGCGGCCGAATGGGCCACGCGGCAGTTCCAGTTCCCGCTCACGGACCAGGCCCAGACTGGCTGATTCCACGGCCATCGCGCGCAGTTCGGCGTGCACCAGTTCCCGCCCGCGGACCAGGCCGAAGG
>CAXUFS010000199.1:0-5390 GCA_964250315.1 uncultured Kineosporia sp. | reverse complement strand
CCACCGCCTGGGTGGCCCGGTCTAACCCCCCCCCCCCAACCCGCGCGGCCAGCCAGGTGGAGTCGTCAGCCGCCAGCGCCTGCCGACGCGATAGCGGAGTTCATGTTCTTCAGTGCCGTCGCCACATCGGTGCCCTGAAGCGCTGCGTAGGAGTTGGTCTCGATCGCCTCCGTCACGGCGGGGTAGAACGGCGTGACCGGGCGGGGAACCGCGGTCTCGATGCTCTTCAGCAGAACCGGCAGGTACGGGAACTGCTTGACCAGCGCGGCGTCGGAGTAGAGCGCGGAGACCACCGGGGCGCCGCCACCCTTCGACAGGGTGTAGCGCTGGATAGCGTCGCTCTCCATGAATTTCACGAAGTCGAACGCCGTCGCCTTGTACTTGGAGTACACGCTGATGGCGTTGCTGTGCCCGCCGAGGCTGGACGCGCCGTGACCGTCCGGGCCAGGAAGCGGCGCGATGCCGAACTTACCGATGACCTTCGACCCCTTGCCGTTGAGGACGGCGTTGGCATACGGCCAGTTCCGCATGAACATGAGCTGGCCGTTCGAGAACGCGTTCAGGCTCTCGGTCTCCTTGAAGCCCAGAGCCTCCTTCGGGATGTAACCCTGCTTGAAGCCGTCGGCCAGGAAGCTGAGGCCGGTGGCAGCCTGCGGGGTATTGACGCTCGGCGTCTTCCCATCCGGGCCGACGATGGTGCCGCCGGCCGCGTTGATCGCCTCGGCCGCGTTCACCGTGAGACCCTCGTACTTGAAGAACTGACCCGCGTAGCAGCCAGGCTTCGGGCCGGTGATCGTGAACGGCGTGGTCTTGCCCTGGCAGTCAGCGATCAGCTCCTTCCACGTGGTGGGAGCCGTTTTGATCAGATCCGAGCGGTAGTACAGCAGGCCGCCGTCAGACGTCGAAGGCGAAGCGAACAGCGTGTTGTTGTAGGTCGCCGCCTTGACCGTGGCCGGAAGCAGCGACTCCGTCGGCAGAGCGAACTGACCCTTCAGCGGGACCAGCCAGCCCTTGGCCGCGAACTCCGCGCTCCAGACGACGTCCACCGAGACCACGTCGTAGCCCGGGTCCTTGGCGTTGAAGTGCTGCTGCAGATCCTGCAGCTGCTGGTCAGCCTGGTCGGTCTGCTGCTTGATCGTGACCTTCTCGTTGGGGTGGGTCTTGTTCCAGCTGTCGGCGATGAACGGCAGGATTCCCGTGTTGTCCTTGCCGGTCACGTACGTGATCGGGCCCCGGGCTGAGGCGCCCTGGCTGGCCGAGTTGCTGTCGCTTCCGCCACCACATGCGGCGAGCAACATGGCCAAGCTCGTCACCGAAACCGCAACTGCGGCACGCTTAGAGCGCATAGCTGTCCTTCCGTCCGAATCCGCGTCGATTCGTTTCGACGATTTCAGCGAAGTTACGACCCTGCGCTGGATTGTGTCAACGTTCACAAAAGGCTGACATCAAGCCGTTATAGAGACTGTTCAGGTGAAGCGCGGATCGCACTCAGACGGCCGTTACCGCTACTGGCGCCGTGGTTCCACGAATGTGTAATGTGCCCCCGAACAGTTCTTGGCAGGGAGTTCCCGGGCCTCCTTCCAGCTTCCTGATCAGCATGTCCGCGGCCGCGCGGCCCATTGCCGCCGCCGAGGGGCCCACCGTCGTCATCGGCGGGTTGGTCATGATCGCCAGCTGTTGCGGCATGTCGATGGACAGGACCGCCAGGTCCTCCGGGATCCGGCGCCCGGACTCGGCCGCCGCCGCCATCACGCCGCTGACCGCCTGTTCGTTGAAGGCGATCACCGCAGTGAGGTCGGGGTCGAGCCGGAGCAGTTCGTCCAGCGCCCGGCGCCCCGCATCGAAAGTGCTCTCGGACGGAACCATGTGGAGATCGGCGCCGTACTCAGCGGCCGCCTTCATCAGGCCCTCGGCCAGCCGGATCGCGTTGCCCCGGCGCGATTCCAGGGCCGAGGTGGCCAGGTTCACGAAACCGATGTGCCGATGACCCAGTTCGGTCAGGTGACCCACAGCCAGCCGGGCGCAGTCGGCGAAGTCAGTGTCGACGAAGTCGAATCCGCGCATGTCGTCGGTCCGGCCGATCATCGCCAGGGCCAGCCCGGCGTCCTCGAGCACCTGGAGCCGTTCGTCGGTCAGCTGGACCTCCATCACCAGGACGCCGTCCACCAGACCCTGGGCAGCTAGACCGGAGAGACTGGCCAGGGACCGTGCGTTACTCGTCCACAACAGGAGGTGATAATTCTGGGACTGGGCATGATCGGAAGCGGCTAGGATGTACTCCATCGAGCTCAGCCCGAGCTGCAGGCCGCTGACCGGAAAGAGCAGGGCGATGATCCGGCTCCGCTTGGATTTCAGCCCACGGGCCAGCACGTTAGGCGTGTAGCCCAGTTCGGCCATCGCGAGTTCGATCCGCTGCTTGGTCGCCTGAGATATCGGCCGCTCGCCGCTGAGCACGTAGGAGACGGTGCTGACCGAAACCCCAGCCAAGCGAGCGACGTCCGCCATAGTCGCCATCCCACACCTCGCTCGCTAGTCAGCGGCCATCAAGGCCCCGATAGTCAGGCCGGCGAGGGCGAGACATCACGACGATGTGGACCGTTCGGTGAACCGAGAGTGCACCCGACTCCGGCGCTAGGGCAAGACGCCGAAGCCGGGATCCCTTTCACCGCCGCAGGCTCTCCAGGGAATTGATCACATACCGCAATTGGCTCATAGCTTTGGGCACGGTGGTCGGTTTCAGTGGCTGCAGCAGGGAAGGCGGGACGTCGGCGTAGGTGCCGTCCTGGCGCACTATTCGCACCGTGGCGCTGCCCCTGACCCGATTGATCTCGATCCGCGCCACCTCGGCCCACGGAATCCAGACCCCGTCCCTGATGTACCGGACGCCGACGCCCTCGTGGTCGGCCACCAAATACATTCGCAGGCTGGTTATCACCATTACGGCCAGCACGGCGATCAGGATCAGGCTGAAGAGCCGCAGCCCTGAGCTGGGATGCCGATACAGCACGATCCAGGCCAGGCCACAGATGATCAGCAACAGGAAGGCGGGCTGTCCCGGCGGGATGCGCCGGGTATACCGGTCCGGCTGCCCCCCGCCGGGCCCGGCGTCGCGGCCTGGCTCCTCCGGAGTGTCCACACCGGCGAATCTAGTTGATATCCAATTGATCAGGAACGATCTTGTGGCACCTGCGGTCCGGGCTGCTCCAATACTGCGAGCGCGGGCAGTTCTGGACCGGGCCTGAATGGGTCAGCTGCGAGCGCCGGCCAGCCGGCGCATGGCGTGCTGCACCAGCAGGACCAGCGTCTGCTTGGTCGCCGCCCGGGAACGAGCGTCGGTATAGAGCATGGGGACGCCGGCCGGGACCGCCAGCGCGTCCCGCACGTCGTCCAGCTGGTGGCGGGCTACGCCATCGAAACAGTTCACCGCGACCACGAACGGGATCTCGCGGGCTTCGAAGTAATCGACCGCCGGGAAGCACTGCTCCAGCCGATCGGTGTCCACCAGCACCACCGCGCCAGCTGCGCCCCGGACCAGGTCGTCCCACATGAACAGGAACCGGTCCTGGCCCGGAGTGCCGAACAGATACAGCCACAGATCGCCGGGCAGGGCGATCCGGCCGAAGTCCATCGCCACCGTGGTCTCGGTCTTCCGGTCGCTGCGCTGGCCGGCGTCATCCACTCCGACCGAATGCTCGGTCATCGACGCCTCGGTGGACAGTGGCTCGATGTCGGAGATCGACCCGATGAACGTGGTCTTCCCGACCGCGAAACCGCCTGCCACCACGATCTTCACGGTGGTCGGGGGCTGAGCCGGGAGCTGACGGGATCCAGCCTGGGCCGGCCGGTGGTCAGAGCGCGGAAATGCCATTGAGAACACTCTCCAAGATCCTCAACGTGGCGGCCGGGTTCTGCTCCGAGGCTCCTCGCCCGGCCACGTCGGCCAGCCCGTCCTCAGCCAGATCAGCGACCAGCACCCGGATGACACCGACCGGCAGGCTGAGATGAGCCGACAATTCAGCGATCGAAAGATATTGCTGGGCAATGAGTTCCATGATCTGAGCGCGTTCCCCGGTGAGGATCACCGCCGACCGGCTGGGACTGCCGATGACCAGAGCCTCAATCGGGAGCAGTGTTCCGTTGCCCCGGGTGCGGCCTCCGGTACGGGCGTAGGGCCGGACGGCCGCCGACTCCTCGATCCACTCCGGGTCCCGGTCCACCGGGTTCACCGGGCCATCGAGGTGCGGGTCGGACCGGACACCGGCAGCCGTGATCGCATCTCGCTGATCAGGTTCGGAGTAAGGGTGGCTTCGGAACGGCTCACCAGAAGGGCCATTTCGTAACCGACCATGCCCACGTCGCAGGTCGCATCGGCGGTCACGGCGAGCACCGACCCATCCGAGATCGCCATCAGGAAGAGGAACTGGGTGTCCATCTCGACGATGGACTGCCGGACGTCGCCCGAGCGCAGCTGCCGGGCGGCCCCCCGGGTCAGGCTGGACAGGCCTGCCACGATCGCCGAGAGCTGATCCCCGGCGGTGCGGTCCAGCTCATCCGACATCGCCATCAACAGGCCATCGGCCGAGACGACCAGAGTGTGCCGGACCCCGGGAACGTTCTTGACGAAATTGTCCAGCAGCCAGTTGAAGTTGGCCGCTTCGGGACTCATGGCGGTCACAGCGTCGTCCTCCGAATGTGCGGTTGGGCCGGAATGGTGGCGTTCAGCGAGAGCGAGATCGGTTGCGCGATCGGTGTTATCGGATCAGCCATCGCCACCCTCGCCCTCCGGCTGCCGATAGCGCGGGCCGCCCCGGGAGGCCGGCCTGCTGGCGGACGGCGACGTGCGGCCGCGTTCCACTCCAGCCTTGAATCCGGACAGCATCGATCGAACGCTGGACGCCGTCCTGGCTCGCTGACCCGGGTTCGGCCCAGGTTCGGGCGGCTGCGGTGCGCCCGGCACCGGGCCCGGAGTTCGCCGCTGCAGGCCACCGCTGGGTGGCTGCAGCGCAGCCGGCCTGTACGAGGACAGCCGGCTGAGCTCGGTCAGCGCCTGCGACGCGATATGTGATCGGTCGGCATCGCCCAGCTCGCGGTGTCCGGTGTCCGGGACAAGGCCAAGGCCGGAACTGTTCTGGCTGGAGGGGGCCAGATTGGCCAGCGTGGCCGGATCGGGTTCGTTACTCGGCTGCGGAATGGGAAGCCGGGCCGGCTGCGGTGGCGCAGAGGGCTGTGAAGCCCGGGCCGACGCCGCCAATTCAGCGAATGCATCCGCCGGAGACTCCGACCGGGCCGGACGGCTCTGTTCGCCCGGTGGCTCGCCATGACTGCGCCGGGCCAGCGGGGGACTGGGCTCGGCACTGGGCTCGGGACTGGGCTCGGGACTGGCCCCGGGC
>CAXUFS010000198.1:0-5414 GCA_964250315.1 uncultured Kineosporia sp. | reverse complement strand
GCCCCGGACCCGGTCGGCGAACTGCGCCACCACCACCTCCGCGTCGTAGCGGGACCGGTTGAACCGCCGATCCACCACCCGGATCACCCCCCGCCGCACCGGCAGGAACAACGCACTCACCGCCAGCGTCGCCGCCACCACCGGCAGCGACCCCAGCCGATCCGGCACCAGCGCTGACACGCTGGTCACCACCGCCGCATACGCCGCCGCCAGCAGCGCCACCAGCACCGAGTACGACACGGTCCGGCTCACCACACGGTCGATCTCATACAGCCCGTGCCGCGTCACAGCCACCGCGATCGCGATCGGGATCAGCCAGATCGCGATCTGGCTGACCAGGTCGGCCAGGCCGCCGTCGTCCACCGCGGAGCGGGTGATCACGTCCGCCAGGTTGAAGACGGCGGTCAGCGCGATGAAGAAGCCGGCCGCAGCCAGCAGCCACTTCAGCTGAGCCCGCCCGGCACCCTGCGAACGGCGCCAGCGGATCAGCAGGCTGATCACCAGCACCAGCTGGACCAGCGCGTAGTAGCCCAGCAGCCAGCCGTTCACCAGGGTGTCCAGAGTGTGCCGGGGCAGCCCAGCGATCGGGGCCAACCGGACCGGCGTCGCGACCCCCGGGTACTCCACGCTGACCCCGACTCCGGCGCAGATGACCAGGGCCACCCCGAGGACGGCGTACAGGCTGAACGCCACCGGCCCCCAGAACCGGCCGGGCTGGCGGCCGTCAGGAAAGTAGAGCAGCAACACGAACAGGGCGCCGAAAGCGATCAGCCAGGTCCAGTTGTCCAGCCAGGCGGCCCAGCTGACCAGGGCCGCCGGGAGCCGATGCCCTTGCCGGTGCAGGTTCAGCAGTCCCTGGACGCAGTTGCTGGAGGCGCCGGTGACCCCCACTACCAGCAGCGCCCAGGCCGTGACATTGCCGCGCACCCGCAGCACCAGGAAGCCGCCGATTCCGCCGAACCAGAACGCATCGCTCAGGTAGCAGATCTGCGCAATCCGCCATTGTCCATCAGCGGTGGGCGACAGCAGGTTGAGTACCAGACCGGCCACGGTCGCCGCCAGCACGGCCCCGATCAGCCCGGCCACCAGAGCCGTCCGCCGGGTCCCCGGGGCACCCGTTGCGGCACCGCTGCCCGCAGATCGCGGCGGATCGCCTCCTGGGCGGCGTTCAACCCCCACATCCCTACCGGCCACCAGCGCTGCCCCTTTCAGCGGTGCCGGACCAGCCTGGCCAGCGCTCGGAAGGGAGTGCCGACCAGATGGATGGTGCTGCGAACCGCGGCGTTGTAGCGGACGTTCTTGGCGTTGTGCCAGAGCCGCTTACGGTCCACGATCACCGAGACCACGTCAACGTCCTTGGCCTGGGATCCCAGCCGATGAGCCAGGTTTCGCATGGTTGCGGCCCAGAATCGGTCCTCCATGAACTTCATCACGGGCATGCCAAGATCCCAGATCGGGTCATTGGGCCGGATCAGCACCTGCACCTGCAGCGTGGTGTCTCTGACTGGATCCGAGCTGCCCGCGGCCGGGTCGCTGAACCCGGACGCTTGCGGCGTCTCGTGTGCCGAAAAGGTGATCATCCCGGCGAACATGTGGCCCTCGGGGGTCATGAAGCTGAACGACTCGTCGTCGGCGTAGATCACCAGCACGCCCGTGGTCAGCTTCAGCCCGGCTCCGGTGTTCACCGAGATCGGCGCCACGTCGCCGGGATTGATCCCTTCGATGGCTCCGTAGAAGCGGTTGCCGTTGGGCCAGAACTCGCCGAAGTGGCTGCGCCACAGAGCGATTGCTTCCTGCGGAGTGGCCACTGAGCCGATCGGCAGGGTGTAGGTGCGCTGCCACAGCCGCCCGAAACCCTGCATCGGCCCGGTCACCCGGCGGCCAGCAATGCCCCAGCCGTTGATCGCCGCGTCGGCCCCGGTGCCCACCGCCAGCCTGGCCCCGTCCACCTTGGCCCAGTGCGCGACGTCCGACCGCGCCGGAGGTTGCTGTTCGGCGGACGGGGGCTCGCCCTGGGCCGGCAGCCCGGCGCTCATGCCGCACGCTCGCTGGCGGCCTTGAGGGCAGACTCCTCATCCGGATGGATGTGGATCGCCTCGTCCAGCCGGGTCAGGTTGAAGATCTGGCAGTAGTGATCGGTCAGGCCGAAGGCCATCAGCTGCTGCTTGGCCCGGTTCGCCCGCACCAGCACGGTGACCAGCATCCCGATCCCGGAGCTGTTCATGTAGGCCAGCCCGGTGAAGTCGAGAATCACCACCTTGGTCGGGCTCTGGCTCGCCTCCTCCCAGGCCGCGTTGAGCACCTGCTCACAGGCGGCGGTGACGTCGCCCCTGACGGCGATGACGGCGACAGCTGGTGATTCGCGCCGCACTGACATGTCGATGCTGACCGAAGCCATGTTCGCTACCCCTGTCCCGAGGATGTGATGTCGGCCGGGTCGACCAGCTGAATGAAGTCGACCAGGCGGGTGATGGTGAAGATGTGCTTGTAGTGGTCGCTCAGGCCGAGCGCGGAGATCACCCGGTGTTGCGAGCGGGCCATGGCCAGGACACCGACGATCACGGCGATGCCGGTGGAATTGATGTAGTCGACCCGGCTGAAGTCCAGTAGCACGGTGGCCGGGTCACCGTCGGCCATGGCTTGGATATAGGCTTGCGGCAGAATGGTTTTGGCGCTGCCGTCGATCTCCCCACTGAGCCGGATGATGGCAGTTCCGGCAGCTTCGGAGGCTGGTTCCACGACCGCCTCACATCGGCTGGACATGATGATCCTCCTTGACAGTCGGGCTGGGCCGGGTGATCCGGAGCAGCAGCCGGGCGGTGTGGCGGGCCGGGTCAGCCGGATCCTGGACGATGTCCAGCTCGTCCACCATGCTGCGGATCAGGAACAGGCCCCAGCCGCGGGGGGTCTGGCGGCCGTCGAGTTTGGCGTCCAGATCGGGCATCTCGGGATGCTCCGGCAGCTCCCGCAGGCCGCCGTTGTCACTGACCAGCACTTCTACGCTGGCGCCATCGGAGCGGACACAGATGTCCACCGGCAGCGTGGGCTGGTTGTGGTTCCCGTGCTCGATCGCATTCATCACTGTCTCGGCCACCGCAGTGGCGAGCCGGTCGAGTTCGTCGGTGCTCAGATTGAGGCCTGAAACGGACTGACGGACACGCTGTTCCGCCTGACGTTCGCGCCCGGGCTCGCTGCGTTCACTGAACTCATCGAGCAGGCGCCAGGTTGTGGTCATGATTTCCCCTGTGCGAGTGGCACTTCGGTGAAAGTGGTCAGGGTGAACGCTGGCCGTGCGGATCGTTCGAGGGTGACCAGCGTGATGTCGTCCTCCTGCTCAACGTTGGGGCCGGTGAACGCGGAAAGTTCCATCAGCAGGGTGTCGATCAGTTTTTCTCCGCCGTCCGACTCACCGACCAGGCGGCTGAGCCGGCCGAAACCGAACATGTCCTTGCGGTTCTCGTCGTGGGCCTCGGCCAGTCCGTCGCTGTGCAACAGGATGCATTCGCCGGGGGCGAGCCGGTCCTGCGTCTCGTCGTACACCATTCCGGGCATCAGACCGAGCGGCATCCCGGTCGCCGTGATCTCCCGGACGCCGTCCGGCTGACTGGTCCGCACGTAGGGCAGGTTGTGTCCGGCGTTGGCGAAGACCAGCGTGCCGTCGGCCGGATCGAGGACCAGGGCACAGCAGGTGACGAACATGTGCGCCGGAATGTCGGTGCAGAGCAGGTCGTTCACCCGAGCCAGCACCGCCCCCGGTGAGGTCATCCGCGAGCTGGCCTCACGCAGCAGCGCGTGTGTGCTGGCCATCACCAGCGCCGCTGGAACTCCCTTGTCGGTGACGTCTCCGCAGATCAGCATCAGCCGTCCGTCGCTCAGCCGAGCGAAGTCGTAGAAGTCGCCGCCAATGGTCCGGGCCGGGCGGTAGAACGCGGCCACGTGGTAGCCGGGCAGGTCAGGCAGATCGCTGGGCAGGAACTGCTGCTGGATCAGCTGCGCCACCCGCAGCTCCTGCTCGATCCGTTCCACGTTGCGGGCCTGGGACTCCCGGTCCCGGACCAGCTGGTTGACCCGCATCGCCGGGGCGGCGTAACTGGCCAGGGTGTCCAGCAGCCGGCGATCGTCTGAGGAGTAGCCCTGCTCGGACAGCCGCGGGCCCAGGTTCAGGGTGCCGATCAGCTCACCACTGCTCACCAGCGGCACCACCAGGGCGATGCCCGCGGCTCGCAGTTCGCGAACGGCGGCGGAGTCCAGCTCCAGTTCGGCCAGCTCGACCGGGCCGCCGGCGTGCAGCAGGTAGACCAGCAGCGGATCGGACGGGGCGATCTGCACCTGCCTGCCCGGCGGCTGTACGGGACCCGAACCCGATCCCTCCCCTCCGGCCACCTGGTGCGCAGCCACCGCAGTTGCGCTGGCGGCGTCCACGGCGCCGGCCTTCTTCCGCCGCCAGCGGCCCAGCCATGGCCACGACTGTTCGTTCAGCCGCCCGATTCCGGATTCGCTCACGCAGCTGACAATGCCTGATCCGGCGTTCCGGCAACGTTACGACGCTGAACGTTCCGGCAAACTGCCCATTAGGGCATTCCGTAACGCACGTCGCCCAGCGGGCGTCGTACAGTTTCGGCGTGCCGCCCTCGCTCCGGGTCGACCTGCTGGGTGCCCCGGTCCTGACCATGGACGACCGGCCCCTGACGGTGGACACCCGCAAGGCCGGTGCCCTGCTGGCAGTGCTGGCCACCGCCGAAGCCGACGGCCAGAGCCCGGTGGCCCGCGAGGAGCTGGCCGCGATGCTGTGGCCGGAGGCGGACGAGGGCCGGGCCCGGGGAGCGCTGCGCCGCACCCTGTCCGTCCTGCTGGCGGCCACCGGCGAGGCCGTACGCACCGACCGGGCCAGCGTCCAGCTGGATCCCGGCCGGGTGAGCAGCGACATCATCACCTTCACCCGGCTGAAGAGCAGTGCCGAGCCGGGTGACTGGGCGGCTGCGGCCGGCCTGATCCGTGGTGAGTTCATGTCCGGTTTCAGCCTGCGCGACTGCCCGCCTTTCGAGGACTGGGTGCTGAGACGGGGGGCCGAGCTTCGCCGGGATGCCGGGGCACTGATGGAACGACTGGTCACGGCCAGGCTGCGCTCGGGCGAAGTGCACGCCGCCCTGGCCGACGCGGCCCGCTGGCTGACCCTGGATCCCCTGCACGAGCCGGCCCACCGCAGCGTGATGCGGTTGCTGGCCTGGACTGGACGCCGGCAGGATGCGCTGGACGCCTATCACCAGTGTGTGCGGGTCCTGGCCGAGGAACTGGGGGTGCCGCCGGTGCGGGCCACCACCTCCGTGTTCGAGGCCATCCGCACCGGAACCCTGCCGCCTCGGCCCCGCCCAGCCCGGTCAGCGGTACCGGATGCTCTCCGCCCGCCGGGGGCG